>JAFGED010000158.1 GCA_016931785.1 Anaerolineae bacterium
CCTCCCTGCCCCAGATCGGAGCGCTGCTGGGCGGCCGCGATCACACCACCGTGCTCTACGGCTGCGAGCGCATCGCCGGCCTGATCGCGGAGGACGCCGAGATGCGGCGCGAGCTGCTCAGCCTCAGACAGAGATTGTACGGGGCAGCTTGCTGATTGTGAGGAAATGGTGTTACCAAGGTGTAGTTTGAGCGCAAGCCCAAACTGCCGGGGTGCATTTGCTGCTGTCTGATGAACGCCAAAGCGTGTGTCATGCCTATTTCGCTGGAAACCGAGCGCCCGCTGCACCAGGGGGCAAATGCACCCGTAGCTCAACAAAAATTTGGCACAGTCCCCCAAACTATGCTAAAATGTCACTGTGCCAAAGCAAAAGATAGAGACGCGCATTATCGAATGCAAGCGGTGTGGCATTCACACCCGGCACGAGCGAGAGGAATGGATACAGCGACCTCTGCCCCTGCTCCTGCTCACCGGGCGCGTCAAGGTCGTCACCGCCTGGCGGTGCACCAAGTGCGGAAAGCACCGGTCGGCAAGGACGCGGTACGCGATAGAGGATAAAGCATAACCGGATACCAAGAGGAAGCACAATGAGCAAAAGCGAACAACCCGACGTTGTTTTCGAGCAATTTGAGCAAGCAGGCCCGGATATAAAAATGTTAGCGTCCCAGGTAAGAGCGGTCAAGAACCCGGGCGTACGCGACACCCTGTTGCGAGCTATACGGGTGCTGATGGGCAAGCCCGCCGACTCTGCAGAGGCGGAAGACGAAGAAAGCCCCTAGATAAGCCCCAACCATCCCGCCACCACAGCCCCCGCTCCGGCCATATTCAGCGCGATCGGCAGCAGCAGCACGCCCATGCAGTTCATCCGCCTGGAGCCCCACAGGACGGGGATGAGGCCGATGCCGGTGGCGACGGCACAGATCAGCAAGCCTCCCCAACCCGTCATCCCGATCACGATAGCAAACAGCACCGCCAGCGTGCCCAGGCTGACCCAGCGGTAGCGCACCTTGCCGACCAACTTTATCGCCACCCGCGTCATCAACAAGAGGAGAAAGAAGGATAGGACGCCGGAAAGGACGACGGCAGCGACGGCCAGGTAGTAGGTCTGCGGCGTGTACGAGGACCACAGGCTGCTCAACATCCAGGCCATCCCACCGCGCGTCAGGTGCAGCCCGGGCACGAAAAATAGCAAAAACCCGCCCACATAGTAGACCACCTTCGACGCCCCCTGCGAGATGATGAACAGCCGGTCGTCGCGCTGCGCCGTGGCGTGCCCGGCGAGGAACCCACCCAGGCCGCCGGTCACGACGGGGAAGAAGGCGGCAAAGAGCCCGCCTAAAGCCCCGGCAAACGTCCCGCGAAAAATCAGCCAAGGCGTCGCGTCCACGCTCTTGGCGATATACTGCTCCGGCAGCTCGACCCGCGAGAGGACGTTCTGCAAAATCCACGGCACGGCAAAGAGGCCGACAAAGGCCGGGAGTAAGTTCTGGTAGGCGATCGTCACGGGCACCAGGCTGCGATAGAGCAGCACAAAGCCGAGCAACCCCGAAAGCAAAAACGTGATCAGCCCGGCCGTGAGGCTCTTCCACCCGTCCCACCAGCGGCGGAATCCGGCCGGCGCGCGGTCAGACCCCTTGGGCCACTCGGAGATGAGCATGTAGGCGATCACCGTCCACAGGATCCAGTGCAGGTGTGGCTGGAGGATGGCCCGCACCGCAGGGAAAAGGGTCGAAGCGACCGGCGTCAGCAGCGCCAGCACCGCGATGCCGCCCAAGCCTCCCAGGCCGGTCAGCACCACTGCCTCGTACCCACGCTGCTGAAGGAGATACTTTTGCCCCGGCAGGACGACGAAAACGGTCGAATCATCGGGCGCGGATAAAAAGATGCTGGGGATGGTGTTCAGCATCGCATAGCCGGTGATCAACCCCAGGAAGAACATCGCCAGGAGCTCGGGAGGCACAAACTCGCCCAGCGTCCCCGTGGCCAGGATGATGAACCCGGCCACGTTGTAGATGTGCAGCGCCGGCACCAGCGCCAGCACCGATGCCGCCGCCGCGCCGGCCGCGGCTGCCAGTAACATCACGACCATTTCACTTGCAGCCATTACCAATTCCTCAACGCGATCACTCCAGCACCACCACGTCGTACGGCAGCGCCGGCACCACCTCCAGGTTGTAATCGTATACCTCCAGCGTGCCGACGACGCGCACGCGCGTGCCCTCCACGCCCAACTTGGTGTTGCCGGGAATGCGCTCGAGGACGTTGCTCCAGATAAAGACGACCACCTCTCCGGTATCGTCGCCGACGAAAATCTTGGCCCAGCCCGCGCTTCCCTCCACGCGGATGACGCGCCCCTCGATCATCACCCGCTGGCCTGCGTCGCTGCCGGAGAGGGAGCCGATATCGCGCGGGGCGGCCCAAGGGGCGGCCCCCTCGACAGCCTTGACGTCCCCGCCAAAGCTCGGCGCGATCTGCAGCTCCCCCTCGAACTCACCGATCTCGCCCGTCGCGCGCACGCGCGCGCCCAGGTTGATCTTGGGCGCATCCCAGCAGTCGTCATAGACGTCGTGCCACATCAGCAGCGCGATCTGCCCCGTGCCGTCGTCGAGCGTGAACTTGAAGCCCGCCGAGAAACTGGCCGCGCCGACCACCTCCGCCTCGACCGTCACCTCCTCGCCGGCGCGGGCGGCGGTGACATCGCCGATGCGCGCCAGCACCACCGCCGGCGTCGCCGTCGCGGCAGGGGTAGGAGTGAACGTCGGCGCAGGCGTGTCGCTCGGCGCAGGTGTGTGCGTCGGTTCGGCCGTGCCGGTCGGTACCGGCGTGTCCGTCGGGAACGGCGTCGGCGTCGCCGTCGGAATGGACGTGGGCGCAGCCGTCGCCACCCCAGGCAGCGGCTTGGCCGTCGCCGCCTCCGGCGCACACCCGCACCCTGTCACTGCCACCAAAAGCAAGCCTGCGATACTTACGAGTGCCACTCTACGCATATCAACCTCCTCTCTACTCCCCGTCGACTATCCTCACTCCATCCGCCTCCGGCACGATCTCCAGATCGCCCCGGTACTCCTCGACCCGCCCCGTCACCTCGACCTGCGCGCCGGACACCAACCGGCCGGTCTCCGGGATATCGTCGTAGACGTTATCCCACAGCAGCAGGATGATGCTGCCGGTCCCATCGTCCAGCGGGAACCTGACCCCGCTCGAGAACGCTTCCGGCTCGCCGAGCGTCCCGCGCAGCGTCACCACGCGCCCCACGTCGGCGGCCGTCAGCGCGCCGACCGCCACCACCTCCGGCGGCGGGGCGGCGGAGAGAACGCGCACGTCCTCGGCCAGCTCGGGGATCACCTCCAGCTCGCCCTCGTACTCAGAGACCTCTCCCTGCACCTCGATCTCCGCCCCCACGCCCAGCGCCGCACTTTCGGGCAGCGCCTCGTAGACGTCCTGCCACAGGAGAAGCGTGATTGCACCGGAGCCATCGTCCAGCGTGAGCTTGACGCCGGAGGAGAAGGGGATCACCTCGACGACGCTGCCGCGCACGACGACCAGCTGATCCACGTCCTCGGCGCTCAGCTCGCCGATGCGCACCTC
>JAFGED010000159.1 GCA_016931785.1 Anaerolineae bacterium
TCATCCTGAGCCCGTCGAAGGGTGACTTTTGCAGCTCCGAGCTCGAAAACTTGCCCGAAATCGCCCTTCGACACGCTCAGGGTGATTCCTCGCTTGCAACCAAAATGCAAAGTTGTTTTTGAACGACGACTAAGCAATGAAAACCGCCTGCACGATGCAAGCGGCTCACACCTCTTCAAAGCGGCCACTGCTCCCAATACCAAGTCAAGAATGTGCAAGAAAATCCTTCATAACCGAGCGCAGGTACGAGAAACTGACCGGCTTGATCAAAACCAAGTCAGCACCCTCTATGCTGTTCTGCGTGACCGCTTCGTCGGCTGTAATCACCACGACTTTGGTCTTGGTCAGCCGCTCATCGGAATGAATTTGTTCCAGAAGCGTCTGACCCGAGACCTTTGGCAAATGCAGGTCAAGGACGACCACGGCAGGCACTGTCTCAGCTAGACGCTTCTGAGCCAAGGCGCCATCCATAACAACCTCGGTCTCGAAACCGGCCATCGCCAGCGCGTTGTCGAAAATGATCGTGTGATCCTCGTGATCTTCAATCACTAACGCAAATGGTTTAGCCATCATCCCCCTCCTCAACTAACTCCAGGGGTAAAGAAACCCTAAATGTGCTTCCACGCCCGACCTCACTTTCCAACGTAACCACACCGCCCATCAAAGTCACCAACTGTTTGACAACAGCCAAGCCCAGCCCAACCCCGTCACATTCCCGAGTAACCGATTCGTCCACCTGCCGGAAGGGATCAAAGATATACTCTCGCGCTTCCTCAGGTATACCGATCCCTGTATCTGCGACCTGCATCACCCACCGCCCATCGTTCGGACAATAAGCTCGGACATCTATAGAGCCCATCGCCGTGAACTTGATTGCATTCTCAAGCAAATGATACAGAATCTGTTCCACCCTGCCCGGATCGCCAATCACGATATCGGGCACAGTGTCCGCAATTTCCGCTTTACAAAGCAACCCCTTGCTTTCCACCGCTGGCCTTAGAACAGCCACGACGTTTTCGATCATGGCCTTGGAGAAAACTTCTCAGCCTTCAACTTTAGCTCACCCGACTCAAAATAAGACTGATCCAACAACTGGGCAACGAGACTGTTCAGGCGCTGCGAATTGCGAACGATCTTTGCCGCGACCTGGCGCTGTTCGGCAGAGAGCGGGCCGCAAACCGCACAATCGAGCATCTCGGTCAGGCCCAATATAGCCCCCAAGGGCGTGCGCAACTCGTGGCTGATCCGGGCAATCAACTGAGACTTGAAATGGCTGGCCTCAATCGCTTCCCTCTCGTTGCGGCGCGCCCGCCCAAGCGCTACCTCCAGGCTACGGATGACGAGGTAAAACAGGCTGGCAACGCCACCAATCGTCGTGCTGAACTCGGCCCAGCGGTAAGTTGGGGTAATAAACTCGGGAGGTGGCGGCGCCACTCCAACTACCTCGGTGGCGAGCATCGCAGCCGTAGACAGCACGCATAATCCAGCAAATAAAAGTGCCAACCGTCCGCCCAACAGCAAGCCAGCGATGAGAACAATGCCAAAAAAGCTACTGATTCCTGATCCCGATAAGCCGCCGTAGTAATACGTGCCTACGGAAATTAACACCCACAACAAAAGCGCCAAGACCCAGCTAGTCAAGCGAACGTAACCACGGCGTATGAGCAACAACAAACCCAAAGACCCTACAAGCATAATGCCCTCTACAGCCAGGCCAACCAGGTTAATATCCGTTATCAAGGTGACGCCGGTGTAAATCGCCACCAACCCAAAGACGATGAACAGAATCGTGTTCAACAAATGTGCGATGCGCGTCTTTTCCTCATCACCCTCAAACACCGGAGGGGCAATCAAGCGCCGAAATCGGGTCTTCATAGGCACCTTCTCCGCAGCATCTTGCGATCCTTCACGCCCCAAAGCCACGAATCGCGTCTGATGGCGCGGGCAGTTCCTGGCATTCTTGCAAGTGGCACACACGTCACGTGAGATATACGGAAAAACTAGAAATCCAAACAAGCCAAACGCGGCCACGAGTGCCAAAAGCAGCCATGAGAACTCGGCGAAAAGCAGATACAAGCCAGCAATCAGCGGAACAGCCCACGCCGGAAAGGTGACGAAAATATAACGCCTGAACTGATCGGCAAACCTCCGCCCCTTCCTGGGCTTGGAAATAGCAAGAAGATGATAAGCGTTGATGACTTTGAATTGGTGTTAGCATACCACCTATTGCGAATTGCGTCAACCGGATGTTACTGGTGATTACCCTGTTACTGTATAAAGAGTGAGATTTGGGATGCGGGCGGGCGCTTCGCACCCGCCCACACCCCAAAGAATTCCTTTTCCGAGGCATTGAAATGCGTCACATCGAAGATGTGGATGTTACTGCTCAGCCCTTTAGAGAAAGAGGGCCGGGGAGCAAGGAATCCTCATCGAACGACACTTCACGCAACAGCGCAGGCATGGTACAATTGGCGCCAAGATGAATCGAAAGCTCACCCTGCTTCTAGTGGCAACAGCCCTCATCGCCTGTCTGCCTTTCACTCCCACCAAAGCCCAGGACGAAAGGCTCGTGCTGGCCTTTTACTACGCCTGGTACGATGAGACCTTTTGGCAGAAATCCCTCTCCGACCAGCCAGTGCAACCCTACGTCTCCACCGACCCCGCCGCCATCGAGCGGCACGTCCTGCAGGGAAAACAAGCTGGCATCGACGCCTTTGTCCAATCCTGGTACGGCCCGCAAATCGAGAACAACCAGACCGAGCCCAACTTTGCTGCCCTGCTCGACATTGCCGCCGCACACGGTTTCAAGGCGGCGGTGGACTTTGAGGTCGTCAGCCCCTTCTTCCATTCCGAGGCGGACGTAGTGGCGGCCCTGCAATACCTGTTGAGCGTCCATGCCAACCACCCGGCCTATCTGCGCATAGGAGGTAAACCGGTCATTTTCTTCTGGCGGCAGGGGCGCTTCCCCGTGGAGTCGTGGGTCGCCATCCGCAACCAGGTGGACCCCGGTCGCACGAGCATCTGGATCGAGGAGGGAGTAACGCTATCCCACATGGAGCAGTTCGACGGACATCACCTCTACAGCGTGGCCTGGGACGCCCAGCCCGAGCAGCAGCTTCTCAAGTGGTCGCGCTGGATTCGCGACTGGAGCGCCGAGCACGACGCGGATCGATACTGGGTCGCCACGGCGATGCCCGGCTACGACGACCTGGTCACCGGCCGCAGCGACGCCTTTGTCCGCGACCGGGCCGGCGGCGACTATTACCGCCGCTGCTGGGAAGGGGCCATCCAGAGCGGCGCGGACATGGTCATCATCACCAGCTTCAACGAGTGGTTGGAGGGCACCCAGATCGAGCCCAGTGTGAGCTATGGCGATTTTTACCTGAACCTGACGCGAGAGCTGGGCGACCAATACCGCGCCAGCCCGCTGGCACCCCTGGAGGCACCCCCACCGCCAACTGCCCCGCCGACCCAAGCCCCCACTCCCCTGCCCTCGCCGACGCCTACCCAAACCCCCACATCGACGCCGACGCCTTCCCCCGTGCCTACAGCCACGTCTGCACCCACCGCCACGCCGCTGCCAACCCTCACCCCCTCGCCGACGGCCACCCCCACACCGCTCCCCACACCCCCGCCGACCCCCACCCTGCCTCAAGCGGCGGCCTCTTTCGCAGGCGACTATCCCGAACTGGTCGTGGCAGCGATTGGGGTAATGGTCATCGCGGCCCTGGCCGTGCGCAGCATCCGCCGCAGGCCGGGCTAAAGCACGGTCTCGTCCAGCGGCATGCCCAGCTCTTCGTACAGCTTTCTCCTATCCACCTTGTCGTGATCCAGCTCACGGCGCGCGTACTTGGCCACCTCGCGCGCGATCTTGCGAGGCACGACGATGACCCCGTCGCCATCGGCCACGACGACGTCGCCCGGATAGACGACCACGCCGCCGACGGCCACCGGGACGTCTTTGGCGTCAAACTGGATGCGTCCCTGGTCCATCTTCTGCGAGGCGAACTTGAACCAGAAGGGGACTTGCTGCAGGATGAGCTCGTCGGTATCGCGGGCGCTGCCGTTGCTCACATAGCCGCGCGCCCCCCTCTTGATCCCCCCCAGCCCGTTGCTGGAACCCATCAGTCCCACGTCCACGCCGCTCTGGTCGATGACGATAAAGTCGCCCTCCTCGACGTCATCCATCCAGGGGTAGGTGCACACCTGGCCATAGTACCAGCCCGACCACTCGGTGTACTCCTCGGGCGTCAGCTTGGGAACCGGGCCCTGGAAAGGCAGGTAGCGGGCGGTGCGCGCGATGCCATATGCGCGCGTGCGGAACAGCGGGCGAATATCGGGCGACATCGAACCATAGTGGTGCATCATGTTCCAGTCCATCCCATCGCGCACGTCGGCCACGCGCAGACCCTGATACAGTTCGAGTAATTCCTGGCGTTCGTCTGACGACATTTTCAAATCCCCCTATGTGTTGAGCTTCAAGCGCACCGTCTTGACCTCGAACGGACGAAAATCGAGGTCCACCCGACCATCATTCAAAGCCAGCTCTTCCAGTTCGTTCTCCAGCATATCAGTCTGCACGGCCCCGGCGACCGGCAGCGAGGTGAAAAGCGTGCAGCGCGTGGCCGCGCGTTTGGATTCGTACAGGCGAACAACGATATCGCCGCTCCTATCCTCAGCCGGCTTCACCGTCTCGGCGATCACGTTGGGAGCGGCGACCGAGAACAGCGAGCGACTCCCCGCCGCGCCTGCGGCATTCGTCACAGGCACGTTGAGGTCATACGCCTCGCGCACCAGAGGACTCTCGAAGAGGCTTCCGTTCCAGGTATAAAAAGCGTAGACAAACTCCTGGCGGCCCTTGTCGGCAGTCATGTCCGGCGCAAGAGGCGACCTGAGCAGCGTCAGGTTGATCGCGTTGCCCGGCACGTTGACGCCGTACTTGCAGTCGTTGAGCACCGCGCAGCCGTGGTTCTCCTCCACCAGCGCCGTCCACTTTTGACTGGCGACCTCGAAGCGGTCGGCGTCGAACGGGCGAGAGGCATGGTTGGGCCGCCGGATGTGGCCAAACTGGATCTCGTGGACCGCCTCGTCGGCATGCACCGCCACCGGGAAATTGACCTTGAGCAGCTTGTGGCTCTCCTGCCAATCGACGACCGTGTGGAAATCGACCCGCCGGCTGCCGCGCCGCAGCGTGATCTCCTGGATCAGCGTCGAATCGTGCAGCCTGCGCGTGACGCGCAACGTGGCAAAGAGGGGACCAGCAGCCACGACCTCGATCTGCGCCGGCTCGTCGAGCGCGACCGGCGTGAGGGTGTACATGCTGTCGATGTCCCAGGCGTCGAAGCGCGAGGGCACGTCCTTGTACATCCTGAGATCGTTACACGGGCCTGCAGCCAACTCCCGTACCGCCTCCTTGTCCCAGATGCTGACGATGCGTCCACACTCGTCGAACGTGACGCGCAGTACGTCGTTTTCCAGCAGGTCAGGGGCGACAGAAACCGGGTTTCTTTCGAGAAACCGGGGTTCTCGATCTAGGTGCAAAGTCGTCCACCCACACGCAGGCACCATCACCTCGACCCGCGCCCTGCCATCGACCGACTGACAAGGCAAAGGAGCGCCTGCCGCATCCGCCGCGCCTCCCCACCCCTCCGGCAAGGCGACCAGCGCCTCGCGCTCCCAGGAAAGCGAGTTAAAGATAGTCAGCGCCTGGGAGTCATCCGTGAGGCTCGCCATTGCCTCCTGCGCAACTCGACCGGCCGCGTCGATCACGCCTGCGTAGGCAGCCTCGGCCTCCTCGTAGACGCGGTGAATCGAGGAGCCAGGGATGATATCGTGGAACTGGTTCAGCAGCACGGCCTTCCACGCCTCGTCGATCTCCGCGCCGGGGAACGCAAACCCCTTCAGCGCCTGTGCAACGACGCCCCACAGCTCCGCCTCGCGCAGGGCAAACTCGCTCTTGCGGTTGCCGCGCTTGGTGCGCGCCTGCGAGGTATAGGTGCCGCGATGGGCCTGGAAGTACAGTTCGCCTACGTAGCGCGCGGCGGGCCAGCCCATGGCCTCTTGATCCTTGAAATACGCGATGGGCGAGGCGATCTTGACCCTGGGCACGCCTTCCAGGTCTCGCTCCCGGCGCAGGAACTCCAGGTGGTCGCGCGTCGGCCCGCCGCCGCCATCGCCATAGCCGAAGGGGAACAGGCGCGTGGAGATCGAGCCCTTCTGCACGCGCTCGTTCCAGCGCTGGATCACGGAGACAGGATCGGTGTGCGAATTATAGTCGTTGTGCAGATGCACCAGCACCTCGGAGCCATCGATCCCCTCCCAGGTGAACGTGTTGTAGGGAAAAGGATCGCCGCCATGGTAGGTCCAAAAGATCTTTTGCGTCGAGAAATACCTGACGCCGCAGCCGCGCATGATCTGCGGCAGCGCGCCGGAATAGCCAAACACGTCCGGCAGCCAAAGCATCTCGCACTCGACGCCGAACTCGTCGCGGTAAAAGCGCTTGCCGTGAATGAACTGCCGGGTCAGGCTCTCTCCACTGGAGATGTTCGTATCCGGCTCGACCCACACCGCGCCATCGGGCATCCACTGCCCCGCCCTGACCGCGGCCTGGACGCGTTCGTAGAGATCGGGATAGTGCGTCTTGACCATGCGGTAGAGGTGCGGCTGGCTCTGCAGGAACTTGAACTCGGGATACTCCTCCATCAGGGCCAATTGCGTGGAAAAGGTGCGCACGCACTTGCGCTCGGTCTCGGCCAGCGGCCACAGCCAGGCCACGTCGATGTGGGAGTGACCAAAGGCGAACAGCGTCGGCGCGGTGGACCCGTTGACGCACGCCAGCAGCGGCTTGAGTCGCTCGCGGCAGGCGCGCACCGTCTCCAGCATCTGCTCGCGCTCCAGCTCGAAATCGACGGTGGTGGTAAAATCGCGCAGCCCGGCGTCGATTTCGGCCACACGCAGCAACTCTTGGTCGACGTTCTCGCGCACCTGCCACAGCGTCTCGAGGTCGAGCCACAGTTGGTAGATGTCCTCCTCCCACACGCCGAAGGA
Organism: Anaerolineae bacterium; assembly: GCA_016931785.1. Taxonomy (GTDB): domain Bacteria; phylum Chloroflexota; class Anaerolineae; order B4-G1; family B4-G1; genus JAFGED01. Next base: position 7,048 of record JAFGED010000159.1, read on the forward strand.
GCTCTCACCGACCACGCACTGCGCCGGCGGCGGCTCGGGCACCGTCTTGCGGCCGGGCGGCGTGGGACCGGCGTGCGAGACGCGCGGGCCGTGGCCAGCATAACCCTCGAGCAGCACCTCGTACTCGGCGCCAGGAACGCCGCTCACCGCCAGCGTGATCTCCCGGTGGCGCTCGTCCACGGCCCCAGCAGAGGCACCATTTAGGTAGACCGCGCTCTCGGCACCCACATCCACCTTGAGGACAACGCGGTGCCCGGCCGCCTGCTCGGGCAGCAAGACGTCACCCTTGAACCAGCCGTACTCCCACTTGGCCCCCCACGGCGTCCCGGCGGGCATCGGGTAAAAGTCCCCCCGGCTTGCCTCCTTGGCGGTGAGTTGATCCGTGGTGACAAAGCCGCTAAACTCAACGATCTCCAGCGGTCGATAAAAATGACGCGGCAGCTCCTCGCGCCAGCGATCGATCCGGTGTCTCCATTCGAGGGTGAGTGACATATCGTTTCTCCTGAAGTCCCTGGCGCAAAGCGCCAGGGACTTGCTAAGGGAAAAGCCCGAGCGAGCTTCGCTCGCACAGGGCTTGCCGCCCCCGGCAATGTCGGGCAAAGCCCGACATTGCTTAGCAATTCACGGCAGGGCCGTGAATTGCCTTAATCCCCCGCTTTTCCCTTCATACCCATCGCAAACAGTGAGATTTTCTAGCTTTTCCGTAACTACTCAGCCTTGCTTCGCAGTTGCCTTTCGCGTGTGAAAAGAGAGGGGGCAGGGGTTTGGAGAGCGGCGGAGCCGCTCTCCAAACCCCCATCTCTCCCTTTTTCGAGCGAGGGAGACTGCTCGGGCGAATAGCCTGAGTAGTTACGATCATTCTACAA
>JAFGED010000160.1 GCA_016931785.1 Anaerolineae bacterium
AGAGCGGCTTCGCCGCTCTCCAAACCCCCATCTCTCCCTTTTTTCGAGCGAGGGAGACTGCTCGGGCGAATAGCCTGAGTAGTTACGAAGCAGGAAGCAAAAAACAAGATAATACAGGAGCAGAAAAGTGACACTGAAGATTTACGGCGACTTGGAACAGGCCCGCCGGACGGTGTTGCAGCGGCGGGACATGATGAACCTGGACGAGGTGCCGGAACCGGTGCGGGCAGGAATCGCGCGCGTGTTCGGGGAGGAGCTGACGCCGGAACAGGCGGTGGCCCGCCTCCTGGCCGACGTGCGCAATCACGGCGACGAGGCGCTGCGCGAGTGGACGGCGCGCATCGACGGGTTGACATTGGACGATCTGGAAATACCGGCCTCCGAGTGGAAGGCCGCCCACGACCGGCTTCCCGCCGACCTGGCAGAGGCGCTGAAACTCTCCGCCGAGCGCATCCGCGACTTTCACGCGCGCCAGCCCATCCCCTGCTGGACGACGGACGCGATGGGCGGCACGCTGGGCCAAAAGCTGGTACCGCTTGAGCGGGTAGGCATCTACGTGCCGGGCGGCACCGCCCCGCTGCCCTCGTCCCTGCTGATGGCCGCCGTCCCGGCCCGCGTCGCCGGGGTGGACGATGTGTCTGTCTGCACGCCCGCCGATAAAGGGACAGGCCGCGTGCCCGACATCATGCTCGCCGCCGCGCACATCGCCGGGATCGACCGGCTGTTCACCCTGGGTGGAGCGCTGGCGGTGGGCGCGCTGGCCTATGGCACCGAAACTATCCCGCACGTGGACAAGATCGTGGGCGCGGGCGGGCTCTTTACCACCGTCGCCAAACGGCAGGTCTACGGCATCGTGGGGCTCGACGGCCTATACGGCCCGACAGAGACGGTGGTCGTGGCCGACGATTCGGCCCGCCCAGCCTGGGTCGCCGCCGACCTGCTGGCCCAGGCCGAGCACGACGTGCTGGCCACCGCCATCCTGCTAACTCCCTCCCGCGACCTGGCGGAAAAGGTGCAGGTCGAGGTAGCACGGCAACTGGAAACCCTCAGCCGTGCCGAGATCGCCGCCGCGTCGCTGGCAGGCCAGGGCGGCGCGGTCATCACGCCCAATCTGGAGACTGCGGTCGAACTGGCGGACGCGTTCGCCCCGGAGCACCTGTGCCTCTCGGTCGAGGAACCGGAGAGGTGGGCGGGAAAAGTCCGCAATGCGGGCGGCATCTTTTTGGGAGAACACTCCTTCGAGGTGCTGGGCGATTACGTCGCCGGGCCGAGCCACATCATGCCCACCGGCGGCACGGCGCGCTTCAAGGGGCCGGTGAACGTACTTGACTTTGTAAAGGTCGTCAATATCATTGGGCTGGACGAGGAGACCGCCGCCGGATTGTGCCCCACCGCCAAGCGCATCGCAGACGCCGAGTCGCTGACGGCGCACGGGGCGGCAGCAGGTCAACGGATAGCAATAAATTGAACGGAGGAAAGAATGACACAAGAGACCATCGATCCCGGTGAGATCCGCTTTTTCAGCGGCAGTTCCAATCCGAAACTGGCCGTCGACATCGCCGCTCACCTGGGCGTCCCGCTGGATAAAACCAACGTCAGCCGCTTTAGCAACGACTGTCTCCACATCCAGCTCGGCGACAGCGTGCGCTCGCGCAGCGTGTTCATCGTCCAATCGCTCACCCCGCCGGTAAACGATCACCTGATGGAATTGCTCATGATGCTCGACATCGCCCGGTCGGCAGCCGCCAAAGAGGTACACGCCATTATCCCCTACTACTCTTACGCCCGCTCCGACAAGAAGGACGCCCCGCGCATCTCGATCACCGGCCGGTTGGTAGCCGATCTCCTGCAGACGGCCGGCGCCACCCACGTGATGACGATGATGCTCCATTCGCCGCAGGTACACGGCTTTTTCGGCGTGCCCGCCGATCCACTCAGCAGCCGGCCCGTGCTCAAACAACACTTTGAGCAACACGACCTATCGGGCACGATCGTGGTCGCCGCCGATATGGGTCACGCCAAGTCGGCAGCTCGCTTCGCCGGCGAGCTGGGACTGCCGGTCGCGGCAGGCAACAAAGAGCGCATCTCTGATATCGAGGTGCGCCTGAACGGAATCGTCGGCCAACAGGTGTGCGGCTGCAAACGCGCCCTGGTCTATGACGACGAGATCGCCACCGGCGGCTCGATCATCGAGCTGACCAAGTTGTTGATCGAACAGGGCATCGAGGAGATCTGGGTCGCCTGCACGCACGGCGTCTTTGTCAGAAATGGGCTCGAAAGGCTGGCCGCTATGCCGAAGATTACCGAGATCGTGACGACGGATACCGTCTACATCCCGCCGGAAAAGCGTCATCCCAAGCTGCATATCCTTTCCGTCGCCCACATCTTTGGCGAGGCGATCCGCTACAACTACCTGCGGCGGTCTATCGGTGATCTCTTCGTCTATTGGGACGAAGGTTTGTAGACCATTGGAGCGCCCATGAGCGAGCATACCTTTTACATCGCAGACGTGTTCGCGGAACAAAAATACAGCGGCAACCAACTGGCCGTGTTCCGCAACACGGACGGCCTCTCAACCGAGGAAATGCAGACCATCGCCCTGGAGATGCACTTTTCCGAGACGACGTTCATCCTCTCAGATGAGCCGCGCGACGGCGGCTACGACGTGCGTATCTTTACACCAGGGGAGGAGGTTCCCTTTGCCGGGCACCCCACCCTGGGCACGGCGTCCATTATCCGGCAGGAGATCATCGGCCAACCCGTCGAGCAGGTCGTGCTGAACCTGCAGGTCGGGCCGATCCCGGTGACCTTTGACGGCGACATCCTGTGGATGGAGCAGGTCACGCCCCAGTTCGGCGCGACGCTGGAGATAGACCAGCTCGCGCCGGTGCTGAATCTGGATGAATCCGACTTTGACCCGCACTTCCCCATCGAGGAGGTCTCAACCGGCCTGCCGCACATCATCGTCCCGCTGAAGACGATGGACGGCCTGAAGCGCGCCAACGTGAACAGGGAACACTACTTTGCCCTTATCGAGGACACATGGGCCAAGCCGATCATGATCTTTTGTCCCGGTGGTTACAACGCGGAACAAGACCTGGGCGTGCGCATGTTCGCCGACTGTTTTGGCATCGCCGAGGACCCGGCCACCGGCAGCGGCAGCGGGTGTCTGGCCGGATACCTGGTCAAACATCGCTATTTCGGTACCCAGAACATCGACGTGCGTACCGGGCAGGGGTACGAGGTCAACCGCCCCTCGACGCTGTACCTCAAGGCAGCAACGAAAGAGAATGGCATCGAGGTACACGTCGGCGGGAAGGTCGTCAGAATCGCCGTGGGGGAGTTTGTACAAGACCCGGCCTGCGGTCGGTAACGCTGATTCACACAGATTTTAATTCCATCTGCGAAAATCTGCGTGAATCAGCGTCCCAGAAAAATCTGTTAGCCAATCAACCAAGGAGACTGTTGTGCAAACCGACATCCCGATCACCATCGGCGAAGAAACCATCCCGGAGCTGACGCGCTATTGCCGGGAGAAGAATCTCGACCGCTTCCTCCTGGTGAGCGACGAAAACACGCACGCCGTGCTGGGTGCGCGCGTCGAGGCAGCCCTCAAAGCACAGGATTGGGACGTGCGGACGGTCGTCCTGGGCGGCGAGGAGGTCATCGCCGACGAGGAGACCATCGTCCAGGTGCTGCTCGCCGCAGGGCGGGAGAAGTGGACGTACGTGGCGGTCGGCTCGGGGACGATCACCGACATCACCCGCTTTTGCAGCCACCGCACGCGGAACGATTTCATCTCGCTGCCCACGGCCCCCTCGGTCGATGGCTACACCTCCATCGGCGCGCCGCTGGTCGTGCGCCGGGTCAAGATGACGGCCTCCGCCCAGCCGCCGGTGGCAGTCTTTGCCGACCTGCCGACGCTGTGCGACGCGCCGCGCGAGATGATCGCCGCCGGGTTTGGCGACATGCTGGGCAAGTTCACCTCACTGGCCGACTGGCGGCTGGGCGCGCTGCTGTGGGACGAGCCGTACGATGCGAGTATCGCCCGTCGCTACCGGGGCACGCTGCTCAAGTGCGTGGACGAGGCCGCCGAGATCAAGCGCGCCTCGCCCGCCGGCATCACCGCCCTGATCGCCGCCCTCGTCGAATCCGGCCTGTTTATGCTCGAGTTCGGCCAGACGCGGCCCGCCTCGGGGTCAGAGCACCACATGTCCCACTACTGGGAGATGAAGCTGCTGCAAGAAAACCGCCCGGCGCTGCTTCACGGGGCCAAGGTGGGCCTCGGCACGATCTTGGCCGCGGGCCGCTACGACGTCGTACGCCGCCTGGAGCGAGAAGAGATCGCCCGGCGGCTCACCAACGTCCGTTTGCCGGACCGCGAGGCCGAGATGGCGCGCATCCGCCAGGTCTACGGCCCGCTGACCGACGAGGTCATCGCCACGCAACGCCCCTTCCTGGAGATGACGGCAGCCGATTTCGAGGCGCTAAAGCGCAGGATCATCGACAAGTGGGACGAGGTGCTGGAGATCGCCGCCACTGTGCCTCCCGCGCAAGAGATCATCAGGCTGCTGGAACAGGTCGGCGGGCCGACCACGCCGCAACAGCTTGGACTGAGCGCGGAGGAGACGCAGGCCGCGCTGGATCACGCCCACTACCTGAGGGATCGATTCACGGTGGCCAAGCTCGGGCATTTGATGGGATTGTGGTGAGAAGCCGATGGACGACGACACGAGAGCAGTAGCAGAATCATACAATCGAGACACAGAGTACGAGTGGCAGCGGCTGGTCAAAAGCCCCTACCACACGCTCGAGTTCCAGGTGGTGATGCACCACCTGCGGAAACACCTCCCGCCCCGGGGGAGAATCCTCGACGCCGGCGGTGGACCGGGACGCTATGCCATCGAACTTTGCCAGGCCGGTTACGAGGTCGTGCTGCTCGATCTCTCCCCCGGCAACATCGCCCTGGCCAGGGAAAAGTTCGACCTGCAGCCCCAAGCGGTCCAAGATAAGCTCCTGGAGGCCGTCGTCGGAGACATGCGCGATCTATCGCGCTTCGATGCGGGCTCCTTCGACGCGGTGCTGTGCCTGGGCGGGCCGCTGACGCACATCAGCGATACGGACGGTAGATCACGCGCCGTCTCCGAATTGGTCCGCGTGACCAGGCCGGGAGCCGCCGTCTGCATTGTGGTGGTGGGATATCTGGCCGTGTTGCGGACGATCCTGCTCGAATTCAGCCACGAGCTGCTGGATCCACCGTTTGAGAGTTTGGTGCAAGAGGGCGACGCGACAGGCCCGACCAAGAGCATCTGGCACTTTTTCCGCGCCGACGAACTCCGGCAACTGGCCGAATCCCACGGATTGGAGACGGTCGAAATGGCCGGCTGCCAGGGGCTCTCCACCGGCTTGATCGAGGCGACCAACGCCCTGGCGCAGGATGAGGCCAGGTGGCAGGTGTGGATCGATCTGCTGCTGCGGACTTTGACCGAGTCGGCCGTGGTCGATATGGCTGAGCATATTCTGTACATTGGAAGGGTGCCTGATCTATGTCCATAGACCCCGAAACCCTCATCCGCCCTGAGATCGCCACGATGGAGCCGTACACGCCCATCTACCCATTCGAGGTGCTCGCCGCCCGGCTGGGCCGCCGGCCCGAGGAGATCATCAAGCTCGACGCCAACGAGAACCCCTACGGCCCCTCGCCCAAGGTGCGGGAGGCGCTGGCCAACCTGCAATACGCCCACATCTACCCCGACCCGCAGAGCACGGCGCTGCGGACACGCCTGGCCGAGTTCACCGGCGTCCCTGCCGACTATCTGCTGGCGGGCTTGGGCGCCGACGAGCTGATCGACCTGACGATGCGCCTCTTTATCCGGCCCGGCGACGGGATCGTCAACTGCCCGCCGACTTTTGGCATGTACCCCTTCGACGCCGACGTCAACGGGGCCAGGACGATCTCCGTGCCACGTCTGGAGGATTTCTCGCTGGACGTGGACGGCGTCGAGGCCGCGGTCACGCAGCACAAGCCCAAGCTCCTCTTCGTCGCCTCGCCCAACAACCCGGACGGCAGTTGGCTGGCAAACGCCGACCTGGAACGGCTGCTGGCCTTACCCATCGTCGTCGTGCTGGACGAGGCCTACGTCGAGTTCGTAGGGACGGGAACCGTCCCCGGCGTGGAGCACAGCCGCATCACGATGGTGCCCCAATGCAAGAACCTGATCGTGCTGCGCACCTTTAGCAAGCTGGCCGGGCTGGCCGGGATACGCGTCGGCTACGGGGCCTTTCCCTCCGCGCTGATGCCGCACCTGTGGAAGATCAAGCAACCCTACAACATCACCGTCGCCGGCTCCGCGGCCGCCATCGCCGCCCTGGAGGACATCGATTGGCTGAGGGACAAGGTCGCCCGCATCGTCGAGGAACGCGAGCGGCTCTTTGGCCTGCTGAGCGACATCCCCTACCTGCGACCGTATCCCTCGCGGTCGAACTTTATCCTGTGCCGGCTCCTCGGGCGCGACGCGCATGAGCTAAAGCTGGCCCTCGAAGGCGAGGGCATCATGATCCGCACCTATCGCACGCCGCGCCTGCAGGATCACGCGCGCTTCACCGTGGGCAAGCCGGAACACACCGATGCCGTCATCAGCGCATTGAGGAGGATATGATATGCGAACTGCCAAAGTCAACCGCGAGACAAGAGAAACCCAAATCCAGCTCACCCTCAATTTAGATGGCACCGGCCAATACCAGATCGAGACCGGCATCGGCTTTCTCGATCACATGCTAAGCCACGTCGCCGCGCACGGGCTGTTCGATCTGACCGTGCAGGCCACGGGCGACCTGCACGTCGACCCGCACCACACCGTCGAGGACGTGGCGCTGGTGCTGGGGCAGGCGTTCGCCGAGGCGCTGGGCGACAAGGCCGGCATCGCGCGCATGGGCTCGGCCACCGTGCCGATGGACGAGGCGCTGGCTTTCGTGGCCGTCGACCTCTCCGGCCGCCCCTATTGCGTGGCCGAGGTCGCCTGGACCGGCCCGACTGTCGGGTCCATCCCGGTGACGCTGATCCCGCACTTTTTCGAGTCCTTCGCCGTCGCCGCCAAAGCCAACGCGCACGCCCGCGTGCTTTACGGGCGGGACGACCACCACAAGGCCGAGGCGCTGTTCAAGGCGCTGGGCCGGGCGCTGGACGCAGCAACGCGCCCGGACCCGCGACGCGGCGACGCGATCCCATCGACCAAAGGCACACTTTGAAAGGCTGCAAGGGGCAAGAAGCATGATTCTCATCATCGACTACAGAGCCGGGAACCTGACCTCGGTCAAGCGCGCGCTGGATTACCTGGAGATTTCCAACCGGTTTGTCGAGACGGGGGACGAGTTGCGCGACGCCGAACGCATCATCTTCCCCGGCGTGGGACACGCCGGCACAGCAATGGCCGTGCTGAAGGAAAGAGGGTTCGACGTCGCGCTGCACGGGGCGTTCGAGCGAGGCACGCCCATCATGGGCATCTGCGTAGGCGCACAAGTTTCCCTATCCCATTCCGACGAAGGCGACACGCCCTGCCTGAACCTCATCGAGGGAAACTGCCCGCGCTTCGAACTTGTGGACAAGTCACTCAAAGTCCCGCACATGGGGTGGAACGCGGTGACGATCACGCAGCCGCATCCCATTCTCAAGGGCCTCAAGCCGGGCGACGAGTTCTATTTCGTCCACTCGTACTATCCCCAGCCAAGCGACCCGGCCAACGTCTACGCCACCTGCGAGTACGAGATCACCTTCCCGGCGGCCATCGGATACAAGAACCTGTTCGCCACCCAGTTCCACCCGGAGAAAAGTGGGCGGATTGGACTGAACATGCTCAAGAACTTTTCACGGTGGAATGGAGACAACATATGCTGAGCAAACGTGTCATCTCCTGCCTGGACGTGCGCGACGGCAATCTGGCCAAGAGCGTCAAGTTCGTCGATACCAAGGACATCGGCGATCCCGTCGACGCAGCGCGCAGGTATTATGAGGAGGGCCTCGACGAGCTGGTCTTTTACGACATCACCGCCTCCAGCGAAAACCGGGGCATCTTGATCGATGTAGTCAGCCGGGTGGCATCGCAGGTGTTCATCCCCTTTTCGGTAGGCGGTGGCCTGCGCACGGTGGAGGATTGCAGCCGGGTGCTGCTGGCCGGCGCGGAAAAGGTCAACGTCAACACCGCCGCCGTACAGAACCCACAGTTGATATCCGAGGCATCGCGCGCCTTTGGTGCGCAGTGCGTGGTGCTCTCGATGGACGTGCGCGCCGTGGAGCCCACACCCGAGATTCCCTCCGGCTACGAGATCGTGATCCGCGGCGGGCGCACGCCGATGGGGCTGGACGCCATCGAATGGGCGAAACGCGGAGAGGGCCTAGGCGCCGGCGAGCTGGTGGTCAACTCCATCGACGCCGACGGCACCAAGGAGGGTTACGAGCTCACGCTGACGCGCACCATCGCCGACGCAGTCTCCATCCCCGTCATCGCCTCCGGAGGCGGCGGCAAGCCCGAGCACCTGTACGACGTGCTCACCGAGGGCCGCGCCGATGCAGCGCTGGTGGCCTCGATTCTGCACTATGAGGAATACACGATCCGCGAGCTGAAGGAACACCTGCACCGGCGCGGGGTGAAGGTGCGGATAAGTTGGTGAGCGTAATGCGTGAAACGTGATGCGTAAATTCAAGTCGCGGATCACGCATCACGGATCAAGACTAGAGAACAAAAGAGGATAACGCAATGGGTGTCTGGGACATATATCCGGCCATAGATTTGAGGCGCGGCCGCGTCGTGCGGCTGAAGCAGGGCGATCCCGACCGGGAGACACAGTACGCCGACGACCCGCTGCACGTCGCGCGCCGCTGGCAAGCTGCGGGCACGGCCTGGCTGCACGTGGTCAACCTGGATGGCGCGTTGGACGAAGCGCTCTACGAGCGAGGCAAGCAAAACCTGGCCGCGCTGGTGCGCGTGCTCACCACCGGCCTGAAGGTACAGTTCGGCGGCGGCATGCGCGATCTGGGCGCTGTCCGTCGGGCGCTGGACCTGGGGGTGAGCCGCGCCGTGATCGGCACGGCGGCGGTGGAGAATCCCGCGCTGGCCGAGGCAGCGCTGGCCGAGTTTGGGCCGGAGCGCATCGCCCTGGGACTCGACGCCCGCGACGGCATCGTGCGCACCCACGGCTGGAAAGAGGATACCGGCATCACGGTGGTCGAGATGGGGCAGCAGTGGGCCGAGAAGGGCGTGCGCTGGGTCATCTTTACCGACGTCTCCCGCGACGGGATGGGCACCGGGCTGAACCTCAATGCGACGGTCGAACTGGCTCAGACTACAGAGATGCACGTCATCGCCTCCGGCGGCGTGGCCAGTCTGGAGGACGTGCGGCGCACGTACGAAGCAGGCCTCAGTGGCGTCATCATCGGGCGGGCGCTGTACGAAGGATCGGTGGTGCTAGAGGAAGCGCTGCACGTAGGAAAAGAGTAATGCACATCGAACACATCGCCATTTGGACACGCGACCTCGAACGGCTCAAGGCGTTTTACGAGACCTACTTTGGAGGCGAAGCGAACGACAAGTATGCCAATGCCGCAAAGCAGTTTGAATCCTACTTTCTGGCCTTTGCCTCCGGCGCGCGGCTAGAATTGATGCAGATGCCGGCCATCCCGGAATCACGCGACGAAAGCCAATCCACTGGCTATGCTCATCTGGCTTTCTCCGTTGGCTCCGAGGCCCAGGTCGACGCGCTCACAGCGCGGCTACAAGGGGCCGGCTACCAAGTCGCCAGCGCCCCACGACGCACGGGCGACGGATACTACGAGAGCTGCGTGCTCGATCCCGATGGAAATCGGGTCGAGATTACGGTATAGGCAAGGTTAAGTCCGCCACACAGGAGAACACGAATATGGCACAACAATATCCAGAACCAGTGGTCGGCGCGCTGATCGCCAATCCGGAGGGTAAGGTTCTCTTGGTCAAATCATACAAGTGGCCGGACCAATACGTAATCCCAGGCGGGCACATCAAGTTGGGCGAGGCCATGGAAGAGGCCCTCAAAAGAGAGATGAAAGAGGAAACGGGCCTGGACATTTACGACATCGAACACGCCTGGGTGGGAGAGTCCGTCTTTCAGGATTCATTTCACTCAAAGAAACACTTTATCTTTATCGTAACTACTCAGGCTATTCGCCCAAGCAGTCTCCCTCGCTCGAAAAAGGGAGAGATGGGGGTTTGGAGAGCGGCTTCGCCGCTCTCC
>JAFGED010000161.1 GCA_016931785.1 Anaerolineae bacterium
CCCCCCGCCTTCCTCCTCTTTTTGTCGCGAAAGGCAACTGCGAAGCAGGGCTGAGTAGTTACCAAAAATATTGAAAACCGTGAAAATGCTTTTCCAGGTAGCCATCGTAAACCTGGCAGGTCTTAATCATTGAAAGGAGCAGAAAAATGAAACTGACAGGAGCAAAAATCGTGTGGGAGATGCTGGCGCGCGAGGGCGTCGACGTCGTCTTTGGCATTACCGGGGCGGCCATCATGCACACCTACCACCACCGCCAGGCGTATAACATCCACAACGTCTTGATGCGGCACGAGCAGTGCGCGGCTCACGCCGCCGATGGCTATGCCCGCGTCTCGGGCAAGGTGGGTGTGGCGATCTCGACCTCCGGCCCAGGCGCGACCAACCTGGTCACCGGCATCGCCACGGCGTACATGGACTCGTCGCCCATCGTCTGCATCACCGGCCAGGTCGCCGCCGCCGCCATCGGCACCGACGCCTTCCAGGAGATCGACATCACGGGCATCACCCTGCCCATCACCAAGCACAACTACCTGGTGACCGATGTAAGCGAGCTGGCACACACCATCCGCGAGGCCTTCCACATCGCCCGCAGCGGGCGGCCCGGCCCGGTGCTGATCGACCTGCCCAAGGATATCCAGATAACGGAAACAGACTTTATACCGCCTACGGGCGACGACGAGCTGCCGGGCTATCGCCCCGCCGGGCAGGGCGATCCCGAGCTCGTGCGCCGGGCCGCCGAGCTGATCGACGGAGCCGAGCGGCCCATTATCCTTGCCGGCCACGGCGTCATGATGTCCGGCGCCATGGAGGCACTGCGAGCTTTCGCCGAGAAAACCGGCGTCCCGGTCTGCTGGACGCTGCTGGGCAAAGGCTGCTTTCCCCCGACCCACCCGCTGGCGCTGGCAATGATGGGCATGCACGGCGAAGCGTTCGTCAACCAGGCCATCCAAGAAGCTGACTTGCTCCTTGCATTCGGCATGCGCTTCAGCGACCGCGTGATAGGGCAACCATCCAAGTACGCGCCCAACGCGCGCAAGGTCCACATCGATCTCGACGCGGCGGAGCTGAACAAGGTCGTGCCGGTCGACGTGGCCATCCAGGGCGACCTGCGCCAGGTGCTGGAGCAGCTCCTGCCCAAGATAGAAGGCGCTTCTCACGCCGAGTGGCTGGCCCAGATCGACGCATGGCGCGGTGAGAGCCACGCGCGGGACATCATCAACCGTCCTGCCAACGGCCACCTGGCCGCGCCGCAATTCATCCACGCCATCCAGCAAGCGACGCAGGGGGAGGCCATCCTGGTGACCGACGTAGGCCAGCACCAGATGTGGGCCGCGCAGTACTACCATAACCAGCATCCCAGAACCATCGTCACGTCGGGCGGGCTGGGGACGATGGGATTCGGGCTGCCAGCGGCCATCGGCGCGCAGTTCGCCCGGCCAGATAAAGAGGTGTGGGCCATCCTGGGCGATGGCGGCTTTCAGATGACCATGCACGATCTGGCCACGATCTCCCACGAGCGCCTGCCCATCAAGATCGCGCTATCGAACAACAACTACCTCGGCATGGTGCGCCAGTGGCAGGAGATGTTCTACGACAGGCGGTACGAGGCCACTCACCTGCAAGGCAACCCGGATTTTGCCAAGCTGGCGGAACTCTACGGTATCCGCAGCTGGACGGCCACAAACCCCGGGGAGGCAAACGCCGCCATCGACGAGGCGCGCGCTCATCCGGGGCCTGCCTTTATCGAGTTCCAGGTTGTCCAGGAAGGCGACGGGGGCAACGTGTACCCAATGGTGCCATCGGGCGCGGCGCTGCACGAGATGATCCGGCGGCCGACCCTCTAGACGGCTGTGTATCTTTGAATCAGGAAACGCCTCCTCCCCCAGGGGAGGGGAAAATAAGTGGGGGTTGGGGCGGGCGCTCCGCGCCCGCCCCAACCCCCTTTTCAAGTCCTCTTGCACCGAAGAGCGCCTTGAATTTCCCGAGGAAAAGGCACACCATCCAAGACCGTTCCCTTTTGTCCAACCGCCAAAATGTGATAAAATACACTTTTGCCTAGATCGTCGGCCCAATCTCAAATCAGCCGATCTGCTATATCACTATGGCTCAAGAAAACATCGTCGTGCGAGGCGCACGAGTACACAACCTAAAGAACATCACCGTTGAGATTCCGCGGGACAAGCTGGTGGTCGTCACCGGCATCTCGGGATCAGGCAAGTCGTCGCTGGCGTTCGACACCATCTACGCCGAGGGGCAGCGGCGCTACGTCGAAAGCCTGTCCGCTTACGCGCGCCAGTTCCTCGGCCAGATGGAAAAGCCCGACGTCGACCAGATCGAGGGGCTCTCACCCGCCATCTCCATCGACCAGAAGGGGGCTTCCCACAACCCGCGCTCGACCGTCGGCACCGTCACCGAGATTTATGACTACCTGCGCCTGCTCTACGCCCGCATCGGCAAACCCCACTGCCCGCAGTGCGGGCGCGAGGTTGCCAAGCAGTCGGCCCAGCAGATCGTAGACGCGGTGCTGGCGATGGCGCCCGGCACGCGCTTCCAGGTGCTGGCCCCCCTGGTCAAAGACCGCAAAGGCCACCACCAGGCCATCTTTGAGGACGTGCGCAAGGCCGGTTTCGTGCGCGTGCGGGTCGATGACCGCGTTTACGACGTAGACGAGGAAATCGAGCTCGACCGGTACAAGATGCACACCATCGAGGCAGTCGTCGACCGGCTCGTCATACCGCAGGGCGACAAGGAGGGGGATAGCTTCCGCTCGCGCCTCACCGACTCGGTCGAGACGGCGCTTCAGTTGGGCGACGGGATGATGATCGTCAACGACGTCTCCGCCGATCCGTCGCAGGACCTGCTCTACTCCGAGCACTTTTCCTGCCCGGCGTGCGGCATCAGCCTGCCCGAGATCGAGCCGCGCACGTTCTCCTTCAACAGCCCTCACGGGGCCTGCCCCGAGTGCCAGGGGTTGGGCACGCGCCTGGAACTCGATCCCGAACTGATCGTACCCAACCCGGACCAGAGCCTCAAAGATGGCGCCCTGCACGGCAAGGGCATGCACAATTGGGAGGCCGTCGTCGCCGCCAGCGAGCACTATGGCATTCCAATCGACGTCCCCTGGCGCAAGCTAAACGACGCGCAGAAACACATCATCCTGTACGGCACCGGGGAGGAACGCATCCGCGTCCGCTACAGGCAAGGAGATACGTACCGCAGCGACCTGGTTCGCTACGAGGGCGTCATCCCCTCCCTGGACCGCCGCTACCGGCAGACGGACTCGGACTGGACGCGGGAAAAGATCGAAAAATTTATGACGCGCCGGCCCTGTCCGGTCTGCAAGGGCACGCGGCTGCGGCCCGAGGCGCTGGCAGTCACCGTGGCCGATAGGTCGATCAGCGAGATTTCAAGTTGGCCGGTCACCCGGCTGCTGGCGTGGATCGAGGAACTGCCGCTCGGCGAGAAGGAACGGGCTATCGCCCAGCGCATCCTCAAAGAGGTGCGCGATAGGCTCCAGTTCATGGCCAACGTGGGATTGGACTATTTGACGCTCGACCGCACCGCCGACACGTTGGCCGGCGGCGAGGCGCAGCGCATCCGGCTGGCGACGCAGATCGGCTCGCAACTGATGGGCGTGCTCTACGTGCTGGACGAGCCCTCCATCGGCCTGCACCAGCGCGACAACGCCCGCCTGATCCACACGCTGGAAGAGATGCGCAACCTGGGCAACACGCTCATCGTCGTCGAGCACGACGAGGCAACCATCCGCGCCGCCGATTGGGTCATCGACCTGGGACCGGGGGCCGGCGAGCACGGCGGAGAGGTGGTCTGCGCCGGGACGCTAGAGGATATCCTTGCCTGCCCGGGGAGCCTGACCGGGGCCTACATCTCCGGCCGACAGTCGATCCCCGTACCCGCACAGCGGCGCGAGGGGAACGGCGACAAGATCGTCGTCCGCGGCGCGCGCGAGCACAACCTGAAGAACATCGATGTGGCCGTCCCCCTGGGCAGGTTCGTCTGCATCACCGGAGTCTCTGGCTCCGGCAAGTCCACGCTGCTGGTCGATGTCCTGTACCAGCGGCTGGCGCAAATCCTGCACGGATCCCGCGAGCGGGCCGGTCAACACGACGAGGTCGAGGGAGCCGATCTCATCGACAAGGCGATCGACATCGACCAATCGCCCATCGGGCGCACGCCACGCTCCAACCCGGCTACCTACACCAATCTCTTCGGCCCCATCCGCGACCTGTTTGCCAAGCTGCCCGAATCCAAGATACGCGGTTACAAGACCGGGCGCTTTTCCTTCAACGTCAAGGGCGGCCGCTGCGAGGCCTGCGAGGGGCACGGCACCCTGCGCATCGAGATGCAGTTCCTACCCGATATCTACGTGCCCTGCGACGTCTGCCACGGGCGGCGCTACAACCGGGAGACACTGCAGATCCGCTACAAAGGCAAGAACATCGCCGAGGTGCTCGACATGACGGTGCACGAGGCGAGCGAGTTTTTCGCCGCCTTTCCCGCCATCGTGCGCAAGCTGCAAACCTTGCACGACGTGGGACTGGGCTACATCCGGCTGGGCCAGCCCGCACCGACCCTTTCCGGCGGCGAGGCGCAGCGCATCAAGCTCTCCCGCGAGCTTTCGAAACAGGCCACGGGGCGCACGCTGTACGTGCTCGACGAACCCAGCGTGGGGCTGCACGCCGCCGACGTGGACAAGCTCATCGCCGTGCTCAACCAGCTGGTGGACGCGGGCAACACCGTCGTCATCATCGAGCACAACCTCGACATCATCAAAGTCGCCGACTGGATCGTCGACATGGGACCCGAGGGAGGCGACGGCGGCGGCGAGATCGTGGCCGAGGGCACGCCAGAGCAGATCGCCAAGGTCAAGTCCAGTTACACAGGCGAGTTCCTGAGAAACGTCCTCAGCACCAAGCGGTAAAAAACCACATAACCAGACTTGTTATGAAGCACTGGCATCGCCTATGGGAAAAGCACCACGCTGGGATGACCGCCATCGCCAGCGGGATATTGGTAGTGACCTGTTACGGCTTTGCCCTGCAATTGCCCTTCTTTTTCGACGACCTGCCCGTTATGACGTGGCTGGGCCACCACAGCATAGCGGATATTTGGACCCGTTCCAGCGAGGGATCCTACTTTCGCCCGCTGGCATTCTCCATCTACAAATTCGGCCTCTCGTTCCCGTTCGGCGTTCGCCAGGTCGTGTTGCATGCGGTAAACCTGCTCATCTATTGGCTCAATGCTATCCTCATCTCGCGCCTGGTCAAGGTTCGCGGAAAAGGCCCCGGTCAAGCCCTGCTCACCTCAGCGCTGTACGCCGTATTCCCCTTCATGTTTCTCGCCGTCCCATGGATCACGGCGCTGCCCCATCACCTGGTTACTATGCTGACCCTGCTGGCCACGTACGCTGCCCTCAGAGCAGCACGCGATGGCATTATGCAGTGGTGGGGAATCAGCCTCACCGCAACTCTACTGGCCCCATTTGCCCATGAAAGCGGCGTGATGTGCAGCGCTATCGTGGGTAGCCTAGTCATACTGCAATACGGTCTGTGTCAAAGCCGCCGGCACTTGAGCGCTATTGCCCTGGGTGGGGCGTTGAACGTCTCAGCCGTGCTGCTGCGCAGTCAACTTCCCGGCGTGAACAACGTGAGCCTAGAAGGGTTGGGGGACTGGCTGCAGAACATCATGTTCTTCCTCCATGGGCTGACATACCCCGCCGCACCTCTCATCGGCTGGCTCGTGCGAACTCGAGGCTGGCAGGATTTCACGCTGATCGCAGTTGCCACAGCGATATTGATCGCCATACTGCTCGGCCTGGCGCTCCGCCGCCGAGAGTGGCGCTGGATCGCGGGATGTCTTTGGTGGTGGGGCTGTGCAGCGCTGCCAGTAAGCATCTCGTTTCGCTACGGTGCTCTGTACATCGCCCCTCGCTTCTACGCCCTGGCATCCGTCGGCATCGTGGCGCTGTGGGCTTACGTCGCCTTCGAGGCCGGCAAGCTACTGCGCACCAGATGGGGGCAGTGGTTGATATGGGCGCTGCTGGCGGGAACCATCCTAACTCAAAGTATCGCATTTCTCTATCGCCAGCGCGCGCTATTCCTGAAGCTAAACGATGTCTACGAGGTGGTTCTAGCGGCGGCGAAAGACGAGGAAGACGCACCGCTGGGATTTGTCAACCTGCCGTCCTCACTGGCATGGCCCGAAAAAACACACGCTCTGATCCGGGAAACCGTGGTCTTTATCCCCCCCTATTCGAACATCAGGGAGTTTGTCGGAGTGAACAGGAATCCATGGGAGGCGCAGGCCGTCATGTGCCCGCCAGTCCTACAAGCGGCGGAGCAGATTTATGGATTCCAAGGGGAAGGAATCGGCTGGGAAGAGATGCGGCAATTCGCCATCGATCATCGCTCGGTTTGGCTGACCCGGTACTACGAAGGTGAAATAGTGCTGCTACACGTCGGAGCAATCACGGCAAACGCAACCCCATCCACCGCCCCCTTCGTTCGATTCACGGGTGGACCAGTGATCGAATCCGCGTCGGTGCAAAAGGCACAGGATGGATGGTGGGCCGTCGCGATCACATGGATTGCCACAGGGCCGGTCGATGCCGAGATATTTGTGCATGTGCAGGACGCGGATGGCAATCTGGTGACCCAGGCGGATGGCCCCGCGCTGGGAGGGATGGTGCCGTTGTGGCTATGGCAGGCAGGAGATCGCATCCACGACGTGAGATACTTCACCGTGTCGGAAGATGTGAAAACGCCCCTCACAGTGCGAGTTGGCATATACAACAAGTATGGAAGATTCCCCGCATTTATAGACAGCACCAGCAATCCCGACGATGCCGCCACTATCGCAACGCTCACTCCATAAGCCATGGGAACGCACCACCCCACCCTCTTCACGGATTTGCAACACATCCTTAACGATTCTTGACCCGAATTGTGCTAAGATGTAAGCAGCAGCGGTGAGATCCATTCACCGCAGGCTTTGCATGCCTGGTGTGCGTGCGCTCTCGGAGGGATAATGCCTGCCAACCCCGCCTCGCTCTTGATCCTGGCGGCCGCGCTCGCCTGGGGTCAAGTGGTGCAACTGGCTCCCTACGTAGCCGCCGGCATCCTGCTGGCGGCGCTGCTGGGGCAATGCGACCTGCCTCGCCGCTGGGGGCATTGGCTGAGCCGGAGCGGTCCGGGGACAGTAGTGGGGGCCACCTGCCTTGGCAGCGTCTCGCCGCTGTGCACCTACGGCACGGTACCCATGCTCATAGAGCTCCTGCACAAGGGGGCATCTCCCGGCCCGGCACTGGCCTTTCTCATTGCCTCTACACTCCTCAATCCCCAGTTATTCAT
Source organism: Anaerolineae bacterium (assembly GCA_016931785.1). Classification (GTDB taxonomy): domain Bacteria; phylum Chloroflexota; class Anaerolineae; order B4-G1; family B4-G1; genus JAFGED01. The sequence goes on from JAFGED010000161.1 coordinate 7,371, forward strand.
CATGATGGCCGGTGGGTTGGGATTGCCCCTGGCACTGGCACACGCAGCCAGTGTACTGCTGCTCAGCGCGCCTATCGGCCTTCTCACCCAACGCCTGAGGCGAGAGGCGTTTTTGAAGAAAGGGGTGCTGCCTGACCCTCTTTCCCCCTCCCCTTGTCCCTCCGGGGCGAGGATTAGGGGGTTACTTCCCACCCTCCTCCACCTCACCGAAACCATTGGGCTGACCTTTGTCATCAGCGTGATCCTGGCCGCACTGCTACAAACCCTGATCCCCCGCGAGTGGATCTCATCCCTGCTGGGCGCGGGCCGCTGGTACGGCGTGCTGCTGGCCGGCGTGCTGGGCGTGCCGTTCTACGCCTGTGGTGGAGGGGCCGTACCCCTGATCGCCGGGCTGATGGCCCAGGGGATGAGCCCCGGCGCGGCGCTGGCTTTTTTCCTGGCCGGGCCGGCCACGCGGCTGACGTCCCTGGCCGCGCTGGGCACGCTGCTCAACCGACGCGCCCTCGCCGTCTACGTGGCCTACGTCGTCGCCGGAGCGGCGTTAGCCGGCCTAGTCCTCAACCTGGTAATGGGGGCCTAGGCGGAGATCGGAGAGTGAGAGATGCGCAGATGGAAATTGATCGCACTGATCGGACTGCTGGCGCTGCTGGGTGGGGTGAACGCGCTGCAATCGCGCGTCGTGCGCTCCGGCGCAGCCGCTGGCCCCACCGATGTCGCCATCGTGCAAGCCGCCTCCTGGCCGATTCCTGACCCGGAGGTCGAGACGCTGGTGCGCCAGGCAGTCGCCCTCGCCGGCGGGCTGGAAGGCATCATCGAGCCGGGCGACACGGTGGTGGTCAAACCCAACCTGGTCTGGGGAGGCGCGCCCGACGAGGCGTACACCACCGACCCGCGCGTGACCCGCACCGTGGTGCAGATGGCGCGCGAGGCCGGCGCGGGAGAGGTCGTCATCGCCGAGGGGTCGGCCCTGTATCGCGACGGCCACAACGCGCGCGGCGCGACGGTCGAGGCCTTTCGCCTGTGCGGCCACGACGCCGACGGCAACATGGTGGATGACGCCACCGGCGCGCCCCTGATCGACCTCAACGACGCGGGCGGGCTCGACCAGCACGATCCCGGTTTGGTGCGCCTGGTGCACCTGCAGAACAGCCTCATCTGGTCGGAATACTGGCTGCCCAACGTGATCCTCGACGCCGACGTGCTCATCGGCGTGCCCGCGCTCAAGAACCACTCCCACGCCGGGGTGACCCTGGCGCTCAAGAACCAGATCGGCGTCGCCCCCTCCGATATCTACCACAGCCCCGGCTCGCAGATGTACAAGGGCACACTCAACCACGGCCCGACCGACCTGGGGCGGCACATCGTCGATCTGAACCTGGCCCGCCCCCTAGACTTTGCCGTCGTCGACGGGCTGCGAGGCATGACCGACGGCCCTACCGGCGACACGCCAGCCGACCCGCCGATGAAGCTGATCCTGGCCGGGCGAGATGCCGTGGCCGTCGACACCGTGGGCTCGCTGGTAATGGGGTACGACCCCGCCACCATCTCCTACCTGGGCTGGGCCGCCGGGGTCGGCCTGGGCACCGACGACGTATCGCAGATCACCGTGAGGGGGCTGCGCGTCAGCCAGGTGCGGCGCAACTTTCCCGCCCCGCACGGCGACCCGCCCGCGCAGCGCGCCGACGAGACCTCCCCATCCATCAACGTCGCCGCGCCGGGCGAGGGTCACGTCGTCGTCGAGGATACCGCCGTGTGGGCCACTGCGTCCGATAACGCGCCCGGCGGCGTAGCCAAAGTCGAGTTCTACGTCGGCGACGAGCTGCAGGCCACCGTCGCCGCCCCACCCTACCAGGCCGCGCTCGACCTGAGCGCCTACCGCGGGCAACCGGTGAACCTGCGCGCCGTGGCCTACGACCACGCGCTCAACGACGCCGAGGCCAGCCGCACGGTCACGGTGGTACAGGCCCCGGCCCCCGGCAGCGCCTCATTCCAGGTCGCCAGCCTATCGATCCCCACCTACCCCTACGCCGACCACCTGACGACGGGATACAATTCGACGTACAACATGACCTACCCGGTGCTCGACTGGGGCAGCTATCACGGCACCAGCACCACGCCGGTGAATTACGAGCTGCTGGTGCTGGAGAACGACGCTCTGCGCGTGACGCTGCTGCCGGAGCTGGGCGGTAGGGTCTACCAGATGATCTACAAGCCCACCGGCCACAACGAACTCTACCAGAACCCGGTCATCAAGCCGAACCACTGGGGCCCAACAGAGCAGGGCTGGTGGCTGGCCATCGGCGGGATCGAGTGGTGCCTGCCGGTGGACGAGCACGGCTACGAGTGGGGCGAGCCGTGGTCGTACGACGTGATCACCTCCACGGCGGGCGTCACCGTCACCCTGCGGGATACGACCGCCAGCGACCGCATCCGCGCCGCGGTCACGGCGCACCTGCCAGCCGACCGCGCCTATCTATCGATCACCCCGCGCATCGAGAATCCCACCGGCCACGCGATTGACTACAAGTACTGGTCGAACGCCATGCTCACCCCCGGCGAGGCCAACACCGTCGGCGCCGACCTGCGCTTTATCTTCAGCGCCGAGCAGATGACGGTGCACTCCCGCGGCGACGAGCGCGTGCCGCCAGCGGGACAGGTGATGGACTGGCCGGTGCACAACGGCGTCGATTTCTCGCGCCTGGGCAACTGGGACGAGTGGATCGGCTTCTTCGAGTATCCGCAAGCTCAAGGCGGATTCATCGGCGTCTACGACACCTCCGCCGACGAGGGCGTGGCGCGCGTCTTTCCCCCGGACGTGGCGCGAGGCGCCAAGGGGTTCGGCATGGGCTGGGGCCACCAGATCGAGCCCAACATCTGGACCGACGGCGGCTCGACCTACGTCGAGCTGCACGGCGGCGTCGCGCCGACCTTTTGGGATACGGCGAGCCTCCCGGCGGGGCAGGCGATAGAATGGACGGAGGTCTGGTACCCGGTGAGCGACATCGGCGCCCTGAGCGCGGCGACGGCAGAGGGCGCGTTGGGCGTGCGCGAAAGCGGCGGGTATTTTCACATCGGCGCGCACACCACCAAACACCACGCCGCCGGCACGACGGCGCTCCACGTCTGGGACATCGCCACACAGAGCGAGATCGTCCACTGGGAGCTGCCCGCCATCGAGCCGGGCGTTCCCTTTGAAGTATCGGTGGCGACGGGCGGCCGCTCGCTGGACGGGATCGCCATCATGCTGCTGGACGGCGAGACCGACCTGCTGGTGGGAATCAACGCCTACGATTTCATCCCGCCCAGCGCTCGCGTCGAGCCGCTGCCGCCGTGGGTGGGGACGACCGATTTCGCCGTCTCGTGGTCGGGAGAGGACATCTGGTCGGGCATCGCCTCATACGACGTGCAGGTGCGCGATGGCTATGAAGGAACCTGGACGGATTGGAGAGTCGGCACGGCAGATACCTCCGCCACGTTCAGCGGCGCGCACGGCCACACCTACTTTTTCCACGCCCGCGCCCGCGACCACTCGGGCAGCACGAGCGCGTACGGCGACGAGGAGTGGGGCCAGGCGTTCACCACGGTGCTCACCACGCCCGCGCCGGTGCTGGTCACCTCATACAAGGCAGCCGCCCCACGCCTCTACCCCCCCGAGTGCACCGTCGCCTACGCCGTCGTCATCAGCAACACCGGCAGCGCGGCGGCCAGCGCCACGATGACGGACACCCCGCCGGCGGGGATGGTCGTGCTGACGGCGACGCTGGCCGCCAGTTCCGGGCCAGCGCCGACCTACGCCGGCGGCCAGATCCACTGGAGCGGAACGGTGGCAGCAGGCGCAGAGGTACGCGTGACCTACACGCTCTCACCCACAGCGACAATCCCGTTGGGCCAGCCGCTGACCAACACGGTCGAGATCGCGGGCAGCGTGCTGGGGCCCTTCACGCGCCAGGAGACGGCGACCAAGGCCTACGTCCTGTGGATGCCGATAACCTCGAAGGACGGCCCGCCTACGGCACCGTAAAGTCCAGCGTCCTCTCCTCGCACACCCCGCCGCCGCCGTTCTCGGTGCAGAGCGTGATCGTGGCCCTGGCACTGTTCCCGCTGGTCATGAAATCGATGGCCCACCCTATGTATCCCGTCGCCCCCACCCCCAACGTCTCCCCCTCCGAGGCAAACCCGCAGCCGGTGGGAGTGGACTTGAACGGTCGATCGCTCTCCGGAAAGACCGCCAGGGTGTCGTCCAAATCCTCCAGCCGCAACCTGGCCCATTCGAACGGCAGGTCGCCGGTGTTCTCGATGAGAAACGTGGCATGGGTTTGCCCCGAACAATCGTGAAACGTGTGCCCGTGGATCTTGAAATCGGCCCCGGGCGCTGCAGAGACGTTGAACGTGAGCTGCATATCGTTGTCGTCCTCGTAAAGCTCCTCGACCGCGTCGGAGGGATCGATCCTGAGACACAGCGTGTGTTGGCCCGCCGCATCGATGCGCGCCGTCGCGCCGACGGTGGCGAACTGCTGAGCCGCGATCGACGCCTGCCGGTCGAGGAGCAGCGTGCCGCTGCCTCCCCCCAGGCAGGATTCTCCCGGATCCATCAGCAGGACGTGGACGGTGAAATTGGCCACCGGCACATTGGTGAAATTGGCCACAGTGACCGTCACGCCAAAATCGATGCCGGCCACGACCGTGGACGGGTCGGTGAAGAAAGCGTATGTCTCCAGATTGGGCAACGGCCCCACAGTGGGCACATCGGTCGGCAGCGGCGTGCCCGTGGCCGGCGCCGGCACCTCGATGAGCACCGTCAGGTTCGTCCCGAACACCGTCCCCTCATCCGACCGGATGCGCCACGTACCCTTGTGCGTCCCGTACGTCGCAGGCGCCGTCAGGCTCACCGATACGTCCGTCTGCCCCCCGGCGGGAACTGCCGGCAGCGGCACGCTCGGCGGTCCTCCCATCTGCGCCCCGCCCACAAAGATGAGCTGAAAGCCCGCATCCCAGTCACACGTCCCCGAGTTCCGCACCCGCCACGTCTTGACGAACCCCGCACCAGGGCTCATCACCGTCCCATCCGGGATCGTCACGTCCATCACGTACTTCGAGTCCAGCGTGCACCCCGCCTCCGTCGTCACCGGCGGGGGAGGCGTCTCTGTTGGCTCGGGTGGCACCACCGTTCCCGGCCCGTCTGTCGGTACGACCCCGCCGCTCGCCACCACCTGCAGCGCGATCATGGCCTGACCCGATGCCCCATTCACGTCGTAGCCTACCACCGAGATCGTCGCCTGCCCCTCCGTCTCGGGCGTCCACGGCTGCGATACCCGGAACGTCGTCGGGTTCCCGCTGGGCGGCGCGTCGTGCCGCGCCACCTGCCCGCCGACCGTGAGATCCACCCGGCTCACACCCGCCGCGGCGGTGACGGTGGAATCGATCATCACCGCCTGGCCGAGCACGACCGCGCCGCCATCGCCGGGGCTGGTGATCGTCACGCTGACCGCTCCAGCGGCAGGCGTCGGCCCACAGGCCAGAATAGCCCCCACCAAGCACGCGACAGCCAAACCAACCCGAAACAGATGCTTACCTTTCGCTGACATAGCACACCTCCTTGAAAAAGACCTTCAACCCCTGTAACGCACGACAGAGCCACTTTGTTACAAATACATCAGCAAAAAAACACAGCCTGCTACACCTTGTCGGTAGCAGGCTGTGTTGACTTCTCAGTGACCGCCAAGGCTCATCGCCTCAGCCGGCACTCCATTCCATTATTCAGCGCCAATCTGAGTTAAGATCGTGCGCAGAGCTAGTCGTGAGCTTTTGCAACCCCGTGCCATCAGGTTTCACCACCCACAGATCGCTGTTGCCATCGCGCTTCGAGTCAAAGAGTATCAGGGTGCTATCGGGCGACCAGCTTGGATGCGCGTCATAGATCGACGGTCCGGAGTTGGTCGTCAACTGCATCAAGTTCGTGCCATCTCTTTTCATCTTCCAGATGCCATCCGAGGAGCTGAACACGAGCCAATTGCCGTCAGGCGACCACTTTGGTCCGTAGTTGCTGCCGGTGAACGTCAAGCGGGTCTGCCCCGACCCATCGGCGTTCATCACATAGATCTCGCGCTGGCCGTCACGGTTGGATTCGAAAGCGATGCGGTTGCCGCCCGGCGACCAAGAAGGACCGGAGTTGAGCCCCGTGCTCGTGAGCTGGGTCGCTCCCGAACCGCCGGCATTCATCACCCAGATCTGTATCACGTCACCCACACGATTGGATTCGAAGGCGATCTTTGAGCCATCAGGCGACCAGGAGGGACGGGAATCCCAGGCAGGATTATTGGTGAGATTGACCTGCGACGAGCCGTCGGCGTTCATCACAAAGACATCGGGCTTTCCGCCAGAGTAACGGGAGAAGGCGATCTTTGAGCCATCAAACGACCAATCGGGCCAGTCGTCGAGCTCGGAGTTATTCGTCAGGCGCGTTGGCGCGGTATCGTTTCCCACCATCACATAGATCTCGGCGTTACCGTCGCGGAAGGAGACGTAGGCGATGCGCCCGCTGCCGCCGCCAAAGGGAGTGGGCTCCGCCGTAGGCACCTCCGTGGGCACCGGCGTATCAGTGGCCGGAGCAGGCACCACGATGAGCACGGTCAGGTTCGTCCCGAACACCATCCCCTCGTCCGAACGGAGACGCCACGTCCCCTTGTACGTCCCGTACGCGCTCGGCGCCGTCAGGTTCACCGATATGTCCGTCTGGCCTCCGGCAGGAACCGCTGGCAGCGTCACGCCTGCCGGCCCGCCCATCTGCTCCCCGCTCACAAAGACGAGCTGGAAACCCGCATCCCAATCGCACGTCCCCGAGTTGCGCACCCGCCACGTCTTGACAAAACTTGCCCCAGGAGCGAACACTGTATTATCCGGGATCGTCACGTCCGCCACGTACTGCGAACCCAACGTGCATCCCGCCTCCGTCGTCACCGGTGGCGGCGGCGTCTCCGTCGGCCCCGTGACCGGCGGCGCCGCCGTCGCTCCCGGCGCTGTCGTCGGCACGACCCCGCCACTTGCCACCACCTGCAGCGTGATCGAGGCCACGTTCGACGAGTTCCCACTTACGTCGTAGGCTACCACAGAGACCATCGCCTGTCCCTCTGTCGCAGGCGTCCAGGGCTGCGACACCCGGAACGTCGCCGGGCTGCCACTGGGCGGCACGTCACGCCGCACCACCACGCCACCTACGGATAGCTCCACCCGGGCGACTCCCGCACCGGCCGTAGACGTGGAGTCGATCAGCACCTCCTGCCCCACCACGACGGCGCTGCCGTCCGGCGGGCTGTTGATCGCCACGCTGACCGCTCCCTGGCACGTCGGCGCGCAGGCCAAAACAGCCCCAACCAGAAAAACGATCGCCAAACCAGCTCGCAACAGACGCTTCTCATTCGTTGACATGGACTACCTCCTTAAACTTTGTTAGGACCAGTTTGCTACAGATTTTCGTCTGCAGCCCTCCCGCGAGAGCCAACACATTGCAAGCGAAACTCGCAGGAGGGCTGTATGACTACACATCATTATCGGCTATGGCAGCGACAGGCAGACAGCATAACCAAAGAGCAATCTCTCTTCGCTAGCATGGGTGTTCTTAACGTACACCCGCCACTCATCATCCGAGTACGGGCCCGAGCTGCTGTAGATAAGCAGATCGTCCTGCGCGGCGAACCCGCCGCCGGTGACGAGCGAGCCGCCTCCGCAAGTGGGGACCGCATAGCCCGTGCTGCCAGAAGCTATATCGACAGACTTCAAGATCCGCGCCGTCGTACCGCCGGTGCCCGAGAGGCACATGGCGTAGGCATGGTGGGTCTTGTTCGAGCCACTGTTATTGTACACCCAGGACTGCCAGCCCTCGCCGGAATCGGCCTTGGAGCTATTATAGACCCGCAGGCTGCCATCGGGGTAGGCGTGGAACCCCCCGCCCGTGGCGACGCTGCCCGCCGGGCAGGTAGCAAGGGCCTTCTCCCTATCTCCTGGCGTGACCGTGGCCTGGGCGTGCACCTGGGTGACAGAAGCACCGGGAACGCCATACAGGCAGACGGCAAAGACGGTGATCTGCTGACTGGAACCATCGTTGTTCTTTGCGTCCCCGCGCCAGCCGTTGCCGGACTTGTACTGCGCGTAGAAGGTCACAGTATGCTTCGCCGCATACCCGCCGCCGACGACGACACTATCCGAAGGACACGTGGCGATGGCAGCGCCGGTGCTACCCGCACCCACATTGACCTGGCTGGTGACATACTGGGTATAAGGCGCGATTGCAGGTGGTGGCAACGTCGGCACGTCGGTTGGCGCGTTGGTCGGCACGTCCGTCGGTAACGGCGTTTCCGTGGGCACCGGCGTGTCGGTGGCAGGCGCAGGAATAGCGATCACCACCGTCAGGTTCGTCCCGAACACGTCCCCATCGATGGAGCGCATGCGCCACGTCCCCTTGTGCGTCCCATACGAATTCGGCGCCGTCAGGCTCACCGAGATATCAGTCTGAGCCCCTGCTGCTACCGCCGGCAACAGCACACTTGCCGGCCCGTTCATCTGATTTCCGCTCACGAATACGAGCTGGAAACCCGCATCCCAGTCACAGGTACCCGAGTTCCGCACCCGCCACGTCTTGACGAACCCAGCACCAAGAGTCATGATCGTCCCATCGGGGATCGTCACGTCTGTCACGTACTGTGAATCGAGCGTACACCCCGCCTCCGTCGTCACCGGCGGGGGAGGCGTCTCCGTCGGCCCGGTGACCGGCGGCACCTCAGTCGCGCCAGGCACCGCGGTCGCGCCAGGAGATGTCGGCACGACCCCGCCGCTGGAAACCGCCTGCAGCGTGATCGACGCCGCATCCGACGAGTTCCCATTCACGTCGTAGGCCACCACAGAGATCGTCGTCTGTCCCTCGGTCGCAGGCGTCCAGGGCTGCGACACCCGGAATGTCGTCGGGTTGCCACTGGGCGGCATGTCGCGGCGCACCACCACCCCGGCGACGGCAAGCTCCACTCTAGCCACACAGGCATTGGCAGTCGCCGTGGAATCGATCAAGATTTCCTGCCCCACCGCCACCGAGGACCCACTCGCGGGGCTGTTGATCACAATAGCGACCGCCTTTCCCCCTGACAGCGGTGCACAGGCCAAAACGGCCCCAACCAGAAACACGACAGCTAGCCCAACTCTCGCCAGATTTTTTTCTCTCACTAGCATGGCTGCCTCCCCAAGAAGATTGACTCACAAGCTGTAACGAATAACAGGGTCACTTTGTTACACCGTTTGGTAACTACTCAGCCCTGCTTCGCAGTTGCCTTCTGCGTCCGAAAAGAGAGGGATGGCGGGGGTTTCGAGAGCGGCTTCGCCGCTCTC
>JAFGED010000162.1 GCA_016931785.1 Anaerolineae bacterium
ATGGTGTTCGGCGCCGCCGAGCGCGTGGCCGAGACCCAGGTGGCCCAGGCGCGCATCGCGGCGAGCCTGGAGAACGCGTTCGCCCAACTGCCTGCCGAGGCGCGCCCGGCACCAGATCAGACCGCCATCGAGATGGACGGCGGCAGCGTCGTCACACTAGAGCAAGTGGCACCGGCAGAGATGAAAATCGAGGTCTTTCCCAATACCTACCAGCAAAACGTGCCCGGCTACTCCGTCTTTGGCGTGTTCTTCATCGTCGGCACGATGGCCTCGTCCATCCTGCAAGAAAAACGAGAGGGCACATTCCGCCGCCTGCTGGTCGCCCCGCTGCCCAAGCCCATCCTGCTGGCCGGAAAAATCCTGCCCTACTACCTAGTCAACCTAATCCAAATCGCCATCATGTTCGGCGTGGCCCACCTGCTCTTTGACATGGCGTTCGGAGACCCAGTCGCACTGGCAGCGGTCAGTCTGGCGCTGGCGGCTGCGGCGACGGGCCTGGGCATCATGGTCGCTGCACTGGGCAAGACCGACGCGCAGGTCGGCGGGATCACCTCACTGCTGACGCTGACCATGTCGGCGCTGGGCGGCTGCCTGATGCCGACCTCCATCATGCCCGGCTTTCTACAGACGATATCCCGCTTCACGCCCCACGCCTGGGCCATGCAGGGCTTCCAGGACGTGCTGGTGCGCGGATACAGCCTGGCAGGGATACTGCCGGAGGCTGGCGCGCTGATGGGCTTTGCCGCCGCCTTTTTCCTGATCGGCGTGTGGCGCTTTCGATTCGATTGAATCCCCCCCTAGGAAAATCAAGCGCTCCCAAGTTCCGACCGGAGCGCTTTTGGGATGTCTGAAAGGCATTCGACGTCGAGCCACCCATAAGCACCTTGCCCCTTCTGCACCACTGAGGTATAATCCCTCAACCGCCGCATGAAAGGCTCACGGCGGTCTAGAAAGAGGACTCAATGCCCCAAACCTACGTGGCGCTCGATCTGGAGACTACCGGCCTCGACCCAGATCGCGATGCGATCACCGAGATCGGCGCGGTAAAGTTCCAGGCCGACGAAGTGCTGGACACCTTTTCTACCTTCGTCAACCCCGGCCGCCCTATCCCGTTCTCCATCACCGAGCTCACGGGAATCCGCGACGAGGATGTAGCTGACGCGCCCCACTTGCACGATGTATTGCCCGGCCTGTCCTACTTTGTCGGCGAGCTTCCCATCGTCGGGCACAGCGTCCAGTTCGACATGGCGTTCATTCGCCGGCACGACCACCTGTTGGAGAATGAAACGCTCGATACGTTCGAGTTGGCCACTATATTCGTCACACACGCCGAGCGCTACAGCCTGGAATCCCTGGCCTGTCTGCTCGAGATCGAACTGGAGCAGGCTCACCGGGCGCTAAACGACGCCCAAGCCACCCACCAACTCTTCCACGCCCTGCTCCGCCGGGCAGCCGGTCTACCACCTAGGGTGTTGAAGGAAATCGTGGGACATGGCGAGCGCGTCAAGTGGAGCGCCGCCGCTTTCTTCCGTGACGCCCTGAAAGAAGCCGCAAGCCACCCGCCCACACAAAGGGCTGAGCCCCAAGCCGCACCTGCAGGGCCGCTGTTTGCCGCAGCCAAGGACAAGCCCTTGCAACCTGTCGCCAAACGGGAAGCCCTGGATACAGCTAAACTGGCTGCCTTCCTGGAAGAGGGCGGGGCCTTCCAGACTAAATTCCCCAGCTACGAACACCGCCCACAGCAGGTAGCGATGTTGCGCGGCGTGGCGCGGGCGCTGAACGAAGGGCGGCATATGCTGATCGAAGCACCCACGGGCGTCGGCAAGTCGCTCGCCTACCTCATCCCCGCTGTCCACTGGGCCGAACGGAACGGCGAGCGCGTGGTTATCTCCACCAACACCATCAACCTGCAAGAGCAGCTACAGCGCAAAGATCTGCCCGACCTGGCCCAGATTCTGCCATTCGAGTTCCACGCCGCCGTTCTCAAGGGGCGCTCCCACTACCTCTGCCCATCCCGCCTGCAGGCGCTGCGCCGCCGGGGGGCCAATTCGCCCGACGAGGCCCGGCTGCTGGCGAAAATTCTCGTCTGGCAGCTTGAAACCACAGACGGCGATGGTGACAGCCTGTTCATGCCCAGCCTGGCCGAACGCTCCTCGTGGCGGCAGCTCTCGGCCGAGCATGAAGGCTGCGACCCTGAACGCTGTCATCACTTCCACCAGTCCGCCTGCTACTTTTACAACGCCCGCCAAGCCGCCGAGGCCGCCCACCTCGTCATCGTCAATCACGCGCTACTGCTGGCCGACATCGCAGTGCAGAACCGTGCCCTGCCCGAATACAAACACCTCATCATAGACGAAGCCCACCACATGGAGTCGGCCACCACCGACGGGCTCAGCTTTGAGGCGGACCGCATACAAATGCAGAGGCTACTGAGCGAAATGGGCAAGGTCCGGCAGACCGGCCGGGTAACCGGGCTGTTGGGCGAAATGCTTGGACGCTGTCACAAAGCCAATCTCCCAAACGAGATCGCACAGAAGGTGGAACTCTTCGTCGGCAAGATCGGAGTGACGGCAGAGCGCGCAGCACGCCAACTGGATACCTTCTTCGAGCGTCTCGACGGATTCGTGACGGAGCATGCAGAGGGACAGCGCAACCAATACGCCTTCCGGCTACGTCTCACCTCAGGCCTGCGCGTGCAACCAGCCTGGGAAATGATCGAGATTGCATGGGATGATGCCAGCATCCCCTTGAAAGCTGCCGCGGATGGACTGGGGCGACTGGCGGGTAGCTTGGAGGATCTAGAGTCCTTTGACATCCCTGATGCCGAAGAGTTAGAGGCCCAAATGCTGGGGGTTGCACGACGGCTGGGCGAGGTAGTCGGTCAGGTAAGCCAGATGATTACGCAGCCATCGCCATCCATGATCTACTGGCTGGAGTCGTCCCCCGACGGAAACAGCCTCAGACTGCACGCCGCTCCCTTGCACGTGGGGCCGCTGATAGAAGAGCACCTGTTCCACAGAAAAGCAACGGTGGTGTTGACCTCGGCCACGTTGCGCACTGCCGGCAGCTTTGAATTCTTGCGCGAGCGGCTGAACGCCTGGGAGGCGGAGGAACTGGCCGTCGGGTCGCCCTTTGACTACAAGAGTTCTACGTTGGTCTACCTGGTTGACGACGTTCCCGAGCCAGGGCAACGAGGCTACCAACAAGCAGTCGAGCAAGGAATGGCGGCCCTCTTCCGCGCGACCGAGGGGCGGGCGCTGGCGCTCTTTACCTCCTATGGCCAACTGCGCACCACGCTTCAGGCCATCAGAGCGCCACTTGCCCAAAGCGGCATCACCGTCGAAGCACAAGGGGAGGGCATGTCACGGGTCCAACTCCTGGAGAATTTCCGCACGGGCACGCGGCGGGTGCTTCTGGGCACGCGCAGCTTCTGGGAGGGAATCGACGTGCCGGGAGACCCGCTCAGTTGCCTGGCCATCGCCAAGCTGCCCTTCAGCGTCCCCAGTGACCCCATCTTTGCCGCACGGGCCGAGACCTTTGAACAACCCTTCCTCGAATACGCCGTGCCCGAGACCATCCTGCGCTTCATGCAAGGCTTCGGACGGCTGATCCGCACCCGCACCGATCGGGGTATCGTGGTCATCTTCGACAGGCGGCTGCTGACCAAGAGCTATGGCCCCTTGTTCATCGAATCGTTGCCAGATCCGACGATACGCCAAGGGCCCACGACTTTGCTGCCGCAAGTCGCGGCTGAGTGGCTTGCCGGTTGACAAGCCCTTCGGCAAGAGTATAATCACATCACCACTTACGACAGAGAGAGAGAGGAGACGCCGATGCCTCTGTTCTACCCCTCATTCAGCGCGCTGCACATAGCCGACCAGATGTTTGACGAGGTCGGCAAGCGAACCGCGGGCTACGAAGGGCGCGTGGGATCAGTCTGGTACTGGCGGCTGCCCGCCGGCATTCTGGCCGCTGCCTGGATGGACAACACGGTGACGGAGGAAAGGTGGGATGTGATCCGCGCCCAGGCCAGCACCCCCCGGGCCGGCATCTTTAGCACCGCCGATTTCCCATTCGCCGCTTACGGCACGTCGGCCTCTTCGCCGCCCTTCATCCACGACCTGCAGGGAGAAGCGGAATGGTCAAACCGGCTCTACTTTCAGATGGGATACATGATCGAGGATATGGTGCACTGGCTGGGCATACTGCACACCATTGCCATCTCTCCTCAGATCAGCCCGCCGGCAGCCCTCCCTGCCCTTAGCCCGCTTGAGCGCCGACTGGTAAAACACGCCGTGGATGAACTGGAAGGACATTTCACCATCGGCACCTTGCACAAAGCCTTCCAAGGCGAAATCTCCCACTCCCGCCTGAGCGCGCTGGCACAAGCCTGGGAAGCCAGTGAACTGCTGACCAAGCATCCACGCCGCGTGACCTATGCACTACGGCTGTTGGCAGAAGAGGGTAGCTGACGCCAAAAAGAAAACGGGGCCTTTCAGTTTTGGGTCAGATGAGGTTGGCAAAGAAGAGACTGGCTTGGATGGGGGCGTTTCGAATCACCTGGCCGGCAGAGTGAAGCTGAACTTGCTCCCCTCACCTACCTCGCTTTCCACACCCACCTCCCCACCGAGTTTTTCGACAATACGCCGCACGATGGATAACCCCAACCCATGCCCAGTAGCACGCACCTGCTCAAGCTGTGTGAAGGGCGTGAACAAACGAGTCTGATCCTCGGGCGAGATCCCAGGGCCCTGGTCGCGCACCCAGAAGCGCACAAAGCCATCATCCTGCACCGTCGCCCCAAGCTCCAGACGCGGCGGCTGGCCGCCGTACTTGATGCCATTGCTGAGGTAGTTTACCCACACCTCTTCGATCCAAGGGCTGTATCCCACCGCAGCCGGCCAAGTGTCCGGCACGACGATCTCAGCCCCCTTCTCCTCGCTCAAGAAAGCCAAGCGCTGCACGGCTTCTGATACCACGTTGGCCATATCCAGCCGCTCGTGCTGCACCTCTATCCTGCGAATCTCGGCCAACAAGAGCAGCTCACCGATGATATTGGCCATCTTGCGCCCATTTCTTGCAATCGACTGGAGGTAATAACGCGCATCCTCGCTTTCCTTCAGCACCTCGGCCCACTCCTCCATCAGCACATCCGCATAGCCGACAATGACCCCTAGGGGGGTCTTGAGATCGTGGGCCACTGTATGGGCGAAAGCGTTCAGATCCTCGTTGCGTGCCTGCAGCTCGGCAGTCTGCTGTCGCAGCGTCTCCACCAGGTGAGCGTTGTCGATAGCGATGGCACCCGATGCCGCTAACGTTTCGATCAGGGAGCAATCGGCCTCGGTGAAATCGCCCACCTTCTTGTTCACAACCTCCAGCACACCGATGACAGCATCGCGCACCCGCAGCGGCATGGCGAGCAGAGAAGTCGTATGATAGCCGGTTCGCGCGTCGATGTTGGGAGAAAAGCGCCGGTCGGTCGGCGCGTAAGGAACCGTGGTGCTCTTGCCGGTCTTTGCCACCCAACTGGCGATACCCTCGCCAGGGCACAGGCGAAGGTTAATGAGTGATTGACTCAAACCGTGGTGCAGCGCGCCGCGGCAGATCAGCCATCCCTCCCGCTCCTCATCCCACAACCAAACCGACCCCCCCTCCGCCCCGATGATTTCGGTGACAGCGTGCAAAAGCCTATCGATGACCTGCTGCATATCGAGCGTAGCAGTGAGAGACTGGCCCAGGTTGTTCAGCAAAGTCAGGTCGCGATTGCGCTGCTCCAAGGCCTCGACCGCGCGCCTCTTCTCCTCGGCCAAACGCCTCTGCTGAAGCACCTGCCCGACCACCGTAGGCAGCAGCTCTAGGTAACCGCCATCCACGTCCTTGACGATGTAATCGCCCGCCCCCAGCTTCATGGCCTCCACGGCGGTCTCCTCGTCGCCCGTACCGGTGACCATGATCATGGGCGGCAGGGCCCCTTCCGTCGCCATGATGCGGATAACCTCAAGCCCGCTGTGGATGGGCATGTTCTGGTCCACGGCCACGACGTCGTAGGAGCCGGCGTTGTACATTGCGAGGCCTTGCTCGCCGTCAGGCGCGATGTCTACTTCACACCCTGCTTGCTGCAGTTTCTTCTGAAGAAGACGCGCCAAGCCGTCATCATCTTCCATGTAGAGCACGCGAATGGGCTTGGACTCGGACATAGGATTTATCCTCCTTGCGGCACTTTGACGACAGACAGGAACAGCCCGAGCTTACGGATGGCCTCGGAAAATTGCTCGTAATCCAACAAAGGCTTGGTGAGAAAGACACTGCACCCAAGCTCGTAGCACTTGGACACATCCTGCGTATCATCCGAGCTGGTAACCATAATCACAGGAATGTGCTTGGTGCGATCATCCGACTTCATGCGCTTAAGCACCTGAAAACCATCGAGCACCGGCAAGTTCAGATCGAGCAGCACCAAAAGCGACGACGAGTAATTCCTCATTCCCTCGTATTCACCCTCACCAAACAAATAGTCCAGCGCCTGCTGCCCATCGGTCAACTTGACGATGTCGTTGGCGATGTTCGAATATCTCAAGTTTCTCTCGATCAAACGCGCGTGTCCAGGGTCATCCTCAACCACGAGAATAGTGACCATCTGCTCACTGGGCATCACCGCCTCCTTGCATAACATCGTTCGAGATCGTAAAAGTAAACTCCGACCCAACTCCAAGTTCAGATGCGCACTTGAGGCTCCCACCGTGGAGACGTACCAGTGTCTGCGCGTAGACTAGCCCCATACCCTCACCTGGAAAGTCCTGCCTGCCGGCCCGGCGAAAGGGCTCGAAAATCTTGTGCATATCCTCCTGTGCAATACCGCGCCCATTATCACGGACAAAGAAAACCGTCTCAGTAGAATTGCGCCGGCCGCCGACCTCGATCACGCCAGGCCTGCTCGAATCAAGGTAGACTACCGCATTCTTCAGAATGACAACCAGGATCTCGTTCATCGAATCCCGATCGGCGACTACCGTGGGCAATGGGTTTTTTACGTTCACCTCGACCTGACGCTGTCCAATCTGATCGGACAGCGTCTCCAAGACGCCCTGGACGAGAGCGTCCATATCAAGCGACTCGAACTTGAGATCGCGGCGGCTCAAGCGCGACAGCCTCAGGACGGCGTTCATGAAATTGTCGATGCGCTTTACAGAAAACTGGATAAACTCCAAGGACTCGGGGATATCCTCCCGGATGGCAGTGGTCACCGCCGGCCGCTGGCTGTCATCCAAGTGCGGCAAGAGCGAATCGAGGGAGGATTGCACGGTCTCCAAGGCAAAGCCTAGCTCGGCGGAAAATCCCTTGAGGTTAATCAGTGGGGTTCTCAGGTCATGGGAGACGATATAGGCAAACTTTTTAAACTCCTCTCGGCACTGCCGCAATTCGCTTATGAGCTGCTGCTTTGTCTTGTCCTCGTCCCGCATACCAGTCTCCAAAAATCAACAAGAACTCGGTTAACTCTCAAGCATGCTCAGTGTATCACTACTGGACTTATTCGTCAAACGTGCGCATGTAGGCGATTGCAATTGGCCCGCACGAGACGCGGTCGTTCCGTCAGGCGGGAAATTTGGGGGTTGTGCGGACGCAAAGCGTCCGCACAACCCCCACCTCCACTCATCCCCTGCAGAAGGCGCCCTCAAATGCGATTATCCCGCATTATACTCTAGAGAACTGGCCGGGTCAAGAAGGGGTGTGCTTCGGGTGCATTTGCCCCCCGGGGCCGCGGGCGCTCGGTTTCCGGCGAAATAGGCACAACACCCGCTTTAGCGTTCATCAGACAGCAGCAAATGCACCCCGGCAGTTTGGGCTTGCGCCCAAACTACACCTTGGCAACACCATTTCCTCACAAGCAGCGTATACGCCCCAAGGAACAAATACACCCGCTTTGTAACTACTCAGCCCTGCTTCGCGGTTGCCTTTCGCGACAAAAAGAGGAGGAAGGCTGGGGGGTTCGAGGGCGGCTTCGCCGCCCTCGAACCCCCCAGCTATCCCTTTTTGAGCGAGGGCTACTCATCGGGCGAACAGCCTGAGTAGATACCCCGCTTTTATCAAAACCAAGCGCCCGAGTCTAAAACGCATCGGGCGCTCTTGGTGCTCCGGGAGTGGGGCCTATGGGGAAAAGCCAGAGACCCCACCGCAAGCGGTGGGGGTGATGGGCAATCCGCAGGATTGCCGCAGAGCGGAGGATTAAGGCAATTCACGGCTCTGCCGTGAATTGCGGGCGGCAGCCCCCGCGCGAGCGAAGCTCGCACAGGCTTCTTCCCTTAGGAAGCTCCCCGAAGGGGAGACTTCCCGGAAGCCCCGGCGCAAAGCGCCCCGGCGCTTCACGCTTCCTTCAGCAACCCCGTCATCCCGTTGAACTGCTCAATCAGCGCGTCGATCTCTGCGATCTGGCCCTGAAAGTCCGTCCAATAGTCGGGCTGGTACCACTGGGCCTGTATCTCTTCGTAGGTCTTGCCCTGCTGCTCGACCCAGGTGTAGTACTTTAGGTTGTGGATGCGGCGGCGGTCCCAATAGCCCAACTCCTCCACATAGTCCGTCGCGCAGCCGAGCAGGTAGCGGTGATAGTCGGCGGCGGCGTCCACCTCCGTGTACGTGCCGCCGGTGTATCCACCGGCCCCATTGCGCAGCTCCTGCAGGCGGCTGACGTACAGCTCCATCGAATCGGTAAAGACGGTCAAAACGACGTCGTTCTCGCCCAGCTCGTACCACTTGGCGAACTTGATCGCCGAGAGCGTGTTGGCGATGCTAGAGATGCCCAGCAGATCGAGCTGCATCACCAATGCTTCTGGAACCCCCTGCTCCACCAGGTACGCGCGCCCGGCAGGCTCGTTGAACAGGCGCGCGATGGACATGCACGCCTCGTCGTCGATGGCCATCACCAGATCGGTGTTCTTGACGTTGTGGATCCAGGGCACGTGCTTATCGCCGATGCCCTCGATGCGATGGCCGCCAAAGCCGTTCAGCAGCAGCGTGGGACACTGCAGCGCCTCGCTGGCGGCGACCTTGCCCGTGGGGTAGATTTGCTTCATATAGTCGCCGCAGCCGATGGTGCCCGCCGACCCCGTCGTCAGCACCACGCCCCGGTAGCTATCGCGCGGCCCCAGCGCCTGCCGCAACACCTCCTCCATCGCGTGACCGGTGATCTCGTAATGCCACAGGTAGTTACCGAACTCTTCGAACTGGTTAAAGATGAAAACCTTGTCGCCGCGCGTCTCTTTCAGCTCCCAGCACTTGTCGAAAATCTCCTTGACGTTGCTCTCGCAGCCGGGCGTGGCGATGACCTCGCCCGCCAGTTTGGAGAGCCACTCGAACCGCTCGCGGCTCATCTCCTCCGGCAGGATGGCGATGGACTCGCAGGCCAGCAGCGCCGCGTCGTACGCCCCGCCCCGGCAAAAGTTCCCGGTCGAGGGCCACACCGCCTTGTGGTACGTGGGATCGAACTGGCCGGTGACCAGGCGCGGCACCAGGCAGCCGAAGGTCGCGCCGACCTTGTGCGCGCCGGTGGGGAACCACTTGCCCACCAGGGCGATGATGCGCGCAGGCACGCCGGTCAGTGACGACGGCAATTCTATGGTGTTGACGCCGTCAAACCCACCCCCCTGCGCCTCAGGCTCGTTCTTCCACGTGATGCGGAACAGGTTCCGCGAGTCCACATCCCACAGGCCGACCTTCTTGAGCCGAGCCTTGACCCCATCGGGGATCAACGCCGGGTCCTTCATCTGTGCGAAGGTGGGGATGACGATATCTCGCTCGCGCGCGCGTTGTACCGTTCGTTTCAGTTGCTCCTCGTTAATGGATAGGTCCATCATTTCAAACTCCTCCTGAATAGAGACTGGAAACTGAGAAAACGTCACAATCTCCAATCTCTATTCTCAGCCCTCCTGCCTAAAACCGACCACACGTCCCACCACCGCCCCTAGGAATGCGCCAGCCGTGTTGAGCAGCCAATCGTCCAGGGCTGCCACACGGGAGGGCATAGTCGTCTGGATCAGCTCGATAACAAGACTGAGGCCCGCCCCGCACAAGGTCGCCAGCAGCAATCGCCGCCGCACCGGCCGATCGCGCAGCGCCAGCGCCAGCGCTGCACCCAGCGGCGCAAAGACGGCGACGTTCCCCGCCAGGTCGATCAACAAGTGGATGGAAATGCCCTGCTCGGCGGCGGATTCGGTCAGTGGGGCGAGATCGGCAGCGACGGTCTGGTTGGGACGCAGCGTCATCCACAGCAGCCAGGCGGCGACGGCGGCTGCCAGCGCCCAGCAGAACCAGGTGAGCCTCCGTTTCATCAGCTCTCCGCGTCTACGCGGACGCGCTCCCCGTCCTCCGGCACGATCACCTGTAAATCGGTGTCGGCGCGCGCTTCCTGAACGAGCACTTTTGGGTAATTGCTGATCTCCGGCCCGAGGTGCACCAGCGCCAGACGCGGACAGCCGGCCTGACGCGCGACCTCGCCGGCCTGCCGGGCCGTGCTGTGAAAGTGCCTCGCCGGATCTTCATTGGGCTGCAACTCGGCGCTGTAGGTCGCCTCGTGAATCAGCAGGTCGCTGCCCTGGGCAAGCTGTATAGAAGCAGTGTTGGGGATGGTGTCAGTGACGAAGGTGACCGAAGGCCCATCCTCAAAATCCCACCGGGCAGCCAGCGTCGTCGCGCCAGGTGGATAGGGGACCACGATGGTGCGCAGGATGACGCCGGGAGCCACCTCGACCTCGTCTGGCCTGCGCTCGGACATGCGATGCCAATCACACTTGAGATAGTTGCTGTCGAAATCGGCATAGGCCAGCGTCCAGAGCATTTGCAGCATCGAGAGCGTATCCTGGGCAGCATAGACCTGGAGCCGCGTCGCAGCCCTGATGCGACTCAGGACGAGCGTGGGGAACCCCAGTGTATGGTCGCCGTGGGAATGGGAGATAAATATCCGCCTTATATCACCAGGCGACACGCCGATCCGGTCCAATCGCGATACAATTCCCGGGCTGGCCTCGACCAGCATGCGAAACCCCGGAGCTTCGATCAACAGTCCCGAGCAGCTCCGCCGTTTAGTGGGAAAGGCATTTGCCGTTCCAAGAAAGACGACTTCGTACATGGCCTATAGCTTTGAACGACTCCGAACAGGATGCTCTCCGTCTATCGGAGGAACAAACGAGATCAACGCTACCATAGTCTAGCACTTTTTTTCGCCTACGACAATTACAAACCAGTTACAGCGTGACCCTATCCCAGCGCCTGTCTGACGGCTTCAAGCGTCGGCTCCACGACGGCGGGCTGCTTTTCGACCGCCTTCATCGCGCTGGCGACGTCCTTAAGGCCGGAGCCGGTAGCTAACACGACCACCCGATCGTCGGCGCTCACCAGCCCACGTGCGACCGCCTCGATCAGCCCGGCGTAGGCAGCTGCCGCAGCGGGCTCGGCGAAAACCCCACAGCCCTGGGCCAGGGCCGGGATGGCGGCCAGTATCTCCTCATCCCCCACGCGGATAAAAGCCCCGCCGGTCTCGCGCACCGCCCGCAGCGCCTTGATCCGGTCGCGCGGCAGGCCGGCGACGATGCTATCGGCGACGGAGTGGGCCTCCACCGGCTCCATCTCCCACCCTTGCAACCCACGCTCCCAGGCATCCACCAGCGGCGACGACCCCGCCGCCTGCACGCCGACGATGCGCGGCATCGCATCGATCCAGCCCAGCGCCAACAGGTCGCGCAGCCCTTTGTGGATGCCGCCGATGATGCACCCATCGCCCACGGGAACAAAGATCACATCAGGGGCCGTTAAGGGCGCGGCATGCCGCGCCCCGATAGGCAACTGCTCGCACACCTCGTACGCCGCCGTCTTTTTGCCCTCGCTCATGGCGGGGTTGTAAGCCGTGTTGCGATTGTACCAGCCGAACGCCTGCGCCGCCTCCAGGCACAACTCGAAAGCCTGGTCGTAGGTGCCATCCACCAGCAGGACGGTAGAGCCGTAGGCCAGCAACTGCGCCACCTTGGCCTCCGGCGCGGTGCGCGGGACAAAGATGACGTTGCGCTGCCCCACCGCCGCGCAGAGCCCGGAGAGCGCGGCAGCGGCATTGCCCGTGCTGGCGGTCGTCACCACCTCAGCGCCCCGCTCGCGCGCCTTGACCACGGCGACGGCTGAGGCGCGATCCTTGAACGAGGCGGTCGGCTGGCGGCTATCGTCTTTGACCCACAGGTGGGTCAGGCCCAACTGCGCCGCCAGGCGCGGCGCGGGATAGAGCGGCGTCCAACCGACGCTGCCCAACACGGTCCCCTCGCTTAAGCGGCGCGCCACATCAGGGTCAACCGGCAGCAGCGGCATGTAGCGCCAGATATTGGCGGGTTGGCCGGATAGTCGGCCGGGCGTGAAACCAGCACCGATGCGATCATAGTCGTAGACGACATCGAGGATGCCCTCGGACGTCGCGCGCCTTCCAGACGCGCCGCGTCCGCCGTCCCCGTGCTTGGGGCAGACGTAATCCACCTCGTCGATCCCGTATTCCGCACCACAGATGGCGCACTTTAGGCCAAGGACGTATTCCATATTCTCAGTCACGGCACGATCCGCGTGCCCGTCTCACCGCGCAGCGCGCGGGGCACGTTGGGCGGGTCGGTGATGACGACCTCCTTGCCGCCGTACCTCAAGTAGTAGATGGCCGCCTCGATCTTGGGCAGCATGCTTCCTTTAGCAAAGTGCCCTTCACTAATATAACGCTCCATTTCGGCTACTGTTGCTTCCCGGAGTGGCCGTTGGTCCGGCTGGCGAAAGTCGAGGTAGACATATTCGACGGAGGTCGAGATGATAAAGAGATCGACGCCGAGCCTGCGGGCCAGCAGCGCGCTGGCGTGATCCTTGTCGATGACGGCGGCCACTCCTTCCAGGTCTCCCTCCTCGTTCTCGATCACGGGGATGCCGCCGCCGCCCACGGTGATGGTGATGACGCCCGATTCGATCAGCTTGCGGACCGCCTCCATCTCGACGATGCGCTGCGGGTAAGGAGAGGGCACGACGCGCCGCCAACCTCTCCCCGCGTCCTCGACGACCGCCCAGCCGTCGCTATCCGCCCGCTGTCTGGCCTCGGCCTCGTCCATAAAGCTGCCAATGGGCTTGGTGGGGTTCTGGAAGGCCGGATCGTTGCGGTCCACGAGCACCTGGGTGACCACCGTCGCCACGCTCTTTTTCATGCCGCGACGCTTGAACTCGTTATAAAGATTCTGCTGGAACGCATAGCCGATGGCCCCTTGAGAGTCCGCGCCGCAGGCATCGAGCGGGACGGGGTGCATGCCGGCCACCTTCTCGGCGATCTCGGACCGGCGCAGGATAAAGCCGACCTGCGGCCCGTTGCCGTGCCCGATGGCGATCTCCCACCCCTGCTCGATCATGTCGGCGATGTGGTGCATCGTCTCCTTGGCAGCCCGGTATTGATCCTGGACCGTCTTGTGCTGCGGGTCCTTGATCAGCGCGTTGCCGCCGACGGCGATCACAGCCCACTTGCTGGTCTTTTGAGCCATAGTGTATCTCCTCAACTGAGACAAGGTGACCGGACGACAAGGAGAGAACGGTTCTTACAACCCTTGTCCCCTTGTCTCTTCATCTCCTTGTCCCAATTACCACATCGTCAATGCCATCACGGCCTTTTGCGCGTGCAGCCGGTTCTCCGCCTGGTCGAACACGACCGAGTTGGGGCCATCCATCACCCCACTCGTCACCTCGATGTCGCGGTCGGCCGGCAATGGGTGCATATAGATGGCATCCGGCTTGGCAAGCGCCATCCGGCGCTCGTCGGTGATCCAGCGCGCGTGCTCGTCCTGCAGCGCCTTACCCTCGCCGGGGTCTGTCGTCGCCAGCATCGGCCCCCACGACTTGGCGTAGACGATGTCGGCGTCCTTGAACGCCGCGTCCATATCGTGCACGATCTCAAAGCCGGTGCCGTATCTGCGCGCCTGGGCCTTGGCCTCGTCCACAATCGCGGGCATCAGCTCGAACCCCGGCGGGTAGGCCAGGGTGATATCGAGCCCAAAGCGCCCCATTTGAAGGATGAGCGACTGCGGGACCGACATCGGCTTGAGGTAAGAAGACGCATACGCCCAAGAGACCACCATCTTTTTCCCGCGCAAATCGCGCCCCTTCTTCTCAATGATCGTCATCAGGTCGGCCAGACACTGGAAGGGATGGTATAGGTCGCACTGCATATTCAACACTGGAGAGCGCGACGCCTCGGCGACCCAGTTGATGTACTTGTTGCCATAGTCCCAGTCACAATGGCGGATGGCGATGCCATCGAAATAGCGCCCCAGGATCTCGCCGATCTCCTTGGCGGTGTCGCCGTGGGCGATCTGCGTCGTCTTTGATTCGATAAACGCCGCGTGCCCGCCGAGCTGCGCCATCCCGGCCTCGAAGGAACAGCGCGTGCGCGTGCTGGAGAAGAAAAAGAGCATCCCCAGGGTTTTATCGCGCAAGTAAGCGTGCGGCTCGCCCAAGGCCCGCTTGCGCTTGAGGTCCCAGGCCACGTCGAGCACCGTCTCGACCTCTTCTTTGGTCAGGTCCAGGTCGCAGATCAGATCGCGACCACGCAAATTCGTCTGCATATCTTGATCTCCTATGTAAAGCCCACCGGAGCTTTGCTGGAGCAACCCTCTCGCCGGCTGCAGTTCCGGAGGAACTGCCAAGCTATTTCCGGCAGAGCCGGAAATAACCCTACTCCATCGCCCCCAGCACCAACGCCAGTAACGCCATGCGCACCACCACGCCGTTAAAGGCCTCCTGCCAGTAGCGCGACCACTTGGTGATGTCCACGTCGGGCGGGATCTCGTCCATGCGCGGCAGCGAGTGCAGCAGGATGGCGTCCGACTTGGCCTTGTTGGCCAACAGGTCGCGCGTGATCTTGTAATTGGCGGGGGTCAAGCCCACATCGCCCGCGCGCTCGTCCCTGGACTTGGTATAATCCGGCTGCACCACCGGCTCGACCAGGATGACGTCGGCGTCGGCGATGGCCTCCTCGACGTGACCGGCCTCTTTGAAATCCAGGCTGTACTGCTCCAGCTCCGCCTTGAACTCGTCGGTCAGCGACATCTCCGGCGGCGAGACGAAGGTGATCGGGCAATCGAACTGCGTCAGCGCGTAGGCCAGCGAGTGCATCGTGCGCATGCGCATGTCGCCCACGGCCAGCCACTTGAGGCCGTCGATCTGCCCCTTCTCGCGGTACACGGTGTACAGGTCGGTGAGAATCTGCGTGGGATGCTCGCCCCAGCCATCCCCGCCGTTGATCACTGGGATACTGGCCCACTTGGCCGCCTCGTGCGGCGCGCCCTGCTGGAAGTGGCGCATGACAATCACGTCGCCGTAGAATTCCAGCATCTTGACCGTGTCCTTGATCGATTCCTGGTAAAAGTCGCCAGCGCGCGTCATCTTGGCATCGGCAAAGCCGGTGACGTGGCCGCCCAAGCGGTGCATGGCCGCTTCGTGGGCCAGGCGCGTGCGGGTAGACGGCTGGTAAAAGGCCACCACCAGCGTCTTTTCGCTCAATAGATCGACGTTGCGACGCTCGCGCGCGATCGGCTCCAGCTCCTCGGCCACGTCCAAAACATGGAAAAACTCGTTGCGCTCCAAGTCCTTCAGCGAGAGCATATCACGTCCCATAAAACTGCGCATCGTAAGCCTCCTGTTTAGGGGTTCACCCGGCGGGTGACATAGAACTTGAAATAGCCAGGGATGAAATAACTTGTGGAATAATCGAGCACCTTCTCGTCGCGGTCATACAACCGCCCCACCCATTTCAGCAGCGCCGTTCCCTTCGGCACCCCCAATCGCTCGGCCAACCAGGCGTTGGCCTTTTCGGCGCTGACCTGCGTGCGCGAGATGGTGGGATTCACGTTCTCGCGCTGAATCAGGACGTCCAACACCGAACCGGAGAACTGATCCCCCAGATCTTTTTCGCGCAAATAGACCTGGGGAACCACGTCCTTCAAATAGGCAAACGGCTCGCCCTCGATAGCGATCACGCGATCCACGTCGAGCACGCCCGCCGGATCGTCTGCAGCGAGATCGAGGGCCTCACGCTCCTTCTTGGTCGCCTCCCGCTCCGAGACGGCCAGATGGACGACCCCTGTAGTCAGACCCAGCCGCTGAGCCTGTCGATTCAGACTCTCCAGCGCCTCAAGGCCGGATTCCAGGGTCGGGGTGTGGCGAGAGACGAACGTCCCCACGCCGTGCTTGCGGATAATGATCCCCTCTCGTTCGAGGTTGTGGAGCGCCTCGCGCAGCGTCGGGCGGGAGATGCCCAACTGCGCAGCCAGGTCAGCCTCGGAGGGGAGCTGCTCGCCGTGCTTGAACGTGCCATTCTCAATGAGGTTGAGCAGGTACTGCCGGGCTTTGAGATAGAGCGGCGTCTTGTCCATCCTGAGCTGTTGCATCACGCCTCCAGAAGTAAGAAGTCAAACGTCTTACGTTCAAGATACAACAGATCATGCATTTTGTCAAGACGTAACTACTCAGCCTTGCTTCGCAGCTGCCTTTCGCGTGTGAAAAGAGAGGGGGCGGGGGTTTGGAGAGCGGCTTCGCCGCTCTCC
>JAFGED010000163.1 GCA_016931785.1 Anaerolineae bacterium
CAAACACACCCATAGGCGACCGTATCAAGTTGGGGACAAAGCCAACCTGCCCTACATTCGCCTCTTGATTATACGTCTGGCTCAGCCCCGTTTTGGCCTGTATAACGAACTTCTTGCCCCTACTCCCCGCCTTCGTGCTTTGGAGGCTTCCGGGAAGGGTTGCCTAGCGCACTAACTTGCGGTAGAATGGCGCGGATTCGATGTGAAACTGTGGGATGGAGGCGCTGGTTGGAAGAACCGGTTGGAACAGTGGCGAGAGAGGATGTAAAGGTCACGCAGGCAGCCGGCCTGCTCTCGCTGGGCAACTTCGCCAGTCGGGCGCTTGGCCTGGTGCGGGAGATGGTCAAGGCTCCTCTCTTCGGCTCCGGCGGTGATGTGAGCGCGCTGGATGCAGCCCTCCGTATCCCCACGATGATCTACGATCTGCTGGTGGGAGGGGTCCTTAGTTCGGCCTTTGTTCCTATCTTTCACGATTATGCGGCCCCGGAGCGCCGGGAGGAGCTGTGGCGACTGCTCAGCGTCCTGGTCAGCATCACCTTGTTCATCTTGTCGGCGGTGGTCTTGGTGGGGGAGCTCTTGGCACCCCAGTTGATCGAGCTGCAGGCCGGGGATCTTTCGCCGGTCTACCGCGAGATGGCCGTCAACCTCTTGCGTTTGGCTCTCCCGGCGGTCATTTTCACCAGCCTGGCCAGCGTGCTATCTGGCGCGCTCTACGCGCTAAAGCGGTTTACCTTCCCGGCCTTTATCGGCGCGGTGGCCAATGCTGCCATTATCGTGACGGCGTTGCTCTTGGAACGCTACGTCGGTCTCAGCAGCATGGCCATCGGCACGTTGGTGGGCGCCGTGCTCCAGGTGGCGATCCTGCTGCCGGGACTGCGCGACGCCCGAATCGGCATCGTGCGCGGTCTGCGCCATCCCGCTCTGCGGCGCGTCGGCAGTCTCTATTTTCCCGTTCTCGCCAGTTTGGTGGTGGACAAGGCGGCGGAGATGCTCAGCTATCGCCTGGCCTCTGGCATAAGCGACCCGGCTATCGCCCGGATGGGGTTCGCGGCCCAGATCATCCAGTTTCCTCTGGGCTTGGTCTCTGCTGCAGTTTCTGTCGCTATCTTGCCCACGCTTTCCCAGCAGGCTGGTTCTGAGGATATCAATCCCTTTCGTACTACGTTGTCCAAAGGGCTGCGGCTGGTCCTTGTACTGGTCATCCCGGCGACGATAGGCCTATACGTGTTGGCCCATCCTACCATTGCCCTCATCTTTGGGCGCGGGAAGTTTACTCCGGCGGACACCGCTGCTACGGCCGAGGCGCTGCGGTACTCGCTTCTGGGCCTGCTCGCTGCCGCCGTGGATCAGCCGCTCATTTTCGCCTTTTACGCGCGAAAGGACACATTGACGCCTGCCCTGGTTGGGGTGGGGACGACTATCCTCTACGTCCTGGTCGCCGTTGGCGCCGATGGGCTCGGAATGCTGACGTTGCCGCTGCTGGTCCTATTGAACGCTCTCAAGCTGACTATGCATGCGTTGGCCATGTTGGCATTGGCTTGGCGGCGTTTGGGTGGACTGGGAGGCCACGGTCTGTGGTCCCTGGCTCTGAAAGCCACCTTCGCTTCGCTGGTGATGGCGGCGGCGGTCTGGGGGGTGATGCACGCCTTGGCCCAGGCGGCGATGCCTGGCTGGTTAGGAAACTTGCTGGCTGTGGGCGGCGGCGGCGGCATCGGCGCGGCACTCTACGGGGTTTTGGGGTGGGCGTTCAAGTTCGAGGAGATCCATTTGCTGCGTGCTGCCATCCGCGATGCCCTACGGCGATTGACGGGGCAAAAGTGAGGGGGAAACTTTATTGGGGCGCTTTTCATTGCTCTGCAGGAGCAATGAAAAGCGCTAAACAAATTTTGGCAGGGCCAAAATTTGTCCTTGACGGTGCTCGGACGGTAGATTATAATCTCTGTACATGGTTCTGAGGGGCGCAATTGAGGAGTGATCGTAGCCAAAAACCGGTTCACCCGGAACGATACGATGAGGCGTATTTTCTGAATTCCTGTGAGGGGTACGAGGAGTTTGTCGCCAGTGAGGGTGAACATCTTTCGCGCCGGCTGAGGCAGTCCTTTGAGATAGCCGAGGTCAAACCCGGTATGCGCGTGCTCGATGTCGGGTGTGGGCGAGGTGAGATTCTGCGCCGCTGTGCGGAATTGGGTGTGGAGGCTCACGGGGTGGATTATGCGCCGGTAGCTGCGCGGATGGCGCGAGGGGCCGGCGCCGTCTGTCAGGCCGATGCCAAGCGCTTGCCCTTTCCGAGTGTCTCTTTTGACCGTGTGTTGATGTTCGATCTGGTCGAACATCTACATCCCTGGGAGTTGGATCAGGCGCTATCCGAGGCGCGGCGTGCGTTGCGGCCTGGTGGCCGTCTTATTATCCACACGGCCCCGAATGCGTGGTATGACCGCTGTGCATATCCGGTGGTGCGGTTGGTGCGATTGCTGATGGGGCAGAGGACAGGGTATCCGAAAGACCCCCGCGCCGTCATCCCGGCCAACCTCGACGTACACGTCAACGAGCAGAGCGTGTTGAGCCTTTGGCGCGTTTTGAGACGTGCGGGCTTCCGCGCACAGGTATGGCTCGATACGCCGCCGCAGAGTCGAGATGAGGGGCCTGTGCTGGCGGTGGCGCGCCACGTTCTTTTCAACTGGCCGCCTTTTCATTGGTTCTTTGAGCGGGAGGTGTTTGCGGTGGCGCGGGTGGCGAGGTGAGGCAGTGTTTCCGGGCGATCGTTTTCGATTTTGACTATACGCTGGCCGATTCCTCGCGAGGGGCCGTCGCGTGTATTGATTTCGCGCTCGACGAGTTGGGCTTGCCGGCAGTCTCAGCCGAGGCGGCCAAGCGCACGATTGGCCTATCGCTGCTGGATACCTTTCTGGAACTGGCTGGCCCGCAGCATGCTGCCCTTGCTGGTGAGTTTGCCCGCCTGTTCGTCAAGCAGGCAGACGAGAGGATGTCCGATTTGACCGTTCTGTTCGAGTCCATTCCGGGGACGATCTTGGAACTGGGAGTGCGGGGCTTTTCTCTGGGCATCGTCTCGACCAAGTTCCGGTACAGGATCGAATCGGTCCTGAGACGTGAGGGGCTGCTGGATGCCTTTGCCGTCATCATCGGTGGAGAGGATGTTGAAAAGCACAAGCCCGACCCCGTCGGCCTGCTCGCGGCAATTGAGCGGCTGGGCGGCGCACCCGCGAGCACGCTCTACGTGGGCGACAGCGTGACAGACGCGCAGACGGCGGAGCGGGCGGGCGTTCCGTTTGTGGCCGTCCTATCGGGGGTGACGCCGCAGGAGGCTTTCAGGGACTATGCTCCTTGCGAAATAGTGGAGGGTCTTTCTGACTTGCTCAAGTGGGAGGGTTGCCAATGCACGAAAAAACCGTCGAGTACGTTGTAAAGGAGTTGGGAAAGCATCGCTCGGAGAATGACATCATCCGCACCGTGGTTCACCTGGAAAACGTGAGCTGGGAAGAGGCGAGGCGGATGGTGGCGGCGGTCAAGGTTAAATGTAAAGGCCAGATAGCGCGGCGGCAGAGCCCGATACTCGTGGCTATTGGGATGGTCACTTTTCTCGGCGGGGTCGCCCTGGCCGCGGGTATGGTGATCGCTACTTTAATGGGGATCAATCTCTTTTTCCTGAGTCTGCCCATTCCCTATTTGGGCAACGTCATCTACTTTTTGACCGGGCTGGGGATGATGGCCGGGGCAGCTTGGGGCTCGGGCTCGGTGATACTAGAGTTCCTGACGGCCAGAGATCAAGAGGATGATGGTTAAGGAGAGCTCGGCGCGTGAAAGACCGGCGTATCGTTGAAGAGCTGACCATAGAGGAGCTGGAAGAAGTACTGCGTATCCGCAGGCGAGATGCGCGCTTGGAGCGGCTGCGCCAGATGGGCAAGGATGCCGAAGCGGGCACTTTCGACCCGCTTGCTCCCAAGCCCGCCGTCGAACCCCAGCCCGTGCCTTTGCCGACCGAACATCGGCGCTTTCAGGATGCCGGGGCGACGGCGCAATATCGCGTCCATACGGTGGAGGAAGAATCCGCTGAGGAGAAGCCCGTCCGCCCGCCGCGCAGGATTCGTTGGGACTGGCTGCGTGATAAGAGCCTGTTGATCGTCGAGTTGGGTGTGCTGGTTGCCTTGATTCTGGTCTTTGTCGGTATGTGGACGCAGATGCGCGAGATTAACAAGGAGTCCAGGCAAGTGCAGCAGGAGCTGCTGCCCACACTCACGCCAACTCCCCTCATCCAGGTGGCATTATTGCCGGGAGGCCACACACCACCCGACAGGCTGGGCAGGAGCGAGCCCGAAGAGATTCCCGCTCACTTGCGCGATTCGGTGAGCGCGATCACACCACAGCCTGTTCCCACGCAAGGGCCGGAGCACGCCATTCGTATTCGGATTCCATCTATCGACGTAGAAGCGCCCGTGGTCGAAGGGGATGACTGGGAAGCTCTCAAGCAAGGTGCCGGGCATCACATTGGCAGCGCCAATCCAGGCGAGAGTGACAACTGCATTATCTCTGCTCATAACGATATCTTTGGCGAGATTTTCCGCGATCTGCCGAATGTCGATCTGGGGGACGAGGTGTTTGTCTACACGGCCCGTCAGGTCTATCGGTACGTCATCACTCAGAAGCGCATCATCGAGCCGGATGAGGTGAGTGTGATGTATTCCACATCCAGTCCGGTGTTGACACTTATTTCTTGTTATCCGTACGGCATTGACTCGCATCGCATCGTCGTCATTGCCGAATTGAGGTAGGGGAGAAAGAGCACATGGCAAAAAAGTCGCGTCGCAATAAACGGCGGCAGGTACGTCTATCAGCGGCTCAGTTGGCGCAGCCGAGGGGCGCCGAATCGGCTGAGCCTTTGGCTGTGGTCGTGGCCGCAGAGGCCCCTGATCTGCGGAAAGAGTATGGCCGTGTTTTCACCGATCTCAAGCGCCTGGGCATTGTCGCTGCTGCCGCCTTGGTTGTGGTGATTGTCCTGGTGTTGGTGCTGGCGTAATCGTTCCACTGCCGTAACTACTCAGGCTATTCGCCCGAGCAGTCTCCCTCGCTCGAAAAAGGGAGAGATGGGGGTTTGGAGAGCGGCTTCGCCGCTCTC
>JAFGED010000164.1 GCA_016931785.1 Anaerolineae bacterium
GAGAGCGGCGAAGCCGCTCTCCAAACCCCCATCTCTCCCTTTTTCGAGCGAGGGAGACTGCTCGGGCGAATAGCCTGAGTAGTTACCGAAATTCAACGACCTGGCCATCCCGGGCTTTTGCCCCCTGAAATAGGTGAAATCGCTATGAGAAAAGCGCGCTTTGTACGCACAACCGTAAAAGACAACGCATGCTGGGGCGTGGTCGAGGGCGATGTCGTGTACCGCTTGGCCGGCCCTCCCCCGGCCGAGCAAGCCCGCGGCGAGCCAATCGGCCGCCTGGAGGAGCTTGCGCTGCTGGCCCCGGCCACGCCGACCAAAATCGTCTGCATCGGGCGCAACTACGCCGCCCACGCCGCCGAGCACAAGGCGGAAGTGCCCGCCGAACCGCTGCTGTTCTTCAAACCGCCCAGCAGCGTCATCGGGCCGGACGCGCCCATCGTGCTGACGCCGCAGTCCGAGCAGGTGGAGCACGAGTCGGAGTTGGCCGTCGTCATCGGGCGGCGCTGCCGGGACGTCTCCGCCGACGAGGCGTGGGGCTGCGTGCTGGGCGTGACCTGCGGCAACGACGTCACCGCCCGCGACCTGCAGCGGCAGGATAGCCAGTGGACGCGCGCCAAGGGGTTCGACACCTTCTGCCCGCTGGGACCGTGGCTGGTCACCGGCCTGAGCGAGGACGAGGTCGCCGACCTGGAGGTCGTCTGCCGGGTGAACGGCGAGGAACGCCAGCGCGGCAACACCGGCGAGATGGTCTTTTCCCCAGCGCAGCTCATCGCCTACATCTCCGCCATCATGACGCTGGAGCCGGGAGACGTGATCATGACAGGCACCCCCGCGGGCGTCAGCCCCATCTTCGAAGGAGACGATGTCGAGGTAGAGGTCGAGGGCGTCGGCATCCTTAAAAACCCGGTGGCATGGTAGACCTGCACGCGTTCGTCTGCCAGATGCCCAAGGTGGAGCTGCACGTCCACCTTGAAGGCGCGATCCGCCCGGCCACGCTGCTCCAACTGGCCAAGCGCAACCGCTTCGCGCTGCCGGCCCAGGACGTGGAAGGGCTGCGCGACTTTTACCGCTTCCGCGACTTTGCTCACTTCATCGAGGTCTATGTCACCATCACCCGCTGCCTGCAGACGCAGGATGATTACCACCTGATCGCCTACGAGTTCGGGGCCGACTGCGCCCGGCAGAACGTGCGCTACGCCGAGGTGACGTTCTCCATCTTTACCAACGTCACCTACGCCAACCTGCCCTGGCAAGCCATCGTTGACGGGCTGAACGCCGGGCGCGCCCAGGCCCGGACCGAGCTCGGCGTGGACTGGCGCTGGGTGTTCGATATCGTGCGAGACGCGCCTCAAACGCAGGAGCAGGTGGTCGAGATCGCGTTGGCGGCACACGATCAAGGCGTCGTCGCGCTGGGGCTGGGCGGCAGCGAGAAAGGCTTCCCGCCGGAGCTGTTCGTGCAGTCCTTCGAGCGAGCGCGCCAGGGAGGCCTGCACAGCGTCCCGCACGCCGGAGAGATCGCCGGGCCGGAAAGCATCTGGAACGCGCTGCGGCTGCTGTACGCCGAGCGCATCGGGCACGGCGTGCGCTGCGAGGACGATCCAGCGCTGGTCGATTACCTGCGCGAGCGCCAAATCCCGCTGGAGATGTGCCCCACCAGCAACATCTGCCTGGGTGTCTTTCCCAGCTACGAGGCCCACCCGCTGCGCTGGTTGTGGGATGAAGGGCTGTTCATCACCGTCAATTCCGACGACCCGCCCCTGTTCAACACCGACCTGAACCACGAGTACGAAGTGCTGGTCGATCACTTTGGCTTCACCGCCGACGAGCTGGAGCAGGTCAGCTTGAACGCGCTGCGCGCCAGCTTCTTGCCGCAAGCGGAAAAAGCACAGTTGGAAACCGAGTTCCGCGCCGGGTTCGCGCGCCTGCGAGAAACTCGCTAGCCCTCCTTGGAGATTGCTAGCCCGATTTTACCGCAGAGATCACAGAGAAAACTGAAAAACTCTGCCCTCAGCGTTCTCTGCGGTGAAAGTAGCGCGACTGAGTCAGCAACACTTTGCAGGAGGACCATCAAAACTAGCGCCTAGAGGAAAACCCTATGGAAATCGAACGCCCCAACCTGGATAACGCAGGTCCCGCCGTGCGGGCCTACATCGAGGCTCTGGAGGCCGAGCTGGAGCGCCTGCGCCAAGGCAAACGACAGCCCCGAGCCAGCGCATCACCCGCAGCCCCGGCTGAACCCTGCGAACCGCCGACGACGGTTAACGTCGTCACTGCCAGCGGATCGGGATCGATCAAGCGCACGCCGCGCCATTTGTACTCACGCCAGCGGCGCGGCGGCATGGGTGTCTTTGACTTGCAGACGCCGGAGGACGACCCGCCCGCTTTCCTCGCCATCGCCGACGAGAGCGAGGGTCTGATCGTCATCACCGACCGGGCGCGCGCCTTTCGCCTGCCGTTGGAAACGTTGACCGAGTTCCCCGTGAACGGCCGCGGTCAATCGCTCGCCTCCCTGCTCAGTCTCAACGACGGAGAGCGACCGGCGGTTCTGGTTGCCAATCAGAGCGGGGCCTACGTCGCCATCCTCAGCCAGCGCGGGCACGTGCACTGGATGGCCGGGCACCTGCTGGGCGAAAAGCTGCTGCCGGGCACGATCCTGTACGACGTCAAAAAGCTCGGCCCGCCCGTCTCCGCCTGCTGGACGCCAGGCGACGGCGATCTGTTCATCGCCACGCGGCAGGGGTTGGCCATCCGCTTCTCCGCGCGGCAGGTCCCGATGCGCGGCTGCCTGGGCATCCGGCTGGAGCGGGATGATACTACCGTCGCCATCACCGCCGTACAGGAAGATGGCGGCGTCTTTTTGCTCGGCGCCGATGGCAAGGGGACTATCCGCTCGATGTCCGGCTTTCGGGCCAACAAGTCGCCAGGCGGCGGGGGCAAGATGGCGTTGAAAACCGATTGCCTGGTAGGCGCGGCGACCGTCTCGGAGAGCGATGACGTCTTTGCCATCTCGCGGCTGGGCAAGATTATCCGCTTCCAAGCCGCCGAGGTGCCGCCCAAAGAAGGCGCCGTCCAGGGTGTGAGTTGTATGGCCTTACGCGCCGACGAGGTGGTAGCCCTGGCCGTCAGCTCAGTTGAAAGGTAATGCCCGACTATACCGGTTTCTTCCACAAGAACATCCACCGGCTTCCGCAAGCAGAGCCCTTTCTGCCATTCGATAACCCCACCTTCGGCAACCCAACCTTTGAGGACGCCGCCTGCCGCGTGCTGATCGCGCGCCTATCCCCCTTCCGCGACGTGGACCGCTCGCTGCCGCACCTATTCCTCTTCCACGAGGTACGCCGGGCGCTGCCGGACGCCTACATCGACCTGGCTTTCTTCCCGACCGCGGCCCAGCGCGAGTTTTTCGAGCGCGAGAGCATCCCATTCCTCATCGGCACCCAATCTCTGCGCTCCACCGAAGAATTCGACCTGGTGCTCATCTCTAGCGCCTACACGCTGGAGCTGATCAACCTGCCATACTTGCTGCTCCGCTCTGGCATCCCGCTCTTTGCCAGCCAGCGCGGCCCGGAGTGGCCCGCCATCCTGCTGGGCGGGTCGAACGCGATGGCGGCGCAGGCAGTCATTGGCGAAGACGGGGACAGCCTGGTGGACGGAATTTTCTTTGGCGAGGGAGAGGGGCTGGTTGGCGAGTTGGCAAGTTGGCAAGTGAGCAAGTATGCAAGTCAGCCAACTAACCAACCGGCAAACAAGCACCTACTTCTCAAACAAACGGCAGAACAGATACCGGGATTCTGGGCGGCGGGTTTGTCCCACAAAACGACCAAAGCCATCTGCAAGCCCGAGGCAGGCTTCTTGCCGATGGACTATCCCATCCTGAACACGCCGGAGGCGCACACGGCCCACCTGCAGATCACCCACGGCTGCCCGGCCTTTTGCTCCTTCTGCTTCGAGGGATACGATCGCAAGCCCTATCGCGAGCTGCCCCTGGCCGGCGTGCTAGACGCGGCCCGCCAGATCAAGCAGGCGCAGGGCGTCGAAGAGGTGAGCCTCTACAGCTTTAACTTTAACACGCACGGCGACATCCTGCCGCTGCTGCTGGAACTGAACCGCCTGTTCGAGCGCGTGAGCCTCAGCAGCCAGCGCGCGGACATCCTGCAACACACACCCGTCTTGCTCGAGGCCGAGGTCGCAGCGGACAAACGCGAGTTCACGCTGGGGATCGAGGGGATTAGTGCGCGCCAGCGGGCGTTCCTGCACAAGAGCCTTCTGAAAGAGGATATCACCGCCTTGCTCGAGCGCCTGCTGCGGCAGCCCATCCGCCGGATCAAGCTCTTTTACGTCCTCACCGGCCACGAGACGGACGAGGACATCGCCGAGTTCCGCGAGTTCGTCCGCTGGCTAAAAGAGACCTGCCGCGCCCAAGAAAAGAAGCCGCGCGTCATTTTCAGCGCCGGCCTGCTGATCCGTATGCCCCGCACGCCGCTGCAATACGACAGGTTGTTCCTCGATGAGGCGGACTGGAAGCAGATCATCGGCCCGGTCAAATCGGCCTGCGAGACGAACGGCTTCGAGTTCCGTCTGGCCTTCGACTGGGCCGCCTACTGCACCAGCCAGGTGTTGGCGCTAGGCGGCCATTGGCTGGCCAAGCCGATTGTAGCATTGGCGCAAAAGGGATACTACTTCGACACGACGCTGCTGCCGGGATACTGGGATGCGCTGCAGGAATGGATGAAGAAAGCGGGGCAGTGGAACGACGAATTCCTTGGCGAAAAAGGGCCGGATTATTCATTCCCGCTGGCGTTCGTGGCATCGAACGTTCCCGCCGATTTCCTCTACCGCCAATATCAAGAAACACTTTCCAGCACAGACAGTGGCTACTGCCTGGGGAGCCATGATGCACCCGGTCGCTGCCTGGGCTGTGGCGCTTGCGCCGACGAGGCGCAGCGGCGCGCGATTATCCAGCATCAGATTCACCAAGTGGAACGGAGTGAATATCTACCCCGGCTGCGAGAGGTGATGACCCACAAGCGCCAACTGTCGCCGGTCTACGTCCGACTGCGCATCCGGCCCTGGCTTGCCGGAGTGGAGCCCGCACTCCTCAACGGGTTCACTTTCAAAGAACTCTTGGCCCGATATCCCGAGTTGACGGACAACTTGTTATCGGTGCGCGAGAGCCTTTTCACCGTCAAGCCTAACAATCGCCAGTTCCCTGGCGTGAGCGGGGAGACCGTGTTCGCGCTCACAGCTTGGGATGCAGAGGCTCTGCACCAGACGCTGCTCAGTGCAGCAGAGCACACCGGCGACAGCCTCGAACTCATCGGCCCTGCAGAAAGGTTCAGCCCCGGCGAGTTCCGCCGCCTGCACCTCGACATCCGGCTGCCGAGCGAGTTCTTTCCAGACCCGCGCGCGCGGCTGGAGGAGTACCTGCGCGGAGCGTATCTGCCCTATTCGCTGCGGAGGGAGAGAAAAAATCGCCTCGCGTTCGATCTTCCAGCCAAGGCGCTCAAGAGAAAGATCCTGTTCGGCGGCTTTATCGAAGCACGCGATGATGGATTTCTCGCCAGCCTGGATGCGGGCCAAAAGTTTGACCTTGCGGCGCTCCTTGGGACATTTCCCGGGGAAAGCCTGCACCGCCACGCCCGGGTATCGAGCTCAAAGATCGCGTGGTAGATTCAAAAGGGCCGCCTGCCGGATCATCAGCAGGGGGATGGATGGGTTGGCAAAGGTGGCCATCATCTCCAGGCGGCTAAGCGCATCCCTGGGGCCGGTGGCGTGGATGCGAAAAATTGTCCCCTCAAGGCCGGTGTTCATCGTCTGCAGCAGGCCGAACACCTCGGCCCCGAATACTTCGTCGGCCACGATCCGGTCGGGCCGCATCCGCATGCTGTTGACGATCAAATCTCGCAAGGTGACCCCCTCCCGCCCCTCGACCAGGCGACGGCGCTCCGCTTCCACTGCCGATGCCGCGTCCTCACTCGCGGCGTATGCCAGCAGATCTTGCGTCACGTACATTGGACACCTCGCCTCTAGTTTAGCACAAAGCCAGGCCAGGGGGAAATGTGTCTACCCCTCCAGGTATTTGCGCCCAAAGCAGTGGCATCACTTTCCACGCATGCGGGCGAGGGTCTCCTCCCAAGGCAGAACGCCGCAGCGCTGTGCCCATTCGGCGTACATCGTCGCCATCTTGGCCACCTGCGGGCGGTTCTTCTCAGCCAGGTCGTTCAGCTCCGTGCGGTCCTCCACCATGTCGTAGAGCTCCCAATCGCCCGGATACTTGCACACCAGCTTCCACCGCCCATCGCGGACCGCGCGATTGCCCTCGTGCTCCCAAAAAATCGGCCGCCGGCGCTGCCACGCTTCGCCGCGCAGGGCCGGCAGAAGGCTCTCGCCCTCAAGCGGCTGGATCGCCCGCCCGTTGTGCTCCGCCGGGTACGCCACGCCCGCCGCATCCAGGAAGGTGGCCATAAAATCGACGATGTGAGCCGGGGCATAGTTGACGCCGCCCGCTCTAGCACCCCTTGGCCAATAGGCGATCATAGGTGTGGAGATGCCGCCCTCGTGGACCCAGTGCTTGTACAGGCGGAACGGTGTGTTGGAGGCATTCGCCCACGGCAGATCATAGCTCTGGTACGTGGTCGCGTCGCCGGGCATCAGGCCCGGAACATTGCCGAACCTGATCGGGCGGCCATCGCGCGTCGTCGGCCACTCCCGATCGACCTGGCGGCCGTCCTCGTGCAACAGCTCCGCACACCCGCCGTTATCGGAGAGAAAGACCACCAGCGTATCCTGCTCGATACCCAACTCGCGCAGCTTGGCCAGGATGCGCCCGATGCCCTGGTCCATGCGGTCGATCTGCGCCGCATAGACCGCCATGCGCCGGTCCTCCCAATCTTTCAGCTCGACCTCGACCCAGGGCGGGGCCTTTTCGTCGCGCGGCGAGATCTCCCAGCGAGGATCGACAAGTCCCATCCCTTTGAGCTCCTCGTGCCGCGCGGTGCGCACCGCATCCCCCCCCTGCCGGTACTTGCCCTCGTACCCGGCGATATCCTCTTCCAAGGCATGCAAGGGCCAATGGGGCGTCGTGTAGGACACGTGTAGAAAGAACGGTTGGTTCGCAGCGGCGGCCTCGCCGATCATGCGCACGGCCTCGTCGCTCACCGCGTCGGTGTAGTAATAGTCATCCCCCTCGGGCTCGACGAGGGCGCGGTTGCGGAAGAGAGGCCGGGGATTGAAATAGCTACCCGCCCCGGCGGGCGTGCCATACCAGTCGTCGAACCCGCGATCCGGCGGGATAGGACGCCTGGGGTCACCCACGTCCCAGCGGCTCGGATCGTTGCGCGGGTAAACGCCACCGCAGTGCCACTTGCCTGAAAGCATCGCGCGATATCCAGCGGTCCGCAGCGCCTCTGCGATGGTGACGCAGTCATCGCGCAGGTAGCCCTGGTACGCCGGGAGGCCCAGATCGCCCACCATGTGGCCCACGCCAGCCTGGTGTGGGTAAAGCCCGGTCAGCAGTGAGGCACGCGAAGGACAACAGCGCGCGCAGTTGTACATCTGGGTAAAACGCACGCCGCCAGCCGCCAGCCGGTCCAAGTTTGGCGTTTTGATCTCGGAGCCGAAGCAGCCCAGGTCCGAGAACCCCATATCGTCGGCCAGAATCAGGATGACGTTTGGACGTGTGCGGGATACCTTCTCAGTGGAGGCCACCCTTTTTCCCCTTTAGCCACGGATTGTGGGCCTTTTCGTGTCCTACCGTCGTCTTTGACATGTGGCCTGGATAGAGCACCGTCTCGTCCGGAAGTGCGAACAACACCTCGCGAATCGAACGCTCCAGCGTATCCCAATCCCCGCCCGGTAGATCGGTGCGCCCGACACTATCGGCAAACAGCACGTCGCCGTCAAAAGCCACCCCCTCCTCGGCCAAATAGAAGGTCACGCTCCCCGGAGAATGCCCCGGGGTGTGCAGCACCTGAAAGCACATAGTGCCTACCTTCAGCACTTGCCCGTGCTCCAGTTCCAGGTCCGGCATCGGGCTTTCCACCTCCGGCAGGCCAAACAGAGCAGCGCCGCCCTTGGCTTTCAGGATCGGCAGCTCCGCCGGGTGAAGGGCCAGCGGCGCCGCGGTGACAGTGACGACCTCGGCGTTGGCCTGCATGTGGTCAAAATGGCAATGCGTGTTCAGGACGTAGCGGACCGTCCATCCGTCCTCGTCGAGCACCCTGAAAATGCGATCCGCATGCCCCCCGGGATCAATCACGACCCCCTCCCGCGTATCCTCGCAGCCGACGACGTAGCAATTGGTATCGGTGATGCCGACGTGAATCGTGCGTAGTATCATTGACTCACCCTTCTCAAAATATCCGCGCCCACAGTGGTGGTCCCAACACCAACAACCCGACAAGAACCGAGATAATGGCCCCCAGCAAAACCGCGCCCGCCGTCACGTCTTTGACGATTTTGGCTTGTGGATGATAGTCCGGACTTACCAGGTCCACCAGCGCCTCTGCCACGGTATTTAGTATCTCACTCACCAGCACGAAACCTACAGTCAGCACGAGCACAGCCCACTGGGTATAGGAAAGCTCCAACCAGAGCCCTAACGCAACCACACCCGCAGCAATGGTCAAGTGAATGCGAGTATTGCGCTGAGTGCGAAAGGCGTACCACAAGCCGGCAAACGCGTGGCGGAAGCTATCGACGATATTTTGACTACGCATCATGGGTATCACAAAGGAGGGCTCACGTCGATTCCCAATACCTGGAGGATCTCCGACTGTGCATGCCACATCTTTGCACGCAACTCTTCCACCTGGTCATCGTAACCGAGGAGATGCAGAACTCCGTGAACGACCAGCAACTGCAACTCTGCCTGGACATCGTGCCCTGCTTCGGATGCCTGAGTCGCAGCGCGGGGAAAAGAGATGATCACGTCACCCAAGTAATGCAGCCCATCCGGCGCGTCGACAAACGGCCCGCGCGCATCGTTTGGAAAGGCCAGCACGTCAGTCGGGGCATCTATGCCCCGGTGGCGGCGATTGAGCTCGCGCAGTGTCTCGTCGTCGGTCACCACCACAGAAAGCTCGCACGTGCCTTCGACGTGCTGGTGATGCAAGGTTCGCAGCGCAGCCTTGCACAGCGGTTCGTCCCCGACTTGTGCTTGCAGGCCCTCATCCACGTGCACCGCTACGGAATGCATGCCGGACACAGCCTCCCGCTCTCACGCATTCGCCCCACCCTCCGACCGAGGATACTGAATGCGGGGATGAAAGACCCCTTTCAATGCAGAGATGAAAGCCTCGCGCGCGCTCTCGACATCACGCAGCGTCAAATCACACTCACTCAACTGGCTATCCGATATGCGGTCGAAAAAGACGCGACTGACGATCTCCTCGACCTCCTCGGCGCTGGTGGGGCGCATGGCGCGCACTGCGGCCTCGCATCCGTCGGCCAACATGACCAGGGCAGTCTCCTTGCTCTGCGGCTTGGGGCCCTGGTAACGAAAATCGTCGGCGTCAATCGATGCCGTATCGCCTGCCAGTTGTACCGCCTTGTCGTAGAGAAAGCTCACCCAGCTAGTGCCATGGTGCTCGGGGACAAAATCGCGCACGCGGCGGGGCAACCGATAGCGACGTGCCATATCGACCCCATCCTTGACGTGACTGACGATAACCTCGGCGCTGGTACGGGGATCGAGGCGGTCGTGGGGATTCACGCCTTCAAGCTGGTTCTCAGCGAAAAAGTATGGCCGGGTGATCTTGCCCACATCGTGGTAATAAGACCCCACGCGCGTGAGCAACGCGTCGGCACCGATGCGCTCCGCCGCCTGCTCGGCCAGGCTCGCGACCATCAGACTGTGATGGTACGTGGCGGGCGCCTCGCGGAGCAACTGCTGCAACAGAGGATGGTCAGGGCGGCTCAACTCGATAAGGCGCATCGTCGTCACGATATCGAACAACGGCCCGATGAGAAACAATCCGCCCAACGCCAGGCTGGCCGAGATGCCCCCATTGGCGATGCCGGCCAGTCCCGCAACCAGCATGCCGCTCGGGTGAG
Source organism: Anaerolineae bacterium (assembly GCA_016931785.1). Classification (GTDB taxonomy): domain Bacteria; phylum Chloroflexota; class Anaerolineae; order B4-G1; family B4-G1; genus JAFGED01. The sequence continues at coordinate 10,054 of JAFGED010000164.1, forward strand.
CGACACCTGAATCCTGCGGCAGATAAAAAACGAGAACGATAAGCACATGCGTCAGGGCGGCAAACGCGCCGGCGCGAAACAGCGCGCTGATTCGCTCGACGCGGCCCAAGGTGAGTGCAGCGACGACGCCGCCGAGGACGGTATAGGTGACCACCTCCAAAGAATTATCGGCGATCATGCCGGCAACACCGCCAAGGAAAAAAGCCGTCGCCACACCCGCGTGCGGCCCAAGGGTAGCTACGGCCAATATCGCCATCGCCGGTGCAGGAGAGAGATAGCGCAATATCTCGCCACCCGGCAGCATCAACCCTTCTCCCAGCACAAAGACGGAAAGCAGCGACACGAGAAGAAGCAGGCGCTGACCGCTCCACAATACCTCAGATTGAAAACGCGCCAAATACAGAAACAGTAACACCGTTCCCAACATTGCCAACAAAATTGCCCCGGCAAAGTCCGTCCAGCTCGTCTGGGGCTGTCGCAGGCCAAGTTGATCCATCACTTCTATGTCGAGCGGCTCGACGATTTCTCCCTCCCGCACGATGACCTGACCGGCCTCGAAGGTGCGCAGAACGGCTCCCACCCCCTCACGCGCTCGCTCCCGGGCATCGGCCGTCGCTTGAGGATCGAAGGAAGAATTGGGAACGACGAAACTTTGCACAAGCGCGACAGCGACCACCGTCTCCTCATCCGAAAGGTCGAGGCTGATCAAGTCAGGCACTTGCTCTTCGAGGATCTCGACCAGGCGATCCTCACGAACTTCGGAACGCATCGCCACGCCGACCACTCGCAAGGTCTCGTGCTCCACCCGATTCCAACCATCGTCAGATAGGCCGAGCAGGTTGTCAATCATATCAGCGGGAAGGTCAGCCAAGTCAGGGGCGGCCTTGATCAGTGCGCGCTTTTGGGCAGGAGATGCCAGCGTGTCGGCGCGCACCGATCCCAGGTAGTCGAGCACTTGGCGGGCACGGTCAAACTGCTGGCGGGCCAATGCGTCATCAGGTGAGGTATAGACCGGCTGGACGCTGGCTGCTGCTCGCTCCTGCTGCTCCGCAGTCAGAATGGCGCTCTCATAGCTCACACGCCTAGGCGCACTTATATCGCGGGGAACGACTCCCCCCGCCTCGATCACCACCTGTTCCGTGGGCAGCAAGGGCAGGACCATCACAACGCCAGAGATTCCGGCCAGCACAAGTCCCAGCAGGATCAAGCGCACCCACGCCCACCAGCGATGGTTAACTCGACGCAACGAGAATTCTCCTCTCAACCCTCGTGTTTCGCATTCATCCGCCAGGGCCGCGTTCAAAAACAAGTTCGCACTTTTTAGGTGAAATCACCCCCAACAACAAGAGAAAACATCCAAGTTGTTTTTGAACGAGGGCCACTGCTCGGGCGAACAGCCTGAGTAGACACCGCTTACCAGGATTAACAAAAGGGAGCACGCACAGCGCTCCCTTTTGTCTACACAACGCTTTCATGAGCGGCCTATCTCAGCTCGCAGACAGCACCTCGCGCACGACCTCGTTTACCAACCGGCCGTCAACGCGTCCCTTGAGTTTGGACATCAACGCGCTCATCACCGGCCCCATCTGTCCCATGCCAGTCGCTCCCATCTCCGCTACGACCTGGCGCGCCTCTGCGACTATTTCATCGCGGGAGAGGAGCTTGGGTAAATACTCCTCCAGAATCGCCAGTTCCGCCTCCTCCTTGGCCAACAGATCGGAGCGGTCGGTCTGGCGTAACTCGGCGATAGTGTCCTGCCGCTGCCTGGCTTCCTTCTGCAGCACTGCGGCCACGCCGGGGTCATCAAGGTCACCACCATGCTCGACCTCGGCGTTGGTGATGACGGTCAGCGCCATACGGATAACCAGCTTGCGGCGTTCATCCCTGGCGCGCAACGCGTCTTTGAGGTCGTTCTGCAGGCGCTCTTTTAGGCCCATGTACCACTTACCTCTCGGTCAATCTCTAGAAATCTTCAATCCCAATTCTTGTCCAAATGAGGCAAGATTTCGCAGCGCCCAGTCTTGCAAACGGCGGCTTCGGCGGCGTAAGGCGCCGAAACCGCCATGCCTTTCGCGCAGAGCGCGAAAGGCCCTAGTAATGCGCTTGCTGATCCCTATACGTCTGCCGGCGGCTCTTGCGCAACTTGGCAGCCTTCTTGCGCTTGCGAACTATGCTCGGCTTTTCGAAGAAGCGACGACGGCGCGCCTCCGACATGATACGATCGCGCTGTACCTTTTTGTTGAAACGCCTCAACAAAGAGTCGAAGGACTCGCCATCATCAATGATGACTTTAGTCACTCACTTCACCCCTCTCTGTACCCAATTTCGGTCTAGCTCTTGACCGGGGTTCATTATAATCGCGCACCGAGGGCTTGTCAAGCAAAACGCAAGCTCGTGTCTCAACGGGTGTGTTTGTACTCTGGGGCGTCCAAGCTCGCTGCACAAAAACAAGATTCGCAAGCGTGTGCGTTTGCCCTTGCTCGACGAATGCTAAAGCGTGTGTTGTGCCTATTTCGCTGGAAGCCGATTGCCCGCCGCCCCAGGGGGCAAAATGCACCCGTCTCAACGATGCAATTGACTTACCGGCAAAATTGACCTATACTCCGTACCTGATGAAACGTCAGCATCTTTTCTACGTCTACATCGCCACAAGCATAGTCATTCTAGCCGTTCTGATCTGGCTGACGTTCGCCACGCCGCCGGACTCGTCCCAGTTGCTGCCTGCCGTTCTCTTCGGCGTGCTGATCGTCTTCACCGACACCTTTGGCGTTCGCCTGCCCGCCGGAATGGCATCGCTGCTGCCAATGACAGCGGTAGCCGCCTACCTGGTGATGGGCCCCGTCCCAACAGGCTGGATAACCCTAGCAGGCACGTTGGTATACGGCCTGATACGCCTCCGTTGGGCAGAGCCGCTGGAACTGCCGCGCATAGAGGACGGCAAAGCGTTCACCACGATACTGACTGCAAACATCACGATACACACGACCAGCATCCTTGTCGGAGGGACGGCCTTCCAACTGCTGGGCGGTGAAACCCCGCTCAAATCCGTTTCGCTCTCTCAAATCCTGCCGCTGACCCTGCTCGGTCTGGCCTACCTGCTCGTCAACCACTTGGTCATAAGCCCTGCCATCGCCACACGCGGCGTAGAAGCGCTGCGAACCTACCTCCGCTCTCTGCCCAATCTGCTCTTCTACGAAGGCGGGCCGCTTATCTTTGCCCCGCTCGTGGCGTTGATCTATTTGCGACTGGGCACAGTGCAGTTCATCCTGTTCGCACTTTTCGTGGTCATCGCCTCCCTCATCACCCGTGGCCTGGCCATCACCAGCGGGAGACTTGAGCGCAGGGTAAAGGAACTCGATAGTCTCCAGGCCGTCGGACAGGCGCTCAGCGCAAGCCTCACCTTGGACAAGATCCTTGAAGCGATCCACACCCAGGTCGCCGCCCTGATGCCCGCGCGGAACTTTTACGTGGCCCTGTACGATCCAGAGACC
>JAFGED010000165.1 GCA_016931785.1 Anaerolineae bacterium
GCTGTATTACGAGCGCCTGGCGGATGCCGGGCTGGTCGCGGGGGGCCTGCAGCAGGGAGAGGAGCGGGCCGCAGATGAGTGAGCGGGGCTACATAGCCCAGCGAAAGGGGTGATGCCACGTAGAAATCATTTTTAGCTGAGCGTTTGCATTGTCGGTAATCACATACAGCCATTCGAAAGGATATCCAAAATGACTATCAACTATGCGCTTCATGAGAACAATCTTACCAGCGACCCCGGCGATTATACCGCCTTGGTTCAGCCCGCCGGCACAGCGGAACTGGAGGACGTGATAGAGCGCATCATCGCGCAGGGTTCCACTGTCACCCGTCCTGATATCGTTAGCGTGCTGGAGGACTATCACACCGCCATTGAGGCCCTGGTGCTGGAGGGCGTGAACGTCAATACCCCCAGCGCCAACTATCGGGCCAGCATCAAGGGCGTGTTCGCGGGGTTGAGCGACGGGTTCGACCCCAGCCGCCACCAGGTGCACGCTGCCGTCAGCGCTGGTCGGCGCTTTCGCCGGGCGGTGCAGAGCCGGGCGCAGGTGGTCAAGGGGGAGGCGGTGTTGCCCCGGCCTAACCCGGTGGAATTCACCGACGTCAATACCGGCGAGCGCAACAGTGTGCTCACACCGGGCGGGATGGCCCAGGTGTTGGGCCACCGGCTCAAGTTCGACTCCGCCGACGCGGCGCAGGGCATCTACTTTGTGGACGCGGGTGGTGGCGAGACCAAGGTGGGCGTGGTAGGCCAGAACAAGCCCGGCAGCCTGATGTTCGTTGTGCCGCAGGGCCTGGCCTCCGGCAACTATACGCTGGAGGTGCGGGCCAGCGTCTATAGTGAGGACGTGCGCGCCGGCGCGCTCGATGCGGTGCTGACCGTATTGTAGCTGTGTTGCCGTAGCACTCGGGCGGCCTCGACTCCATCGGGGCCGCCCTTTTCCATGGAGAAAAAGCAGCAAGGCTTTGGTGCAAAGGTGGCAAGGCTTTAGTGTAAAGTCGGCAGGACTTGGGTGTGAAGTCGGCAGGACTTGGGTGTGAAGTCGGCAGGACTTTGGTGTGAAGTCGGTAAGGCTTTGGTGTAAAGTCGCCAAGGCTTTGGTGCAAAGGTAGCAAGACTTCAGTGTAAAGTCAACGGGGCTTTTGCCGTGGTCTTGCTCAAAAAAGTCGGCCCAGGCTACGGACGATTGCAGTGGCCTCGGACATCCGGTCTTGTGGCAAGTTGTAGGGCACAGCCCCCCTGAGGCTTGGGAGAACCAGCGTCGGTTGGCAGGTTACGCGCTGGAGGAGATCAAGCGTATCGTCCGCGACCAGGCGGAACGCATCCCTTTCCCTATGCTATAGGTCTCTTGCTTTGGGGGAGAACCTCCATTGCCCCTTTCCCCCCAGTGTGGTGACACCCCTCCGCCAAGTAACAGCAGTTTGGCGACAAGCCAAACTGTCAACACACCCTGCGGGTGTGCCGCGTCACCAAATTTTTGTCCCCTCTGTCGGTTTGTGATAGAATATCAGGGTCCCGAGGCCTCGACCGAGGCCGTAGCTCAAGCGGACGGACGCCAGGGTAGCGCGATTCTGCCACGACGCCCGCCCACCTGTTGACAGTGTTAGCTTTTTGCGGAAAGGAGGGAGTAACTCTTCAGCTAGATACAAGTCTAACCACTCGCTTCGGCTACCTTACTGACAACTATCCCTCCTAACAACTTCCCCCCACCTGTCCGGAAAGCTTCGAATGTATCGAATTCGATAGGATTTGTCCAGAATCCAATCAGATGTTGCAGTACTTGCAACACGTCGCCTCTACACTGTGGTCAAAATCACAATGGAGGCGACAGATGTTTGGCAACAAGCAAGCCAAAAGGGAACGATTGGAATATATGGCAGACGTGATTGAACAATACCCCCAGGGTATCTCGCAGAGCAAATTGGCTCGTCGAATGGGTATACCCCGTTCGACAGTCAAGCGTGACCTGCCCACGCTCGAACAGGCCGGAATCTTGCTGGCAGAAGACGAGCGTGGAAGGCTTTCTATGTTCAAGCGCAAGCGATGAGTGTGCAAATCCCGCAAATTTACAGCCCGGTGTTTACATTTTTGGGCAACAGGTATAGTATGATGGTTGCAGTTAGCGGCATAGGAGGACGTTTATGAGCCGGGGAATGACCAAAGCCGAGCGTCTCCGAGAGATGGAACGCCTGTATGTTCAGCACCGTGAAGGGTTGACTGACGCCGAGCTGGCCGAGCGGTGTGGCGTAGATCGCACGACCATCTTCCGCGACCGTAGAGAGTTGGAATGCGAGGTGCCTTTTAACGAGGTTGAGCCAGGGCGTTGGGCCATTGACCGCATGGAGTATCTATCGTCCATTCGTGTGGACCTGACCGAGGCGCTGGCGCTCTACCTGGCGGCGCGACGCGCGGCGCGCCATACACGCACCTACCAGGCGCACGTCGTCAGTGCGCTGGAGAAACTGGCCGCTGCGCTCAGGGAGCCGATGACCGAGCATCTTGTCCAGGCCGCCGCTGCCATCGCCCGACAATCACCGCAACCGGAGTGCGCTGACGTGCTAGAGACGCTCACACGCGCCTGGGCCGAGCGCACGCAGGTCAAGATGAGTCACCGCGCGCTGGGTGCGAAGGACGCGCGGCATTACGTCTTCAGCCCCTACTTGATTGAGCCTTCGCTGTGGAGCGACGCGATCTACACCATTGGCCACAGCGACTTTCATGGCGGCCTGGCGACGTTCAAGGTTGAGCGGATCGAAGAGGCCCGCTTGCTGATCGGCCAGCACTTTACCCTCCCCGACACGTTCGACGAGGAGACGCTGTTCCGCTTCGCTTGGGGTATCTGGCACACCGACGAAGAGCCGGCGACGGTGAAACTCCGCTTCATGGGCCGTATAGCTGTGACGCGGCTCAAGGAGAGCATCTGGCACCCCACGCAGACGCTCGCCGACGAGACCGACGGCAGTTGTGTGTGGACGGCGCAGGTGGCGGAATGGCAGGAGATGCTGCCGTGGGTGAGAGGGTGGGGGGCCAGTGTCGAGGTTCTGGAGCCGGAGGAGATGCGGGAGGCGCTGGTGCGGGAGGTCAGGAGGATGGGGAGGGAGTATGGGGTATCCGCGATTCAATCCAACCCACAGCAAGAGCGACTGTTACAGTGCTGGGGCAAGACCGACAGGTGGTCAGAGCAATTCCACCCGGCGCTATTCCATCTGCTGGACGTTGGCTTCGTCGCCCGTGTCTTGCTACAACCACCGGCTTCGCCTCGCTGGCGGCGTGTGCTGGGTCAGACGCTTGGCGCTAAAGCTGAGACGCTGCACGAGTGGCTGCCTTACTTTGTGGCGTTGCACGATATTGGCAAATTCTCGGCGCCATTTCAGGGCGCGAGAGAAGGACAGCGGAAGCGGCTGGAACGTTTGGGATTTACCTTCAGCGACCGCGCCAATGACCATCACACCGCTATTGGGCAAGTGTGTCTTGCCAAAGTGCTGAACGATTTGGCTTTACCGGAGACACTACGTGATGTGATCGTGGATACCATTGGTGGTCATCATGGGCGATTTGCTGGTAATGAGCCGGCCAAGATGGCTCGGCATTACCTCGAAACTTATGAGCCCTCGGAATGGCGTGATCTGCGCGCTATCGCATCTGCTGCACTGAAACAACATCTGCTTCTTAGCCCTCCGACGCAATGGCCTGAACCGACCAATGTTTCTGCGGCGATCATGGCGCTCACCGGCTTCACCATTCTCTGCGACTGGTTAGGTTCAGATAGCGCTCGCTTTCCGCTGCAGCCGGATGTTACCCTGGAAGAATACCTCGCCGAGAGCCAAGGTCGCGCCCATGCCGCGGCCGAATCTGCCGGGTTTTTCGCCATTACTGAAAGCCAGGTCCCGACGTCGTTTGCCGAATTGTTCCCGGATAAGCAGCCTACCCGTCCATTGCAGGCGGCGATTGACGCTGTCCCTGCCGATCTACTGGCTGGCCCTTGCTTGGCAATTTTGGAAGCTCCTACTGGCGAAGGCAAGACTGAAGCGGCGCTGGCGCTGGCGCACCGGTTGGCGCAGGCACGCGACTCTGATGAACTCTACTACGCGCTGCCGACCACCGCCACCAGCAATCAGATGTTCAAGCGCCTGCAAACACATCTACGCGACCGCTTGGAACTGGAAACGCAGGTCAAACTGATCCACGGGCAGGCGTTCTTGATAGAGGACGATTGGCGACTGGAACCACTGGATGACCTCGAAACCGACCACCGCGAAGCCGCGCTGGAATGGTTTGGCCCCAAAAAGCGCGCGCTCCTGGCTCCGTTCGGCGTCGGCACAATTGACCAGATCGAGTTAGCGACATTGAACGTCAAGCATACGGCGTTACGGATGATCGGGTTGGCAGGCAAGGTAATCATCCTGGATGAAGTGCACGCCTACGATACTTACATGACCACGGTCATCGAGTCATTGTTGCGCTGGCTGCGCGCGCTGGACACCTCGGTCATTCTGCTTTCGGCAACGCTGCCGCAATCGCGCCGCGCGGCGCTGGCGCGCGCCTACGGTGTGGATATCGGTGGTGCAACAGCAGCCCAGGCGTACCCTGGCCTGTGGATTTTCGGCGCTGGCGAGCCATATCACGCCGAATTGGAAGCGATGCAACCCGACCGTACGCTGGCCCTGAACTCCCTACACTGGGGCGACGGCGAAGTCGATACCAGGGCCAAAGCCCATTGGCTGTTGGACGCCGTGGCTGACAGCGGATGCGTCTGTTGGATGGTCAACACTGTTCGCCGCGCTCAGGCGATCTTTGAAGCGGTAGACCAACTGGCCGAACCTGGAATAGACCGGATGCTATTGCATGCGCAGTTGCCCCTCTTTGAGCGCGAGCGCCGAGAGGCCGCGCTGAGCGAAAAATACGGCCCGCCGGATGACAAGACACAGCGACCAGAGCGCGGCATCGTCGTCGGCACGCAGGTTTTGGAACAAAGCCTGGATCTGGATTTCGATGTGTTGGTGTCCGACTTGGCTCCGATTGACTTACTCTTGCAGCGAGCCGGTCGGCTGCACCGCCATGTCCGATCAGGGCGAAACGGCCCACCATACCTGTGCATCAATGTGCCCTTGACTGCCGAAGGACTACCATTGCTGGACCTAGATCGCTGGGTTTACGCGCCCTTTTTGCTGCTTCAGACGTGGGCCATCCTGGTAGACCGCACCGAAATCGTTTTGCCGCGCGATTACCGGTTGCTAGTGGAAGCCGTCTATGGCCTGGAGGCCCTGCCTGCCGATCACCCCTTCGCCGCCGAGTGGCAAGACCTCAAGCGTAAGGAAAAGTATGCAGTAGGGGAAGCCAACATACGGCTGTTGCCTGAGCCAGACCCGGAATGGGCGTTTTCTTCTCGCATGGGTAATATCACGTTTGAAGAGAGTGAGAACAGCGCGGCGTGGATCGTGGGCAAGACGCGCCTGGGCGAAGAGAGCGTGACTGTCATCCCGATGGAACGGCGAGAGGATGTAGCCTGGGGTTGGCCCGACGGCGTGCAGGTCGCACTCGGTCAAGCCGCGCCGCGTGAGACGCAACTGGATTTGCTACGCCGCCAGTTGCGCATCAGCAATCGGGACGCCATTGCCGCGCTCAAGATGCAAGGACTGCCCGCGTTGTTTACCCATTCGACGCTGCTCAAGGACTATCTTCCGTTGTGGTTGACCGACGGCGCGGCCGAGTTGTCTTTGCAAAAGGGTGTGTTGGAAGTAAGCCTGGATGAGAAACTCGGTTTGCAGATTCGCAAGAAAGGAGCGTGAACATGCCAAAATCAGAAACTCCCTCTTTCAACCTGTGGATTGCTCCCTGGATCACGCTGGAGCATCCATCCGGCGGTGCGGAAACGGTGGGCATCGCCGCCGCACTGCTACGGGCGCACGAGTTCATGGCGGTCTATGATCTCTCGCCGCTGGTCATCGCCGGGACGCACCGCCTATTGACCGCCATCGCGCAGGCCATCTTTGACCCGCAGCGACCCAACGACATCAAGGCGCTGTGGCGAGCCGGACAATTCCCCGCTGAGCGGATCGAGGCGTTCGGTGCGCGCTACGCTGATCGGTTCGATCTGTTCTCGGAGAGCGCGCCGTTCTTCCAGAGCGCCGATCTGCCGGTCCACCCAACCAAAGCCGAACAAGATAAACTGAAAAGCATTTCACAGTTGACGGTGGAGACCTCACGCACCACAGCGCTGCAACACTACCGCCACGGACGCGAGATGGAGGAGCAGTTTTGCCCGACCTGCGCCGCGCGCGGCCTAGTGACGATCCCGATGTTCATCACATCGGGTGGACGTGGGCTGAAAACCTCGATCAACGGCGAACCGCCCATCTACGTGATTCCTGGCGGCGAGACGCTCTATCAAAGCCTAACCGCATCGGTGCTGCTGCCTGATTACCAGCCTGCCGTCCGCGCCCGCAGCAACGATACACCCTGGTGGGAACACGCGCCAATTGTGACTACTGGTGACGTGGACGAAATCGGCTATCTGCACAGCCTGACCTTCCCGGCCCGTCGCGTTCGCTTGATTCCCGAGCAACCGGATGGTTCCTGTACTCGCTGCGGCCAGGCGAGCAAATGGGTCATCCGCGAAATGTTCTTCGAGGCGGGCGAATGCCGTTCCAAGGAGGCCAAGGAAACACAATTCTGGCAAGACCCCTTTGTGGCTTACCGGCAGAGCGGCGAGAAAAAGCCGGTTCCCATTCGTTCGCAGGCTGGCAAAGCGCTCTGGCGCGAATTTGTGGGCTTGTTGGTGTCTCATACCGATGAAGAGCAAAAGGGGAAAGGCAGAAAGGCGTTACGCCCGCGTGTGCTCGATCAGATTTCAGATCGGCGCCTGGCTGATGATGTACCCACTTATCCCGTACGTTGCATCGGCCCACGCACCCGTATGGGACAGCCCAAAATCTTCGAGTGGCTGGATACTGGTTTCGACGTGCCGCCAGCCATTCTGAGAGACGCAGATGTAGCCCACCACATCAGCAAGGCGTTGGAGTTTGCCGATGAGTGCGAGAAGGGCATATTGGCTGTATTCCGGCAGTTTTTTGGCGGCAAGTTCGCCAAGTCTGAACGCAATAAACATCTCAAGGAGCAAATGCGCGATAACTATTGGGCCACGCTGGCCGAGCCGTTTCGTCTCTACGTCCTGGCGCTGGGCGCGGCGGGTAATTCGGAAGCACGTAAGCCCATCAGCGGACGGTGGGCCGACAATGTTATAGACGCAGCGTGGACGGCCTTCAAACAGGCCGCCGATGCCGTCGGCGACGACGCTGCCAGCTTGCGGCAGCGCGTCCAGGGTGAAAATCGCTGTAGGTATACGTTGAATGTCAAGCACAAGAAATTCTGGATCGAAAGGAGCAACCCTGATGAGTGAACCGACTAATCCGCCTCAAGTGCAACTGTTTATGGATCGGCTGAGTCAGCTAGAGCCGGGCGAGCGAGCGCGGCTCAAGCGCAACGCCGGGCACCCTCTGGCCGAAGCGGGTAAGGTGCTAGGACTATTCTATCGCCTCTTACCGCTGGGCGTCTCCGAGCGGGAATACGAGACCTACTTCTTGGCGGCGACGCTTTACCCGATGGCCGAGGGCGGTGGCGCGGGCAACCTGGGCGCGTCCCTGCGCCGCGCGCAGAGCAAGGCCAACAAGAAAGGGCTGGACCGGCGCGTGGAAATCCTACTGGACGCCGATAGGGCGCAACTGCCCTTCCGCCTGCGACAAGCGATCCACTTTCTCCAATCCAACCGGGTCAAGGTGAACTGGCCGCTTCTGTTATCTGATCTGCTGTGGTGGAGCGCGCCAGGCCGTAACGTACAGCAGCGTTGGGCAAGGTCTTACTTTGCCGAATCCCAAGATCAATCCAAGAAAGGAGCTTGAAATGTTGATCCAAATCCATCTTTTGCAGAATTACGCCCCGGCCAACCTCAATCGCGACGATACCGGCTCGCCCAAGGACGCGCTCTTTGGCGGCGCGCGACGCGGGCGCATCTCCAGCCAGTGCCTCAAGCGCAGTATGCGCAAGTCGGCGGCCTTTGCCGAAGCGTTTGCGGACGATGAGTTGTTGGCCGTGCGCACCAAGCTGCTTCCGCAACTGGTTGAGAAAGCGTTGCGAGCCCTGAACGCCGATGCGCAAACGATTCAGGATATTGTGACGCGCGTCCCCGAAATTGGGCGCGAATCCAAAAAGCGCAAGGAAGAAGAGCCGGCGGAGGAAGAGAGTGAAGCCGTTGAAGCCGAAACAGCCGCTGAGGTCAGAACCGCACAATTGATTTTCCTGGGGATGGACGAGGTGCATGCGTTAGCCGAAAAACTGCTGGCGCTCTACCGGCAGTATGGCGACAGCAAAAAGTGGACTAAAGCCAAGATCGCCGACATCACCAAAGCCTTGGGCGGCAGCGTCCCGCGCTCGGTGGACGTGGCGATGTTTGGCCGGATGACCACCTCCGAGGCTTTTGAGGATGTGCAGGCCGCCGTGCAGGTGGCGCATGCGCTTTCCACCAACACGCTGGCCGAGGAGTTCGACTACTATACCGCTGTGGACGACATTTCTGGCGAATCCGGCGCAGGGATGATCGGCGACGTGGAATACAACTGCTCTACCTACTACAAGTACGTCAACGTCCATTGGGAGCAACTAGTCAAGAACCTGGGCGGTGATGTTGCCGTGGCGCGGCGGGCGGTGCTGGCGCTGCTCCAGGCAGCGGCGACCGCGCAGCCGACCGGCAAGCAGAACACGTTCGCCGCGCACTGCTTACCGGACGTGGTGTTGGTGGAAGTGCGCGAGAAAAACCTGCCGGTTAACTATGCCAACGCTTTCCTCAAGCCGGCGCGTTGGAGCGGCGAGAAGACGGTGATGGACGATTCCTTCGAGAAACTGGCCGATTACCTCGCTCGCGTGGGCCGCGCTTATGGGCTGAACCAGGACAAGCGCGCGCTGATGACCATTCAGGACTATACCCTGCCCGGTGCGGAGACGCACGCCTCATTGGAGGAATTGCAGCAGTGGCTTGAGAAGCAGTTGCCGGAGGGCTAAAATGGCAAACACTCTATTCTTGCGCCTGGAAGGGCCGCTGCAATCCTGGGGCGAGCGCGCCAGGTGGGACGTGCGCGACACTGCGCCAGAACCGACCAAGTCCGGCATCGTGGGCCTGCTGGCGTGCGCCCTGGGATTGAGCGCCGACGAGGACCTGCGCACGCTCTCGCAAAGTATCCGCGTGGGGGTGCGCTGTGACCGGCCTGGTGCGTTGCTGACAGACTACCATACCATCATCGGCGGGGTGATGGGTGGAGACGGCAAGATCAAACCCGGAACTGTAATTTCCCGACGCGCGTACCTCTGCGACGCCTCGTTCCTGGTCGCCATACAAGCCACGCCGGAGACAATCGGCCGGCTGGCGCAAGCCATACAGGCTCCGACCTGGGCGATCTACTTGGGACGCAAATCCTGTCCCCCTGCCTGCCCACCGTTCGAGGGCGTTGGCGACTATCCCACGCTAGAGGCCGCGCTTGCAGACTGGCCCTGGTATCAGTGGAATGTAGAATCTGGAACAACCCAGGTGCGGGCCGTGCTGGAAAGCCAGAAGTCCACCGGAGCGCGCCGCCGTGACGAGATCATCTCGCGTTCTCGCCGCACCTACAACCCGCGTTACACCTACGACGTTCCTGTCACAGTCCAAATTCGGCCGAAAGACCTACCAGGTCTGAACTCAGGAGGTGCCCCATGTACCTCTCCCGCCTGATACTCAACCCGCACTCCCGTCGCGCCCAGCGCGAGCTGGCCAACCCTTACGAGCTGCACCGCACACTGATGCGCGCCTTCCCGGAAAAGCTGCCCGATGGCGAGCGCGTGCTCTTCCGCGTGGATGTGGACGAGCGCAGCGGCGTCTCCACTGTCCTGCTTCAATCCACTCTCGAACCCGGGTGGGACTGGCTCGCAGAGAACGGTGCTCGTGGCTACCTGCTCCGCGCGCCGGACTCGAAGTCCTTCGACCTCACTTTCGCGCCCGGTCAGACGCTCGCCTTCCGCCTGCGCGCCAATCCGACAGCCAAACACCATCGCCCTGATGCTGACGGAAAGGATCACGCCACGCGTGACCCCCTCTACCGCGAAGAGGACCAGCGCGCCTGGCTGGAACGCAAAGGCGAGCAGGGGAGCTTTCGTGTGCTTCGGGTCAACATGACCCGCGAGGGCGATACCATTGCCTGGAAAGGCCGAAGACAGGATAAACTGACTCTGTTTGCCGTGCGCTTCGACGGTCTCCTGCAAGTTGCCGACCCCGCCAAACTGTGGGAGGCAGTGCGGCAGGGTATTGGCCCCGGCAAGGGCCTGGGCTTCGGACTGCTGTCGTTAGCGCGCGGGGGTTAGCGCAGAGCCGCGGAGTGTAGCCGTGGTTTCGGCACCGAAGAAACCTGTGTGGATAGAAGAGACATGAAGGACTTGCACGAGCTGCCTAAATTGGCCGACAGCCTCACCTATCTCTACGTCGAGCACGCGATCGTCGAGCAAAAGCAGAAAGGCATCGAGATCGTCAATCAGGATGGCGCGACGCTCGCGCCGGCTGCTGCGCTGACGGTGTTGCTCCTGGGGCCGGGGACGCGCATCACGCACGCCGCCGTCAAGTCGCTGGCCGATAACGGCTGCGCCATCGTCTGGGTCGGCGAGGATGGGATGCGTTGTTACGCCCACGGCGGAGGCGAGACGCGCAAAGCCTACCATCTCCTGCACCAGGCACGCCTGGTCAGTGACCCGGCGCTACGTCTGGAGGTGTGCAAGCGGATGTATCGTCAACGGTTTAACGACCTCGCGCTGGATAACACACTGGATATCCAGCAGTTACGCGGGATGGAAGGCGCACGTGTGCGTACTGCCTATATGCAGGCCAGCATTCGATACGGCGTGGAGTGGCGCGGCCGTTGCTACGACCGGCACAACTGGGGTGGCAGCGATCCGATCAACAACGCGCTCTCGGCGGCCAACGCGCTGCTCAATGGACTATGCCACGCGGCGATTGTTTCCGGCGGCTACTCCCCCGCCCTCGGCTTCATCCACACGGGGCTGCAATCCTCGTTCGTCTACGACATCGCCGATTTGTACAAAGTCGAAATCACCATCCCGGTGGCCTTTCGCACCGTCGGTGCATCTCGAGAACGTGTGCAGCCGCGCGTGCGCGAAGCGTGCCGCCAGGCGTTCAAAGAAGCTAGGCTGCTCCAGCGCATCTTGCCTGATATCGAGCGATTGTTGGCTGTCCCGCCTGGGGTGTTGGCCGCTGGTGAGGGAGCCGACGATGACTCAGGGTGCCCGGAGCCGTTGTGGACCCCACCGATTGAGGAAGCGATGACGTGCACGGATGCAGACGCAGAAGCCCGCCGTCTCCGCCAACAGCGCGCCGTGGAGGGTCTGCAAAGCGGCTGGACAGTGCGCGCGGCAGCGCCCGATGTATGGAATGTCATCACTCACCCCGGCAGCGCCGGCTACACTGTCAGACAAGTCGAGGGCAAGTTATTGTGTGACTGTCCCGACTTTTCCAAGACTGGGTTGGGAATGTGCAAACACACCGCAGCCGTCGAACTCACTTGCTCGGCTGACGTGCCTATTCGTAATGACGATCTTGGATCGACACACAACGACTGAATTGATAGACGATGTGAGGTAAGTAATGGTCGTGATGATCCTAGAGAAGGTCCCCGCGAGAGTGCGCGGTGAGCTGACCCGTTGGCTGATCGAACCCAAAACTGGTGTGTTTGTCGGACACGTCTCCGCCCGCGTACGCGACAAGCTATGGGAAAAATGCACCACGGCAAGGGGCGCAGGAGGTGTTACACAGATCTGGAGCACTAACACGGAGCAGCATTTCCAAATGCGGATGGCCGGCGACACGACCCGCCGGATTGTAGACTTTGAGGGTCTGCAACTGATCTGTATCCCCACCGCGGTGGCAGACGACACCAGTATACATAGCGTGAGCGATGGTTCAAGCTGAATTGCGACAGATGCTCCTTCAACAAGCGGTATGTGCCGATGAAAGAAATGGGTGTGTAGTACATTAACAACTACATATGTTGTTAAAGGTCTGACATGTCTGTTGTCCCCACGCACGTGGGGGTGAACC
>JAFGED010000166.1 GCA_016931785.1 Anaerolineae bacterium
GGGGGGGAGGAAGCTTCGATAGCCTCACAGACTTTCGAAATCTCCGAGACTTCGGAAATCTCACGGGAACGTATCTTCTCCTCTCCCCGGGCGCGCAAACTGGCGCGCGAAAAGGGGGTCGATCTGGCGCTGGTCGCCGGCAGCGGGCCCGATGGGCGCATTGTGGAACGAGACATCGCCTCTTTCCTGGAATCCGCCCCCAGGGCGACACCCGTGGCACAGCGCGTGGCCGAGCAGGCAGGGGTTGACCTACGCGAGATACAGGGCTCCGGGCCGGGCGGCAGGATAATGAAGGAAGACGTGCTGGAGGTGAGTCAGCGCATCAGCGCATCAGCGATCTCTCCTGCCCCCCAAGCCGAGGTACCGATGAGCGGCGTGCGCGCCGTCATCGCTCGGCGCATGCACGCGGGGCACAGCGAGACCGCGCCGGTCACGCTGACGATGGAGGTGGACGCCACCGACCTGGTGCAGATACGCGAGCGGCTCAAGGCCAGCCTGGCCGACGAGTTGGGCTTTAGCATCGGCTACAACGATCTGCTGATCAAGGTCGTCGCCCGCGCGCTGCGCGAGTTCCCCACTATGAACGCGCGGCTGGACGGGGATACGATCCATCAACTGGACGAGGTGCACGTCGCGCTGGCGGTCGATACGGATCGCGGCCTCCTGGTGCCCGTCGTGCGCGACGCCGACCGCAAGGGACTGGCCAAGGTCGCCGCCGAGCTGCGGGGCGTGATCGAGCGGGCGCGGGCGGGCACGGCGCTGCCGGACGAGCTGAGCGGCAGCACCTTTACCATCACCAACCTGGGGATGTTCGAGATCGACGCCTTCACCCCCATCATCAACCTGCCGGAGGCGGCGATCCTGGGCGTGGGGCGGATCAAGGACTGTGCAGCAGTGGTGAACGGCGAGATCGCCGTGCGCAAGATGATGTGGCTCAGCCTGACCTTTGACCACCGGCTGGTAGACGGCGCCCCGGCGGCGCGCTTTTTGCAGCGCATCAAGCAATACGTCGAGGAGCCGTACCTGCTGCTAGCCTGAGACTGTTTCGATCATCCGGCCAGGCACTTGCGACAAAAGCTCCCCGGCAAAGATCGCCGGGGAGCTTTATCGTCAAAACAGCCAGCGATCAAACCAACCAAACGCGTCGTCCTGCATCTCCAGATCGAACTTGTGAGGGCCCGGGTAAAAGTTGCAGCGATACCGTTCCTCGGCCCCGGCCTTGGCATAGACCTCTCGCAGGATGCCGTCCGCTCGCTCCATCTCGGAGAGGGTAAAGAGAGCGTCGTCGATGTTGTTCAAAACCATCGTCGGTAGAGGAACGCGCAGCCCCAGGATCTCGGGGTAATCCAGCTCCGGCGGGAGCAATGGGACGTAGACCATCCAGGTGTGGGTGTGGGATTTGTTGAGCAGGCAATCGCGCCAGGTGGTCATCATCCCCACACAGACGGCGCATCGGATGCGCGGATCGGCCCCGCCGAGGTATACCGTGCGCAGCCCGCCCCCCGATAGGCCGCCGCACCCGACCCGCTCCGCGTCCACGTCATCACGCGCGCAGAGCACGTCCAAGGCGCACTGGTCCTCGGCCAAAAAGACGCCCGGCCACGTGGTTCCCGCGCAGAACAGCGACTTGGCCATGATCGACTCGTGCTCGCCGGCCCAGCGGTTGTAGGCGGCGATATCGGCCGGGTCCCCAGAGTCTTGCACGGTCAAGCCATCCCTGATCCTTTCCGGCACATCTCCCAGCCGGACGCGCCGGCTGGCAAAGGCATAGACGTCGGGCGCGAGAACGGCGTATCCCCGCTTGGCCAACTCGTTGGCCCAGGCCACACCGCCGTAGTATGCCTCGTAATGCCCGAGCATCAGCGGATGCACCTCGTCGGCGGTCTGGGCGATCTTGAGCTTGCCAAAGACCTTGTTGCCGGCGTGGTCGTGCAGCGCCAGGACGCCGGGCAGTTTCCCCGTCGCCCCGGCGGGCTTGAGAAAGATCGCCTCGGTGGGTGGGCCATACGGCAGTTGCCAGGAGAGCTCCTCGACGTGCAGGCCGTCGTAGGTGAACTGGCGGCGAACCGTCACCTCAGGCGCACCGCCGGTATCGGGTCGGGCCAGGCGGTCCAGCAGCCGCTGCCGGGCCACCGGCCGCCAGGCTTCCACGTCGGTCCACTCGCCGCGTCGAAACGAAAACGCCGCCGGGCCATCGCCCACAAGCGAGGCCGCCCAGGGACCATAGGCGCCGATCATCGTGGAATGCATATTCACCTCTTTCGACAGGATTTACATGATTTACAGGTATCTTCTCAATAAGTAGGGGAAGACGGGGGGTGTGAGGGCTGCGTAGCCGCCCTCACACCCCCCATCCCCCGGATTATTGAGATGATACATTTACAGGATAAAATCTTGTCAATCCTGTCTAGAAACCGTTGATAGGCTCTCGCGCCTTTAGGCTTGGAGAGCCAAAAGATACCGGTCGATCTCCCCGGCGGCCTGCATCCCCTCCGAGATACCCTGCACCGCCGTGGTGCCGCCGTTGACCAGGTCGCCAGCGGCGAAAACACCCTCGACGCTCGTGGCGGACGAGCCGTTCGCCGTCTCGATCAGGCCGCGCTTGGTGAAGGCGACGCCTGCAAGCGCCTCGCGCAGCGCGCCTGAAACGCCCTGCCCCAGCGCCTCGACCACCAGGCCGACATCCAGCACGCTCTCACTGCCCGCGACCGGCACGGGCCGCCTGCGGCCAGAGTCATCCGGCGCGCCCAGCTCCGTGCGCCGCACGCGCAGGCCAGTCAGCTTGCCGTCGCGATCGGTCTCATAGCCCGTGGGCTGCGTGAGCAGCATAAAGTGCACGCCGCTCTCCAACGCCTCATCGCGCTCCTTGGGCCAGGCGGGCATCTCGCTAAAGGAACGGCGATACACCAGGTAGACGTCGGCGGCGCC
Source organism: Anaerolineae bacterium (assembly GCA_016931785.1). GTDB lineage: Bacteria > Chloroflexota > Anaerolineae > B4-G1 > B4-G1 > JAFGED01. The sequence continues at coordinate 2,929 of JAFGED010000166.1, forward strand.
CAGGTTGCGGGCGGCGACCGCCGCGTCCATCGCGGTGTTGCCGCCGCCCAGCACGGCTACCTTGTCGGGGACCGTGGCGAGCGAGCCGTTCTTGGCCTGTCGCAGGAAGGCCAGCGCGTCCACGACGCCTGCCCTGAGGCGCCCCCCGAGCAAGTCGAGGGGCGGAGTCGAAGGGCCCTCTGCCTCACCCAGCGAGGTGGATTCGGATAGGCCCGCCGCGATCAGCACGGCGTCGTAATCGCGCCGCAGGTCGTCCAGCGCCACATCCTCGCCCAGCGTCTGGCCGAACTTGACCTCGATTCGATCCGCCTCGCGGGCAGGCTTCAGGATGGCATCGACCTCGCTGCCCGCCTTGCCATACCGGTCGGCGGGAATGATGCAGTCGGGCGTGCCGCCCAGGCTCTGCCCGCGCTCGAAAACCGTGACCTGATGCCCCAGCTCCAGCAGCTTGATTGCCCCGGCAATCCCGGCCGGCCCGCCGCCCACGATCGCCACGCGCTTGCCCGACGCTTGCGCGGGGAGCCGCACGCCAACCATCCCCTCGCGGCGGGCGATGCGGCTGACCACCAGTTGGATATCGCGGATGGCGATGGGGTTCAGGCAAAAGATGTTCTCCAGGCAGCCGCCCTCGCACTGCACCTCGGAGGGGCAAACGTAGGCGCACATCTCCGGCAGCACGTTGGACGCACGCAGGACGTCGTACGAGGCCGCGATGTCGCCCGCGGCGAACGCCTTGACGAAGGCAGGTACGTCGACGTGGGCCGGGCAGCCTGTGGTGCAGGTGGCCTGCTCGCAATCGCGACAGCGCTTGGCCTCCTCCTGCAAGCGGTCGAGCGAAAAGCGCCGCGCCAGGCGGTACTGCGGTCCATAGATCTCGCTATCGCGCACCACGCAGCCGGTCTTGCCGCCGTCGCGCATGATCTGCGTGCAGGCGGAGCAGGTGACGCAGGTCTTGGCCGGGTCCATCCGCCCGGTCGCGATCACGTCGTTGGGCGTGTTGGGATAGGCGAACGCGCCGCGCCCCACGCCCAGGATGGTCGCCCCACCGCCGTTGATGACGCCGGCGCCGACATAAGGCATGAGATGCCGCAGCCAGGTATACCCCGATCCGATCACGGGCAAGCCGGGAACCGATTCCTGAATCTGGCGCGTGATGGACATGAAGCGGTCCAGCCCGGTGAGCGGGTGCTCATCCGGCACCGAAAAGCCCTTGATCGGAAAATCGTAGGGCCGGCCAAAGTGCGGGTTAAAGTAGGGGTTGCCGATCGACACGTTGAGGACGGGGATTCCCATCCCGTGCAGAATCCGCACCAGCTCGATGGGCTCTGCAAGATCGGGGACCATAGTATCGTCCTTATCCACGCCAAAACCATAGGGGTAGCTGATAGCGTCGTAGACGTTCATGCGAGTGGTGATGAACACACCCGGCACCTCGTCCTCGATCCGCGCCAGCGTCTCGCGCAGCAGGCGCGTGCGGTTCTCGAACGAGCCGCCGTACTTGCCCTCGCGCGTGAAGGAGGCCAACAGCTCCGAGACCAGATAGCGGTGGCAGCTCTTGACGTCCACACCGTCGAATCCCGCCTGCGCCGCCAGCTTGGCCGCCTCGACGTACGTATCCTGCAGGCGGTCGAGGTAGTCGTCGGTGACCACGGGATAGTCCTCGGGCAGGTTGTGCCGAGGGTCGAGAATGGGGCTGCGATGGGCGATGAGCGGCCGGGGCTGCCCGGTCGGCTTGCTGTAGCGCCCGGAGTGGGTCAACTGGACGATGAGGATCACGTCGCGGCCCAGGCTATCCCGCGCCGCCTGGCGCATCGACGCGACCAGCTCGCGGAACGCACCGACGTTCCCGGCGTGCAGCCAGAGCTGGCCGGGATTGGAGCGCGCCTCCTCCATCACCGCCGTCGCCTCGAACCAGATCAGACCAAACCCGCCCCTGGCATAGCGCCGGTAGCGGCGAAAGCTCAGCTCGCCCGGCGCGCCGTCGGGATGGGCGTCGAACCCCTCCATCGGCTGGACGGAGAAGCGGTTCGGCATCTGCCTGCCCGCGATGACCAGCGGGCTTCCCAGCACCGACACATCCTCGTCGACGGGCATCTTGAGGCCCAACCGTTCGATCTCGGCGCGGAGCTGGTCCAGGTTTTTCAGGTGAAATCGCTGATGCTTGGACTCTGTCACTATTTCTCTCCTCGGGCCTCTTGGATTAACTTGTGGGCCGAACTGACAGTCCGGCCTACGATTCCCTGGCCTCTTGGATCCACGCCAAAACGCGGGTCACGTTATCCCGGATGGAATCAAAGTCACCCGCGGCCACCAGGTCCTTGCGGATGAGCTTGCTGCCCATCCCCAGGCAGGCAGCGCCAGCCTCGATCCATCCCTTGACGCTCTCCTCCGTCGCGTCCACGCCGCCGGTAGGCATGATGCGCGTCCAGGGCATCGGGCCGCGGACGGCCTTGACGAAAGGCGGCCCGCCCACCTGCCCGCCGGGAAAGATCTTGACGATCTCCACGCCCAACTCCTCGGCCTCGGAGATCTCGCTCACACTCCCGCAGCCAGGGCTGTAGGCCACCTTGCGCCGGTTGCACAGCCGGGCGATCTCGGGATTGAGCATCGGGCCGACGACGAAATTGGCCCCGCTGGCGACGTAGAGCGCGGCGGTGGGCGCGTCGACCACGGATCCCACGCCCAGGATGACGCCGGGCCGGGCCTCGTCGGCCCAGGCAACCAGTTCGGAGAACACGTCCCACGCCCGGTCGCCCCGGTTGGTGAACTCGACGATCCGCGCGCCGCCCTCGGCGCAGGCTGTCACGATCTTTTTGGCAACCTCGACGTCGCCGTTGTAGAACACGGGCGCCAAGCCAGTCTCCAACATAGCGTTAAGCACAGTCATACGATCAAAACGAGCCATTCCTTTCCTCCTTACAAAAAGTCCTCCCGGATGGGATAAAAGCAATCGATCAAGCGCGCCGCTTCGCTCAGCACCTCGACTGTGTGCAGCGCGTCCGGCGGCACGACGATCAGGTCGCCGGCCTCGACCAGGTCCACCGTCTGCCCGTCCCCCTCGCCGACGATAAAGTTCACCTGGCCCGCGGCGATGTACGTGATCTGCTCGTGGGGATGCCGATGCGGAGGCGCCGCCGGGCTGGGGCCGTTGACGAAATCGACCACCGTCACCATGACGTTCTCGGTGTACGCCTGCCGCCGCAGCGTGTTGGGCGCGGGTGTGGCGACGTCCATCTCTGAATATTTGAATATCGTCATCGGCTCACCCTCCCGGAGGCATCGCCGCCCATCAGCTTTTCCACCTCGGCCACGCTGACCATGTTGAAATCGCCGACGATAGAGTGCTTGAGGCACGAGGCCGCCACGGCAAAGTTGAGCGCCTGTTGAAAGTCGTCGCCATACGTGCGCAGTCCATAGACCAGGCCGCCGCAAAAGCTGTCGCCGCCGCCCACGCGGTCCACGATGGGGACGATATCGTACTTGGGCGTGGTGTAGGTCCTGCCGCCGTGCCACAGGATGCCGCTCCACGTGTTGTGGCTGGCCGAAAGCGACCCGCGCAGCGTGATGGCCACCGTCTTTAGGTTTGGGAAGCGCTCGACCAGCTTCTCGCACACGTAGACGTATGCCGCCGCCTCGACCTTGCCGCCGGTCACGTCGGCCTCAGGGGCTTTGATACCGAACACCTTGTCGGCGTCCTCCTCGTTGCCGATGGCCACGTCGCACTGCGCCACCAGGTCAGGCATGACATCCCCTGCCCGCTTGCCCCACTTCCACAGGTTCTTGCGATAGTTCAGGTCGCAGGAGACGGTCAGCCCCATCGCCTTGGCCATCTGCGCCGCCTCCAGGCACACCTCCGCCGCGCCCGCCGAGATGGCCGGGGTGATGCCCGTCCAGTGGAACCAGTCGGCGCCGTCAAAGGCGGCCCGCCAGTCGATCATCCCCGGCTCGACGGTGGACAGCCCAGACCCGGCCCGGTCGTAGACCACCTTGCTGCCACGCTGGGCCGCTCCCGTTTCCAGGAAATAGATGCCCAGCCGGTCGCCGCCGCGTACGATGTGGTCAGTGCCCACGCCGTACTGGCGGCTAAAGTTGAGGCAGGCATCGCCGATGTCGTTGGCCGGCAGCCGCGTGACGTACTCGACCGGCTGGCCGTAATTGGCCAGAGATGCCGCCACGTTGGCCTCGCCGCCGCCGTAGATCACGTCAAAGCTGCGCGCCTGCACAAAGCGCTGGAACCCCGGCGGCGAAAGCCGCAGCATGACCTCTCCAAAGGTCACGATCTTTTTCATGTTCATCCTCCTGTCAAATGTAGTCTCAGAAAATAGCCGTCCCTGTATCAAAAATCTCGCCGCTGCGGAAACTGGCCCAGGCCGTCTCGAACCAGGCATCGGCCTCGGGGATCGGTCTGCGGGGGACCCACTCGTTGACGACCTCGCCGCCGGGCGTGACAACCGTCTCCAGCACTTGCTCGCGGAAGCTGGAATCCTCCGGCGCGATGCGCCACTGCTCATCCAGCTTGTCGTGGACGCGCTCGCCCTCGGGGTCGAGCACGATGCACGAGCCGCGGCTGCCCACGCCGCTCCGCAGGGCGAACAGGATCGCCTCCAGGTAGACCGCGTGGGCGAAGCACAACTGGCGGTTGCGCAGCGCCTCGGCCAGCTCCGCCGGAGTCTCGTACGAGCAGCCCTCATTCTCAAGCTGCTCGAACTGCGCCCAGGCCTCCTCGACGGCCTTGGACAGCTCCTTCAGCGAGCGGATGTGCGCACCGGCCCGCGTCATGCGGGACTGGAACGCGTCGCGATCCGCTTGCCAGGTCGTCCCCGCCCCCGCGCACTTGGCGATCCACGCCTGCAACGAACCCACCGCCTGCGCCGCCGCCTGCTTCACCGCGTCCCTGGACACGCTCCAGCCGGCGTACCGGTTGGCGATGAACTCGGCGGCGCGGATCGA
>JAFGED010000167.1 GCA_016931785.1 Anaerolineae bacterium
AATAACGGCTGGGACCTGTACTGGCAAGAACGCAAGGTTTTACCTTTTGCCGTACCGGCCTAGCCCAGGACTTGTGCGCGCTAACAGAAAGTTTGGGAAAGGAGGTGGTCTATCGAACCGGAAATTGATTATTTTTAGTTCGAGATCAACAGGTGAATTCTTTGAATACAAAGCTAAAAAGAGGAGAAAGAGATGCGTACAAGAATACTTTCAATTATTGCATTGTTGGTGACTGTGACTGCTCTGACGTCCTGCTGTCCTGCTGCGGCATATGAGTGCACGGATGAGTGGGGCTGCGCCGTCTTTGAGCCGGGGCAGAACGTCAAGGTGGCCTACGTTGGCCCGATGACGGGCGACTACTCGGCTTTCGGCACCGACATCTCGCGTGGCGCCGAGTTGGCGATGAAGGCGAACCCCGACGTGGAGGGCTTCAAGTTCGAGCTTCTCACAGAGGACACGCAAGGCTCGCCTGAGCAGGGCGCGGCCGTGGCCAACAAGCTGGCCGCCGATCCCCAGGTCGTAGCCGTTGCAGGGCATACCTTTTCCGGCTCTACCATCGCGGCCATCCCCATTTACGAAGAGGCCCACATCATCATGATGTCGCCCTCGACAACCCTGGCCAAGCTGCCAGGGCTGGGGCCAAACGTCTACAACCGCGTGGCCTTCTCTGACCACGTACAGGCCGACATGGCGGCCAAGTATCTCTACAACGTGGTGGGCGTCAAAAAGATCGTGACGATGCACGATGGCGGCGCCTACGGGCAGGCCCTGGCCGAGGACGTGGCCAAGAACTTTGAGGACCTAGGGGGCGCCGTGCTGGGAATCGAGGCCATCACCCCTGGCGAAACCGATTACAGCGCGCCACTGGCTGCCGTCGCCGCACTGGAGCCTGAGCTGATCTACTTCGGCGGCTACGACGCCGACGCAGCCGTGATGGTCAGCCAGATGGCCGGCGCCGGTTTGGATGGCGTCAAGTTCTTTGGTTGCGACGGCACCTACGGCGTGAACTATATCGACCTGGCCGGCGATGCGTCGGAGGGCACCTATTCAACCTACGTGCCGATTCCCCCATCGGCGGCCTTTGATCAGTTCAGGGCAGATTACGAGGCAGCCTACGGTGATCCGCAGGGCAAGCTGAGTCCCTTCAGCCCACATGGCTACGACTCGGCTGCCGTCTTGCTCGACGCCATCGACAGGGCTGCGATCAAGCACGGCAACCAGTTGGTCATCCCGCGCAAAGCCCTGGCCGACGCAGTGCGCAGCACCAAGGACTTTCCTGGCTTGACCGGTACGCTGACATGCACTGCAGGCGAATGCGCCTCGGCAGAGCCTATCTTTATGATCGTAGAGAACGGCGAATGGGTTGAGGCTCCCGGTCAATAGACCTAGCCCCTGCGTTCCTTTCCCGATCACAAGCGATGAGGTAGGCTGCATAGTCTGCCTCATCGCCTTACCCTGACAGTTATAAGACTGTATGGTGCAACTGCGAGTGGAGTTGCAAAGAGGGTTTCTCTATGAACAGAGTCGTTCACCCCCAACGTTCTTTCAACACCGGTCGATTCGTCCGCCCGGCGATAGGTTTATGCGTGGCCGCTTTCTTGGCATGGCGGTTGTGGGCCATTTTGTTCGTCGAGCAAGTCTACGGGGGTGACACCTGGGTGCGCTTTGCGATCTCTGGCATCATCCTGGGCGGCGTCTATGCCGTCATCGCCCTGGGTTATACACTGATTTACGGCATTCTTTTCATGATCAACTTTGCCCACGGCGATGTGATGATGGTGGGGGCCTTTGCCGGTTACTTTACGCTGGAGGCGTTCACCGGCGCGGGGCTGCTGGACAAGGGCGTTCTCTGGTCTGTCATCGTGGTGCTGGTCGCCTTTGCCGTGGGCATGCTTGTGGCCATGGTCGTCGCCGTGGTGTTGGAGCGCGTTGCTTACCGCCCTCTGCGCAAGGCGCCCCGTCTGGTGCCGTTGATCAGCGCCATTGGGGCCTCCATATTCCTGGAAAATGCAGCCCAGTTGATGTTCGGCACTGCTCGCCACGATTATAGTAATCCTCAGATCGTCGCCCGCAACATTGGCTGGAATATAATGGTAAGTGGCAAGCCGGTGCTGATCACGTACACCGGCGTGCTGACCTTCGTGCTGTCTATTCTCTTGATGGTCGGATTGTTCGTGCTGGTACAGCGGACCAAGATGGGCAAGGCGATGCGCGCCGTAGCCGAGGACAAAGATATTGCGGCGCTGATGGGCATCGACGTGGATCGTGTTATCGTCAACACCTTCGCCATCAGCGGTCTGCTCGCCGGCGCGGCGGGCGTGATGTGGGGCCTGCATATGGGCCTCATTTATCACTACGTGGGTTTCATTCCTGGCCTTAAGGCATTTACGGCCGCCGTATTGGGAGGTATTGGCAACATTCCCGGGGCTATGCTGGGCGGGCTGACCCTGGGAATTCTGGAGGCCATCGGGCCTGCCTTGCTGGGAATGCCTTACCAGCTCAAGGATGTGGTGGCTTTCTCGATCTTGGTTTTGGTCCTTATCTTCCGGCCTACGGGCCTGCTGGGAGAGGTCCTATCGGAGAAAAAGATGTGACGGGCACCTGTCCGTCATGCCGATGGGTATCGGGAGAGATTTATGAACATTCGTTCAGCCCTCCGTAGTGGAGCGATTGCAGGCGCGATCAACGTGTTCGTCGTGCTGCTGGGCGTGACCGGCTTGGCGGGCACGATAGTGAGCGGTTGGTTCAAGCTGCCCACCCAATTGCCAGGGGTATGGATTTTGCTGCTGCTCGTCGCCTCGTGGGGCGGCGCGATGGCCGTCCGGCGCATCACGTCCGAGTCGTGGCGGGCGGCGATCATTGCCGGTCTGCTGGCGGGCGTGTCACATGGGGTGATCATGGCTCTACTTACCGCCGGGGTAGGCGCCCTGACGGGTTCCGGCGTTGACCTGCGCAAATGGCTGGCACAACTCACGCCCCAGGCCGTCGATCTGCTCACCCTCGGGCTCTCCCCAGCAGCAGCCGCAGTGGCGATGTTCGCACTGTTGACGGCAGCGGGGTTAGCGGGCGCCCTATTGGCCCGGGCCTCGGCGCGCTACAGGTGGCGCGAGTCGCTGAGAGAGCGCTGGAGCGCGATACACAAGAGTCTGGTCGCCATGCCCACCGTGCAGACCCTGGTGCAGTACAAATACTCGCGGCAGATTCTGTACGGCGTTGCCTTGCTGGCGCTGCTTGTTGCGCCTCTTGTGTTGGGCCAGTACTGGAACTATACACTGGGTACGGTGGGTATCTACGTGATGCTGGGGTTGGGGCTGAACATCGTGGTCGGCATGGCCGGCCTCCTGGACCTGGGCTACGTGGCCTTCTTCGCCATCGGTGCTTACACCGTCGGTTTGCTGACGGCCCCCGAACCACACGGCATCATGATGGACTTTTGGCTGGCGCTGCCGATTGGCGTCGTGCTTGCTGCCATCTTCGGCATCTTGTTGGGTATCCCGGTGTTGCGGATGCGGGGAGACTATCTGGCGATCGTGACGCTGGGCTTTGGGGAGATCATCCGCATCCTCTCAAAGAGTGACGCGCTGACCTCGCTTACCGACGGCCCACAGGGAGTCCGTAACATCGGCGGACCAAGTCTGTTTGGCTTTAGCGTCAACAACGAGTTCTACTTCATGTACTTTATCGTCCTGGGCATTATGCTGGTGGCTCTGATCACCCATCGCCTGCAACTTTCGCGGGTTGGCAGGGCCTGGATGGCCATGCGCGAGGACGAGGATGTGGCTGCGGCGATGGGGGTCTATACCCTCAAGTACAAACTGCTGGCCTTTGCCATCGGCGCTGCCTTTGCCGGGTTCGGCGGCGCGATTTTTGCATCGCGCAACAAGTTCACGGGACCGGAGGATTTCACTCTTCTCGTCTCGGTCAACGTGCTCTCCCTTGTCATCATCGGTGGGATGGGCAGCATTCCGGGTGTGATCGTGGGAGCGCTGGTGTTGAAGGGCCTGCCGGAGATATTGCGCCAGTTGGAAAACTACCGCATGCTGGCCTTCGGCGCGCTCCTTATTGTCATGATGATCCTGCGCCCGGAGGGCCTCTGGCCGTCCAAGCGCAGGGCGATGGAACTGCACGAGTCCCTGGAGTAGCATCGGCGGGTGTGGCCGTGATTTCAGTAGGAGTTGGATTTTGGGTATCCTGGAAGCAACTCAAGTCACCAAGCGGTTTGGCGGGCTGACTGCCGTCAGCGCGGTAGATATCAGCGTGCCCGAGCGCGGCATCGCCAGCATCATCGGGCCCAACGGCGCAGGCAAGACGACCTTCTTCAACTGCATCACGGGTGCCTACCGGCCCGAGGAGGGCTCTCTGGTCTTTGACGGCCGGTTGCTCAACGACCGTCGCCCGGATCAGATCACCGCACAGGGGATCGCGCGCACGTTCCAAAACATCCGCCTGTTCGGTGAGATGACTGCTTTGGAGAATGTCCTGGTGGGACAGCACCACCGTCTTCGCTCCGGGGTTTTCAGCGCGGTCTTTCGGCCCCCGCGTTCCCGGCGCGAGGAGCGACAGGCGCTGGACGAGGCGCTGGAGCTGTTGGCGTTTGTCGGGCTTCAGGGCCGCGGCGACGTGTTTGCCAAGAACCTGCCTTACGGCGCCCAGCGACGCTTGGAGGTCGCGCGTGCGTTGGCCGTGAAACCGAGATTGCTACTGCTCGACGAGCCCACCGCCGGCATGAATCCCTCAGAGACCACGGAGATGATCGCCTTCATCCGGCGGCTGCGCGACGAGTTGGGCATCACCATCCTCCTCATCGAGCACGACATGCGGGTGGTCATGAATATCTCGGAACAGGTATCGGTCCTGGATTATGGGGTCAAGATCGCCGAGGGAACCCCGGAGGAGATCCAGAATAACCCCAAGGTGGTCGAGGCCTATCTGGGGCGCAGCGTGACCGGGTTTATGGACGTGGAGGTGTAGGAATCGATGGCGATGCTGGAAGTAAACGACGTCCACGCCTATTACGGCAACATCCACGCGCTAAAGGGCATCTCGCTGACGGTGGAGGAGGGGGAGATCGTCACCCTGATCGGGGCCAACGGCGCGGGCAAGAGCACGACGCTGAACACAATCTGCGGGCTGCTGCATCCCCGGTCCGGCACGATCCGGTTAGAAGGGGAAGAGATTCACACCCTGCCGGCCCACAAAGTCGTGGGGCGCGGCGTATCGCAGGCGCCTGAGGGGCGGCGGATTTTCGGGCGGCTGACGGTGAGAGAGAACCTGGAGATGGGCGCCTTTCTGCGCAGTGATCCTGAGGGGATTCAGCGCGATATGCGGCGCGTCTTTGACCTGTTCCCCCGGCTGGAGGAGCGCCGCAGGCAGTTGGGCGGCACGCTCTCCGGCGGCGAGCAGCAGATGCTGGCCATCGGGCGGGCGCTGATGGCGCATCCCCGCCTGCTTTTGCTCGATGAGCCCTCGATGGGATTGGCCCCTCTGCTGGTCGAGGATATCTTTCGCGTCATCCGCCAGTTGAACGAGGAGGGCACGACGATCCTGCTGGTGGAGCAGAACGCGCTGATGGCTCTCTCTGTGGCCGGCCGCGGTTATGTCCTGGAGACGGGGCAGGTGGTCCTGGCAGGCACAGCCGCAGAGCTGCGAGAGAACCCGCAGGTGCAGGAGGCGTACCTGGGGGGATAGGTGAGACCACTTGTTCGTTGGTTAGCGGGCCTCCCGCCGTCACATGACGCGGGAGGTTTTTGTGTGCTACTGCCTGCCCCGCACCTCGGCGTCCAGCCGCTCGAAAAAGTCCACCATGTAGGCGTGGCGCTCCTCGGCGATGGCGCGGCCGGTAGGAGTAAAAAGCCGGCCCTTGAGTTGAGATAGCTTGACGACGAACTCGTGGACGGGGGTGTGGGTGTCAGGATCGTCACCTTCTTTCCTCCAGCGAGCGACTTCCACACTCTCGACGGGCGCCCACAGCCGCTGCCCGTGCGCGCCGCCGTAGGCGAAGGCGCGCGCGATTCCCACCGCGCCGATGGCGTCCAGCTTGTCGGCATCGAAGAGCACCTGCGCCTCCAATGTCTCCGGCGCCGAATCGGCGCGGAAGCGGTGGGCGGCGATGGCGTGGACCACGGCCTCTATCTTTTCGGGTGGCCGTCCCGCCAAAATCTCCCGCGCCCGCTCGGCCCCGATGGCCGCGTGGTCTAGTCCCTCGGCATCGGCTTGTTCGCGCGCCACATCGTGCAGCAGCGCCGCCGCGCGCACGATCTCCATGTCGGCGCCCTCCGCCTGTCCGATGCGCTCCGCCAGCGCCAGCACCCGCAGGACGTGGTCAAAGTCGTGTACGGCGTCGTTATCGCCGTAGTAGTGGCGCGCCTCGTCGATGGAGATCATTCGCGCTCTCTTTGTCCCAAGAGGTGCGGGTTGACCGAGAGCAGTTGGTAGACCTCGCCCACGTCGCGTTCGGTGAGCAGGCCGAGGTAGTACCCCTTGTCTATCACCGGGGCGGCGCCGATTCCTGCTTCCAGCATCTTGCGATGGACCTCGAAGAGTTCGTCATCCAGCCGGGCGGTGGGGAACTCGGCGCGCATGACCGTGCGCACGGCGGTCTCGGGCGGGTGGCGCTTGAGGGCCTGGATGATGTCGGCGTGGGTGAGCAGGCCCACGATCTGCTTGCCGTCGCAGATGGGAAAATCGGATTGGAAGCTTTCCAGGATCAGGTCGGCGGCACGGTCGATCGGGTCGTTCGGCGAGAGGGTCTGGGCACGCCGCGAAAAGACCTGGCGCACGCGCAGCCCGCGCAGCACGCTGCGCACCTGGATCATGCGCCCTTCCTGGCCTGCGCCGGAGTAGACAAAGACCGCGATGAGGATCCACATGATGTTGCGGCTCAAAAGCCCGGCTAACCCGAGGAACCAGGCCAGCCCCTGACCGATACTGACCGCCAGCGCCGTGGCGCGGGCGAAGGGCATCACCGTCGCCAGCAGCGCGCGCAGCACCCGCCCGCCGTCCATCGGAAATGCCGGGAGGAGGTTGAAGGCAGCCAGCATCAGGTTCGTAAAGACGAGATATGGCAGGGTGTCCTGCCACCCCAGCTCCCCAGGGCTTAGCGCCAGCTTCCGTAGACTGGCAAGCCACCCCACCTGGAGCGGCAAGCCGATAGCTAGAAGTGCCGCGGCGATGACGACGTTGGTCAGCGGACCGGCGATGGCCATCAAAAATTCCTGGCCCGGGCGTTCCGGCATGCGCTCGATCTGCGCGACGCCGCCCAGCGGCAGGAGGACGATCTGGCGCACCGGGAAGCCCATGCGGATCGCCGTCAGGCTGTGGCTCAGCTCGTGCAGCACCACGCAGACGAACAGGATCAGCGTGACGACGACGCCAAAGAGCGCCCCGGAGAGCGAAAAGCCTTCCGCGCTCAGGAAGCCGAACTGCACGGCCGCTACGATCAAGATCAGCGGGAAGGTGATGTGCATCTTGATCTCGATGCCGCCTATGGTAAAGAGTCTAATACCAGACAAGGCATTCCTCCGTTTTGTCTATCACAGTGTGCGTAGCATAGCACAACCCCCGCAAAGCGTCAATCGCCATTTTTCATTTCCCCAGCCCTTCCTGCGTCTCTGCCACGACGTGATCCACCACGGCCTGAAAGTGACCTGCCTGCCGGTAGACGGCCAGTTGGCGGTCGGCGCTGGTGCCCTGGCTCAGGATGGTGCAAGCGTACTCGGTCTCCGCCCGGCTGTCCAGTTCGTCTATCACGTCGCCCAGCCAGGCCAGCAGACGGTCCACCAGCTCGGGGACCGGCACCTCCCTTGCCCGGTCGATGTCGATCAGTTTCCCCGCGATGCCGTAGCGCACCGCGCGCCACTTGTTCTCGTCGAGCAGGTGCTTGCGATGGATGGGCCACGTGCGGTGGGCCAGGCGCAACCGCACCAGTTTGGCCGAGATGGCCTGCACCAGCGCGACCAGGCACAGCGCCTCATCCACGCGCGTGCACATGTCGGGGATGCGCACCTCCAGCGTGGGGAATTTCTCGCTGGGGCGCACGTCCCACCAGATGTGCGTCGGCTCGGCGATGCTGCCGGTGTCCAGAAGTATGTCCACGTAGCGGCGGTAGTCGGCGTAGGAGCCGAACTGCTGGGGGATGCCGGTGCGGGGCAGGTTCTGGAAGACGACGCTGCGGTACGATTTCAGGCCGGTGTCGCGGCCGTGCCAGAAGGGCGAGCTGGTCGAGAGGCACAGCAGCAGGGGCAGGAAGGAACGCATCTGGTTCATCACCTCGATGCACAGCGTCCGATCCTCGATCCCGATGTGGACGTGCAGGCCAAAGACCAGCAGCCGCCGTCCCACGTCCTGCAAGAAGCGGCTCAACTCCGGGTAGCGGCCATAGGGGGAGACCTCCTGGTGTGCCCAGGACGAGAACGGGTGCGTGCCCGCCGCTGCCACCCACAGCCCTTCGCGATCAGCCAGTTCCCAGATCGAGCGGCGTATGCGCCCAAGTTCGCGGCGCGCCTGCTTGACGTCGTCGCAGATGTGCGTGCCGGCCTCCACCTGTGATTGGAGAAACTCGGGACGGATCTGGTCGGGTAGCACAGCCTGGCCGCGTTCGAGCAACTGCTGCACGTATGAGCGCAGCTCCCGCGTGGCGGGATCGATGATCTGGTACTCCTCCTCGATGCCGATGTTCAGGGTTGGCGCGGCCATGTCTCTCGCCCCTGGCGCTTTCAGACGAAGGATCTCCAGAGCTTTTCTGCCTGGGTGGATATCCATCTGTGCCCGCAATACTTGCACTGGTTCTGTACCCTGTACCGCACATGGGGGATAGGAGGCAGGCCGTCGAAGGGAACGTCTCTATAGAACACGTCTCCTTTCTCCTTGCGCAGTATCTCCCTGGCCCACGGCTTGCGACACTTGGGGCATGTGCTGCGCTTCCTGAGACACAGCCCTAAACCGAGAGAGAGCAAGCCGCCTATAATCGGTAAGGCGATGCAGAACACCTGCCCGCCGATGGATAGCGCTCCAGCGACCAGGGGCAGCATGTCGATGACGAAACTGATCGCCAGGAATATGACCACCAGAATGCTCGCCAACCTGGTCAGCTCCGTAGTCAGCGGGGTATTCCCGAGGTTGTCCTTAATGGGATTGGTCGCCCTCGCCTGGCGGCGATACCCTCCCATCCCTGCCTCTTGGGTGTACGTCGTCTGTTGGCGCCACCTGGCGTCGCTGGAGGAGCCAGCCTGTTGTGAGCGCGACCACTCGGTGCCGATCTGGAGGTCGTATTTGGCCCGCTGTCTGGCGTCGCTCAGCACTTCGTAGGCGGCGCTGATCTCTTTGAACCGCGCTACGACTCGCGGGTCTGGATTGGCATCAGGATGGTACTTGCGCGCCAATGTGTGGAAGGCTTCCTGGATTTCTTCCCGGCTGGCGTGTCTATCGACGCCTAAAATCTGGTAATAACCCTCGTGAGTCACGTGAGCCTGGCCTGGCGCTCGAAATCGTCATGCACAAAGGTAAATCTGCCATCCCGTGCCGCTGCTGATTATATCACATAGCCCGACGGCTCAAAATCGTTCGGGTACTTGCACTTCCGCCGGTAAGTTGTAAAATTGCCCGATGTCGTGAGCCCTGTGCAGAGGTGAACAGAATGGCCATCGTGTCCATCGTCAAGTGCGAGACCTACGAGATCGACCAGGTCCGCCGCGCGCTGATCACTGCGCTGGAGCCGCTGGGCGGCATCGGCGCGTTCGTCGGGGCGGGCCAGCGTGTGTTGCTCAAGCCGAATCTCTTGATGCCGATCCGCCCGGAGCGGGCGATCACGACCCATCCCGCCGTCGTAGAGGCGATGGTGGAACTGGTGCAGTGCGCCGGGGGAGAGGCCGTCATTTTTGATAGCGGCCCTGTGCCCACGGGCTTGGTCGTGCGGCGCGCGTATCGAGACACCGGGATGCTGGAAGTAGCCAGGCGAACAGGGGCGAAGCTGCACGACGACATCGCCGCCGTCCAGGTGCCTGCGCCGGAGAGCGTGCTGCTCAAGCGGCTCGATCTCGTCAAGCTCTGCCAGGAGGTCGACGTCGTCATCTCGCTCCCCAAGCTCAAGACGCACAACCTGACAACGATCACGGGGGCGATCAAGAATCTCTTCGGGTTGGTGCCCGGCATGACCAAGACCGCCTACCATGCCAAGCTGCCCGACGTGGACAAGTTCTGCGACATGCTGCTTGACATCGCAGCCCACGTGCGCCCAGCGCTCACCGTGATGGATGGCGTGATCGGCCTGGAGGGCAGCGGGCCGAGCACGGGAGGCTCGCCACGCCAGATCGGCGCGCTGCTGGCCAGCTCGGACGTCGTGGCCATGGACGCCGTCGTCTGCCAGATCGTGGGCCTGGACCCCAACGGGCTGCCGCTGTTTCGCGCGGCGCAGCGGCACGGCCGGTGGCCGGTGGAGATCGACGTGGCGGGTACACCGGTGGCAGAGGTCGCCGTGCCCGATTTTTGCCTGCCTGAGACGGCGCGGCCCGTCGCAGGGAGGAACAGGCTCTTGAGCTTTGCGACCAGGCGCACGCGCTTATTCGTTCCCTTTCCCATCCCGCAGCGCGGGCGCTGTACGGCCTGCCGCACCTGCGAGCGCGTTTGTCCCGTGCAGGCGATCAGCATCGCAGACCGGCTGGCCGTGGTGGACCATGAGGTCTGCATCCGCTGTTACTGTTGCCACGAGATGTGCCCCGAAGCGGCGATCGACCTGCAGGTCTCGCGGCTGGGGCGGCTGCTGCGCTGGACCGGGTTGCTGGGGCGCTCGACTTGAACCGTGTAGGTCACGCTTGTAGCGTGACTCGGCGGTGCTGCAGGTCGCCGCTTTCGGGAAGATTCTTGCAAATCATGCGCAACGGGATGCATAAAGGGGTGTTTATATTTTAACGGACTGGAGAACTGACGGAGGAGCTTATGAGTGGGAAGACGCTGTTCGACAAAATAGCCATCGTCACCGGCGGTTCCAGCGGCATCGGGCGGGCGACGGCGCTGGCGCTGGCCCGCGAGGGTGCGCACGTGGCGCTTGGAGCGCGCAACGAGGGCCCGCTGCAGGAGGTGGCCCAGGCGGTCCGGGCGCTGGGTCGGGAGGCGCTCGTCGTGCCGACCGACGTGGCCCAGCAGGAGCA
>JAFGED010000168.1 GCA_016931785.1 Anaerolineae bacterium
CGTCGGCGCTCCAGTCCGAGTGGCCCGCCCACAACCTGATCCTCAGTTGCGAATCGCACGACAACGCGGACGCGGACGGCGAGGACGCGGACGGGTTCGCCGCCAAACTGACGTCGGGGGAGGGCAACGTGTTCCGCTACTGCGTCTCGCACAACAACATCGACGACGGCTGGGACATGTATACCAAGCCAGAGACCGGCCCGATCGGCGCCGTGACCATCGAGTACTGCATCTCGTACGAGAACGGCACGCTCAGCGACGGCACGACGCACGGGAGCGGGGATAAGAACGGGTACAAGCTGGGCGGCGAGGACATTCCCGTGGATCACGTCTTTCGCTACAACCTGGCGTGTGATAACGGCAAACACGGCATCACCTGGAACCGCAATCCGGGCGCCATGGAGGTGACCGGCAACGTCTCTATCGATAGCGCCGAGCGCAACTTTAACTTTGACGGCGGCTCGTCGACCTTTAGCGACAACGTGTCGTGCCGCGGCTCATCCGGCACGAACGACCGCATCATCGGGACCGACCTCGGCGCCAACTGCTGGTGGACGGATGGCGCGAACACGTGCGGCGCGTCCACGTGCGATCCGTACAGCGGCGAGCTATCGTGGTGGTTCAATCCCGATGGCAGCCTGGAATACGCGTTCCAGCAGCCGGATCAGGGAGCCCATCTCGATCGCGAGGATGCAAAGCCGGACTCCGCCCTCGAAGCTCAAAAGAGGAACTGGCAGGCACTGCCGGCGATAGGGCTCGTGACGGTCGGAGGGCTGCGGGGGTTGGTCCTGGCTTGCAAGAGGATGGCAAATCGTAAGCGCGATTCCTACATCGCACGCGATCTCTAATCGCGCATTCCGAGTTATTTCTCGTAATTGCTCAGTCAACCCTTGCGAAGGTTCTGAATCACACCTGTAATCGGACGCGGTTCCGCCGAACCAAGTCGCCTTTGCCAGCGAATTGGCTTCAAACCTTCGCAAGGGTGAATAGTTACATTTTCTCTATGAAATCGCGGCCACAAAACGGGCACTGCTGATAGCAAGCATTCTCGTCACCTTGCGGAAGAGACGCTCACCAGCGATATGCCGTGCACCGGCAGCTCAAAGCGCAGCCTGAGCCTGCCCCCATCGCACGCGATCTTTCGAGGCAGCTCCAACAA
Source organism: Anaerolineae bacterium (assembly GCA_016931785.1). Lineage (GTDB taxonomy): Bacteria > Chloroflexota > Anaerolineae > B4-G1 > B4-G1 > JAFGED01. The sequence continues at coordinate 1,160 of JAFGED010000168.1, forward strand.
CTCCAACCCCTCGCGCGCTTTGATCGCCGCCCGCTGTTCCGGCGTGGGATACATCGGCTTGCCCTGGCGCGCCCACTCGGCGTAGGCATTGCTGTGGGACTGGTCGATCCGGTAATGGGCCAACAGCAGTGCGTTCCCCTCAAAGGGCAGGTTTTCGACCTGCAGGTCGATCTCGTACTCCCCACTCACGTCCCAATCGTCGTGGTGGTTATAGATCAGCACCTCCAGGCTTTCGTCGGAGAGGGTAGCGAAGCCGGAGATATCCGACTCCTCGCCACGGCCATACAGGTCGGCGTAGGCCAGCGGGTCTTTGGCGCCGTTGCTTTCGAAAAGCACCTCGCGCTGCCCCATCAAGGCGTACATGCGAAAGAGGTTCAGGATCGGTTTATCGATACCCTGGGTGGAGAATGCCCGCGTGCCCTCGAAGCAGCGCTCGCCCACGAACATAAAGGCCCACGTCAGCAGCTTGAGGCCCCATCCGTTCTGCCGGGCGTAGCGGCTCACCTTGTCGAAAGCCGCCGCCACAAAGCTGGGGTAATACTCGGTGTTGCGAAAGTTGAGGTTGGCATTGTCCCAGGCCCCGCCGGCGGCCCACCCGTCGGGATCGATCTCTGAGAGGACGCACTCCAATCCATCGAGCGCCGGATACTTGCCGATGATCCCGTGCCCCACCTGGGTGTGGCTGAGGATCTGCTTCACCGAGGGTGGCGGTTGCTTGCGGTGCCTGGGATCGGCGCGGTACCCGCCACCCTTGACGTGAAAACTGACAAAGTCGATGGGCGTGCCCCTCTGCCCCGTAAAGCAGTTGACGCCGTTGACGCAGTGCCCCAGAAATCGATCCAGGAACTCGGCCGACGGGTGACCGAGGACCGGGTTGGTCGTCCCCGGCCCGCCGACGCGCGCCTCCGGGCAAGCCGCTCTCACCGCGGCGGCGGTGTAATCGTAGAGCTTGTTGAACTCGTCGACGGTCCCGCGCCAGTAAAAAATGTCCGGTTCGTTCCACAGCTCCCAGTACCAGGTCCGAATCTCCTCGTCCCCGTACCGTTCGGCGCAGTGCTGAACCAGGTTAAAGATCAGGTCGTGCCACTTTTGATAGTCCTTGGGAGGGCACGCCCACCCGTAGGCGCGATAGCTCTGCAGCGTCCAGGTATCCTCGCCAGAGTCGTAGTGTGCCGTATCGACCAAATCGAGGGGCATGAACCCCAGCTCGACGAACGGCTTGCAGCGATGCTCTAGAAGCGTGTCAAAGACGAGGTCGACAAACGTCCAGTCGTAGATCGGGCGGCCCTCGTCGTCCTCCAAGTAGGCGTTGGTCGAGCCCCACTTGTAGAACCCGTGGCAGTTACCCGTGCACAGCAGATGGTGCGCCCGGACGTAATAGGGCTTTTCCTGTAGGGCCATGAACTTGGCCAGCAGCTCCTGGCCTTCCGGGGTATAGGTGTAGTTGACCTCGTCGTAGCCGATGTAGGTCCAGTTGTGAGGCAGATACCCCAGCAACTTGCCGGCATCAACCCTGATCTTTACTTTTCCCAACGGACCCGTGCTCATAGCGGGATCACTGACCGCGCCCCACTGCATTGGTCAGCGTGCGCGCTTGCAACGCAGCCCGCAACCCGGTCCGCAGATCGCGCAAGGTCTCGATCCCGCTCCAGTCTATCCCCAGGTCCACAATCGTCTCTGCCACCGCTTCTGAAATGCCGGTGACGATCGTCCGCGCCCCCTTCAGCCGCGCCGCCTGCACCGTCTTGTTCAGGTATGCCGCCAC
>JAFGED010000169.1 GCA_016931785.1 Anaerolineae bacterium
TCAAGCTCACTGCTCCGCCCGAAACGCCAGCCGCGCGATCACCGGGCGGTGATCCGACCCGCCATAGTCCCCCACTCCGGCGGACAGCGCCACCAGGTCCGGCGTGTAAAAGACATAGTCGATGCGCCACAGCGCCGGACCCACACCTGGCCAGTCAGAAAACGTGAATCCCATCCCCCAGCCGCTCTCGCGATGCGCGTCGCGCAGGCGGCGGGTCAGCAGCGCGTATGCCCCCTGCTGATCGGTCGCGTTGAAATCGCCGATGACGACCAGCGGGCCAGCGATCCCTTCCAGCCGCAGGAGCAGCCCGCGCAAGTCGGCGTCGCGTTCCCGATTTGGGAACGCAGTGGGCAACACCGCCGGCAGCTCGGTAAGGGGAATATCGTACACCGGCGGCGAGCGCGGGTGGACGCTGAGCACGGCCACCTCGCGCCCATCGACGTCCAACACGAGCTGCTGTGCCCAGGTTCCCTGCCCCTCGACCAGGTGAAACGCCTCGTACGATAGAACCGGGTAGCGGCTCCAAAAGCCGCAGCCAGGCTCCACGCGACGGTGCGGGTAGCGCTCGGCAAAACGGGCGTCCAGCGCCTCGGCCATCGATGGCTCCAACTCCCGCAGGCCGAAAAAGTCAGGGGTGAGCCTCTCGATCTCGACCGCCACGGCGTCAACGTCCTCGTTCGTATAAAGGACGTTGTAGGTCAATACGGTGAAAGCCGGACCTGCAGTGCGCAAGGGCCAGCGCAGGAGGTAGAGGTGGCCATAGACGGCCAAGAAGATGGCAAGCGGCGCTGCCGCGCCGCACGTCAAAAGGCGAGAGCGGCAAATCAGAGCGGCGGGCAGCAGCAAAAAGGACGGCGCGAACAGCCAGGGCAGGACGTAGGCGGCAGCATCGACGAGCCACAAGCTGTTGCCAAAAAGCCAGCGCGCGCAAAAGTAGGCGACGATCAAACCGACGTGCAGCGACGCCAATACGCTCGAGATAACGACGACAAATCGCCGCAGGAGGTCCTTACGCGCGCTAGAGGTCGCCATAGGTGATGAGCTCGATCCCCAACTCGTCGATGCGCGCCTTTACCCGCGGATCGAGCAGGGCGCGGCGGTCCTTATCGCGCCACACCTCGGTTCCGGGATGGGCCAGCAGTTCGGTGACGCCATCGGGCAGCGCGTCCAGCAGGCCCAGGAGGTATTCCGCCGTGCGGCGCTCGTCGGGGACGAACAGCGAGAAGGAGGATTCAAAGTAGTTGGCGCGCTTGAGGCCGTACTGCGCCACCATCCGCTGGTAGCGCCGCCCCTGCCAGCGGACGAGCCAGGTGGGGAAACCCACCCCGGCAGCCAGCCCCTCTGCCTTGCGCTCCAGCGCGTCATCAAAGGGTGTACGGACCGGGATGCGGCCATACTCCTGGGCCAGCTTCAACGTGATGCGAAACCAGGAGGGGAAAACATAGGGATAGTGGCAGTGCAGGTCGAGGTGATCGGGCCGCCGCCCGGCCTCGGCGACGAACTTTTCGATCTGGGCGCGCCACTCGGCCTGGAGTTGAGCTGAGCGCAGGCGCCCGTAACGCCGCAACAGCGCGTTGCCATCGCGGAACTGGCCCACGCCATCGACCAGCGAGGGGACACGCTCCACAGGGAGGATGGGCCGTCCCTCGTTCATCACCAGATGCACGCCCGCCCCCAGGCCGGGATGCTCGCGCAGGTAAGCAGCCGCCTCCGGCCAGTGCGGCTGGTTGACCAGTGCGGTCGTGCTGGTGACCACGCCCGCCTCGTAAAGCTCGATGATGGCCGGGACACTCCCCTCAGCATAGCCAAAGTCGTCGGCGTTGATGATGAGACGCTTGCCCATACCGCGCCTCCCTTATCCCTCGCTCACGCCATACCAACTTGCGTTGACGCGACAGCGTTGCAACCGCGCGCCGTCCACAGGGCGGAGCGCGTGACCGACGTATATCTTTTCCGGCTCAAGAGCCTGTATGCGGGCCAGATTCCGCGGAACCTGGGTCCAATCCTGGGCGAAAAAGATGGCCCCGCGAACGCCGAAAACCGCCGATATCAGGTCGCTGACAAAGGCAAGCCGCCCGTCGACGAGCAGGCAACTGGAACCCGGCGTATGGCCCGGGGTATGAACCACCACCCCATCCAGTCCGTAAGCGCGCAGATCGGTGCCATCCTCCACGAGAACATCAGCTCGCGTCGGCTGAACGGGCACGCTCGCCTCAAGCATCGGCAGGAACGGCCCTATCAATCGCCCAAAGCCGCGGCAGGAACCCAGGTCCGTCTCCCCCCGCGCCATCGCGCCTGCGTCATCCAGGTGAATGGCGATGGGCGCTCCCGTGAGCCTGCGCAGGGCTGCTGCCCCACCGTAATGATCCAGGTGAGCGTGCGTGATAAAGATCAACCGCAGGTCGTCTCGCCCCAGGAGCGCCATGCGCCGCAAGATGCGGTGTTCCAAACCCGGAAGCCCTGCATCGACCAGTACCAGGCCCTCATCACTCTCGATGAGGTGAGAGACCGCTATCCCACCGAATATGCTGTGCACCCGCGGGGTGGTCATGCTTGCTCTAACCCCGGCAGCAGTTCATCCAGGCGACTGAGCACGTAATCGGGCTGGATTTCAGAGGCGGCCAGCAGCTCGGGCGTGGTGACGCCGGTGAGGACGACGGCGGTCGCCATCCCCGCCTCCAGGCCCATGAACACGTCCGTCTCCAAGCGGTCGCCGATGATGATGCAGTCCGACGCCGGGAGCTGCAAGCGCTCGAGGATGGCGCGCACGGTGATGGGCGAGGGCTTGCCGACGACGACCTCGACCTTTACCCCCGTGCAGCCCTCGATCGCGCCGATGGCGGCCGCCGCATCGGGCAGGCCTCCGCCGGGGATAGGACAATACCGGTCGGCATTGGTGGCCACAAAGCGCGCCCCGGCCCGGATGGCGTCAAAGGCCACCTGCAGCTTGTGGTACTCGAAGGTGCGGTCGAAGGAGGCGACGACGAACGCAATCTCCTCCGGCTCCTCGGTCAGGCGGAAGCCGGCCTCGCGCAGCTCGTCCAGCAGCGGCTGCTCGCCGATCACGAACAGCGCCGCGCCGGGCGCCTCCCGCGCCAGCCAGCGGGCCATCACCCACGAGGAGTTGATCACCTCGTCGGGCGAGGTAGGGATGCCCAGGCGCGTCAGCTTGGCGGCATAGTCGGCGCGGGTCTCGAGCGGCTTGTTGCTCAGAAACACGACGCGCGAGCCAAGCGCCCGCAGCGTCTCGACCGCGTGCTTGGCGCCGGGCAGGAGCGCGTCGCCCAGATAGACCGTGCCGTCGAGATCGAAAACGTACCCGGAAAAAGTGCGATCAATTATCGCCATAGGCAACCAGGGGGAAATACTGGCGCAGCCAGGGCGCCAGCGTGAAACTCTGCACCGTCACCGCATCGTTGAAGACAGATACACCTGTGATCACAGTCGAATAGTAAGGCGGCGAATTCGCCCAGCCGGTCAGCGTATAGACGCCGACCGGCAGAGAAAGCGTGTAAACCCCGCCGGCACCGGCGGTCGCGGTGAAGGTGTAGCAATCCGCCGGCCAGAACGTGGACACGGTAGCCCCCGGGAGCGGCCGGCCCGCCTCCAGGTCGGTGACCGTGCCGGAAACCTGCCCCCAGCCAACGCCCGGGAACAATCCGCCCAGGTGAACCAGCGTGGCGATGGCCGCCCGGGTAAAATCGGCGTAATAGTCCAGGTCGAGGGTGGCAAGCGCATCCTGGCTGGTGTGGTAGTAAGGCGTAAAGTCGTCATCGTCCTCGATAGCCATAAAGGCCGGATAGCCACGCGTGAGAAAGCTCCACTGATCGCTGTACTGGAGCACGCTCTCGTCCACAAAACGCTCGGGGATCAGATCAAGACCGTAGACACCGACCACGTCGGAAAAGATGCGCGTAAGCTCAATCGACGCCGGGACGCTGCTGGAGGCGTACAGGTCGATAATCGGCAGCGCGTCTGAATTGTAGGCGACCATGTCCAAATTGATCACACCCCGAATATCCTCCCCGCGCGCGGCGCAGTCGGCGGCGTAGGCGGCGCTGCCGCGCAGTCCCTGCTCCTCGCCGGTGAAAAGGACAAAGCGCACCGTGTAGGCCAGGGGGCGATCCGCCAACAGGCGCGCCGCCAGCATCACGGCGACGGAACCGGACGCATTATCGTCCGCGCCGGGCGCATCTGAGCTATTGGGCATATCGTCGATGTGCGCGGTGATGAGATAGATTTCGCCTGGATCGGCCAGGCCCGGCTTTTCGGCGACGACGTTGCGCCAGTTGTAGGATCCCCAAGTATAATTATGATACGTGACCGATAGCCCGGTCGCTGCGAGCTGCTCGTAGGCGTAGCGCGTGCTCATCGAGATCGCCTGCGCCCGGTACGAATTGCGCGTGGCGATGGTGTAGGAAATGCCGGCTACCGTGACGGGGCGCTCGCCTGTCAACCCCTCCATCTCGTAGGCCAGCGTGGGCGTGGTGACCTGGGCGATGATGCCGGCGACGAGGGGATTGTAGGCGACCGTCTCGGGCAAGCCGGCCGGGGCCCGCGCGACGGCGGAGCCGATCCAGAAAACCGCCAGGGCCAACCCGGCAAATAGCATCGCCAAGGCCACTCGCAGCATGCGGCGCGGGCACTTTTGGGCAAATAGTTGGTTAGGATTTTTCGTAACTACTCAGCCCTGCTTCGCAGTTGCCTTTCGCGACAAAAAGAGGAGGAAGGCGGGGGGTTCGAGGACGGCTTCGCCGCCCTCGA
>JAFGED010000170.1 GCA_016931785.1 Anaerolineae bacterium
CCCCCATCTCTCCCTTTTTCGAGCGAGGGAGACTGCTCGGGCGAATAGCCTGAGTAGTTACCTGGTTTCTATCCTTATGACCGGCGATCCTGAGTGGAGCAAGTTCCTAGAAACCGAGGCCCGCGTTCACTTTGTGGCCTTTGGCGACCATCGGCTGCGTGTGATCGAATGCGGTGCAGGCGAGCCGCTGCTGCTCGTCCACGGCTTTGCCGACTATGCGTATGCCTGGCACCGCAACCTCAAACCGCTGGCTGAGGCTGGCTTCCGCGCCATAGCTTTCGATTACCCCGGCTGCGGCGAATCTGCGCTGCCTGAGGGATTCCGCTTCGGCGTGGATGACTTGGCCCAGGCGGTGCTGGGGCTGCTGGATGGAGTGGGCATCGAGCACGCGCACCTGGTGGGCCACTCGATGGGAGGCGGAATCGGGCTCCAACTGGCTCTGCATAACCCCGACCGGCTGCGCCGGGTCGTGTTGGCGGCCCCCGTTTGCTATCATACCTATTATCGGCCTTTTATCTATCTCTTTCGCTGGCCGCCCTTTCACGCGCTGGCCCGGTTGGTCACCGGGCCGTGGATGGCCTGGCCCACGCTCGTCGTGGAGTACGCCGATACGGCCCTGCTGACCCCGCAGGTGGTGGCCCAGTACCGGCTGGCGCTGCGACGGCCAGAGTACGTGCGCGCGTGCCACATGCTGCTGCGCGATTATTGGAACGAGGCTTTTGCCGAGACCGCCAGGCGTTACGGGGAAATTGCCGTGCCGCTGCGCTTGATCTGGGGAGGTAGGGATACGACGGTGAGCGGCCGCGACGTCCGGCGGCTGGCGGGCGATACCGGGGCTGGGCTGGCCGTCGTCCCTGGAGCGGGGCACCTGTTCAATCAGGCCCGGCCGGAGTTATTCAACCAGATGGTGGCGCGCTTTTTGCAGGAGGTGGGGTGATGGTTTACAGGCTTCGTCTCCGCTACGCGCTCTTTGCCCTGCTGCTGGCCGGTATGGGGCTGCTGGCTTTGGCCTCCGTCGCGGCGGCCGCCCCGCCGGATACGGCCGTCTACAATCCGATCGTCGCCGAACTCATCTCCGGGATCACCACGCCGACGCTCGCCTACGAGCTGGAGGGGCTGACGGGTGAGCGGCCCGTCACTGTGGCTGGCATCTCGTACACCATCGCCACCCGCAACGTCTTGCAGTCCGAGGCGATCTCGATGGCCACCCGTTACGCCTACGAGTGGTTTGCCGGGACCGGTCTCGAGGTCAGCTACCACACGTATACCTGGGGGGACTATGAGGGGCGCAACGTCGTGGCGGAAAAGCCTGGCCTGGTCGCCCCGGACGAGGTTTACCTCATCACCGCCCACTTGGACGACATGCCACCCGGCCGGCGTGCCCCAGGCGCCGACGATAACGCCTCCGGCTCCGTCGCCGTGATGCTTGCGGCTCGGTTGCTGGCGGAGCGCCACCTGGCCTACACGGTGCGTTTCGTGTTGTTCACGGGCGAGGAGTACGGCCTGCTGGGCAGCGATGCCTACGCCGCCGACTGCGCCGCGCGCGGGGAGGATATCCAGGGCGTGATCAATCTCGACATGATCGGCTATAATACCGGAAAGCCCGTGTATGAAATCTTTGCGCTCGACGGTGATAGAGCGGTCGCCGAAGACTCCCGCCGCCTGGCCGGGCTCTTTGTGGACGTGGTGTCGCTGTACGATCTCGATCTCGTCTCGCAAAAGATCGTCGTCGACTACTACCCGCTGGTCGGAGGGAGCGATCAGTGGAGCTTTCTCGCAAGAGATTATCCGGCGGTCCTGGTCTCGGAGGGGTTCGAGAGCGGCGATTTCAACCCGCATTATCACACGGTCGACGACACGCTTTCCGCGATGGACCTGGATTATTGCGCCGATATCGCTCGTGCGTCGCTCGCTGCCCTGGCTCACCTGGCGCGCATTTTGCCGGGCGGCGGCGCGGGCCGGCTCTCCGGCACGGTCACTTATTCGCCCACGGCCCAGCCGGTTTCCGGTTCCACCGTCGTCGCGTTTTGGCCTGCCTACCATTATACCTTCACCGCAGCTACAGACGCGGACGGGGCCTATGCGATGTCCTTGCCAGCGGGAGAGTACACGCTCACCGTTAGCCCGGCCTCCTCGGCCTACTCGACCACGGTCGCCACAGGCGTGGTTATCCCGGCCGATGGCGCCATCGTGTGGGATGTCGTTCTCCGCTCTGCGGATGAGCCTGCGCCTGTGCCCGCGCCCGAGGAGCCGTTTGTCTTGTCTATCGATTTCGTGTTTGACCTGTTCAAGCCTGCCCGTTTGTTCGTGCTGCTGATCCACCACCTGCTGCGCCTGGTCGCCGTGTGATTCTGATGACTAAGGGCCCGTAAAAGAATAACGTCCCGCGATGTTGTTACAAAAAAGGATTGGCTCTCGCCATTCGATGATCCTGGCAAGCTTTTACGGGCCTCAATCGGCAAGAACGGCCATTTGGCCATACCGCTCGAACTTGGGCGAGGGGAGTTATTCTTTGAAAAATCGTATCTACTCAGGCTGTTCGCCCGAGCAGTGGCCCTCGCTCGAAAAAGGGAGAGATGGGGGGTTCGAGGGCGGCGAAGCCGTCCTCGAACCCCCCGCCTTCCTCCTCTTTTTGTCGCGAAAGGCAACTGCGAAGCAGGGCTGAGTAGTTA
>JAFGED010000171.1 GCA_016931785.1 Anaerolineae bacterium
GCCGGGGTGCATTTGCTGCTGTCTGATGAACGCTAAAGCGTGTGTTATGCCTATTTCGCTGGAGACCGAGCGCCCGCTGCCCCAGGGGGCAAATGCACCCGACGGCCTTTGCCCATTGCGTAGGCTGACAACTTGTGTTACACTCCAGATAGAGGCAAATCGATCCCTGGGAGCGGCCCCATGTCCTTGGTTAAGGGAGACATCCTTCAAAACCGCTATCGCATCACTTCTTTGTTAGCACAGGGAGGCATGGCCGCCGTCTATCGTGGCTGGCACACCACGCTCAACGTCTCCATTGCCATCAAAGAGATGCGACCCCAGCCCGGGCTCGATGCCCAGATGCTGGCTCAGCTCCGCCAGCAGTTCAGGCAAGAGGCGGCTATCCTGGCACGCCTTGAGCACCCTAATCTGGTAGACGTTTTGGATTTTTTTGAGGATGGAGACAATTCCTATCTGGTGATGGACATGGTCTCTGGTGAGAGCTTGGCTGACCGCGTCGAGAGCGAGGGGGCCTTACCCGAAAGAGAGGTATGGAAATGGGCCAAGCAACTACTGCGCGCCTTGGAGTATTGCCACAGCCAAGGCGTCATCCACCGGGACGTCAAGCCGTCAAACATTATCATCCGTCCGGACGGTGAAGTCGTTCTGGTGGATTTTGGGCTGGTCAAGCTGTGGGACCCTGACGATCCAAATACCAAAGTCGTGATGCAAGGTATGGGGACGCCGGAGTATGCCGCGCCGGAGCAATACGGCATGGGTCAGGGATATACCGACCCGCGCAGTGATATCTACAGTCTGGGCGCCACTCTTTACCACGCGCTAACCGGCGAACCGCCGATGACGGCTACTGATCGGACGGCGGATGTCAAAGCGTTCAAGTCGGTGCGGGAACTGAACCCTGCTGTAGGCGCCCGGATGGATGGCGTCATTATGCACGCGTTGGAGCTAAGAATCGCTGATCGCTTCGATAGCGCCGCCGAGATGAAGGCCGCGTTCAACGAGGCGAAATCGCCCTATCGGCGGCGGCAATATCGGCCGGCGAGCCGGTCGACCAAGTGGATCAGATTGACAGTTGGAATCATCCTGGGGGCGTTGGCTTTTCTGCTCCTGGTGGTTGGGTTGGCGATGGCTATTGCTCAACCGTAGGGAAGACAGGGGTATTTTCTTTGGGGCCCATATGACCGTCGAGATTGTGGTGTACATATCCAAGACGCCTTGATATCTTTTGGAGGAGTGATGCTATGACCGAAGAGCAAACAACCAACGGGGCCTGGAGCGAGGTCGGCAGGCAGTTCCAGTCGCTGGGCGAGAGCCTGGCCGAGGCCTTCCGCACCGCCTGGGAGGACGAGGGAAATCGCCAGCAACTGCGGGATTTGCAGACCGGCCTGGAAAAGATGGCGAACGATGTCGCCCAGGCGGTCAGGGAGGCCGGCGAGTCGCCCGAGGGGCAGAGGGTGCGCGAGGAGGCGAGAAAGGCGGCCGGGTCGGCCCGCGCGGCAGGCGAAAGCGCCTGGCAGGATGCGCGCCCGCACGTGCTTTCCGCCCTGCGCAGCGTCGACGCCGAGCTGCAGAAAATCATCAGCAGGATGGAGGCGGAAGAGGAGTGAGCGACTGCCAGCATACTTGAGGAGGTTATATGTCTGAGGAATGGGAATATCACGGCGAAAAGTACGAAAAGGAAGAGGAAAAGTCGGAGAAGGAGCACGAGAAGGACGAAAAAGGCCATTGGGAGGAAAAGTGGCATCGCGATCCGCTGTCCGCCGCACGGTGGGCCATCATTCTCATCTGGGCCGGGATAGCGCTGCTGATCGCAAACAATCTGCCCTTCATAATCAACATCGAGTGGCTCGATGGCTGGGGGCTGGCCTTCGCCGGTGCGGGCGTCATCCTCCTGCTAGAGGTGGTCGTGCGCGTGCTCGTGCCGGCCTACCGCCGGGCGGTCAGCGGCATCTTGATATTGGCCGCCGTGTTCCTGGGCATCGGCCTGGGGGACTTGTTCGGCTGGGAGGTGACGGGGGCGCTGGTGCTGATCGCCGTCGGCGTGGGCATTTTACTGCGCAGTCTGACGCGACGGCGATAGCGCACTCACAGTTGCCCTAGGTTGAGCGACACTACCTCGTCCCAGGCGTAGCGCAGCGGCGTCCACCACTTGTCGCGCCCGATGCAGCGAAAGTAGGGCGGCCGGAAGGCGATGATCAGGTCGCCGATTTCGTAGCGAGGCAGGATCGGCGTCGAGACGACCAGGCTGCCCATCTCGCCGGGTCGCATCTCGTGCAGCATCTTGATGCCCGCCTTGGTCCGTATCTCGAAAAAGAAGAGATCATAGTTGGGCACCCAGGCTCGCATCTCGTCCCGCTGCTGGCCGAACATACCCTCCGTCGCGCCATAGATCTCGCGGATGGCGACCGGCCCGTAGAGCGCCGTGAGCGCCGGCTCGTAGCGCGTGTTGATGCCCGGCACGCTGCCCAGGGTCACGATCTGCGTCTTCCACAGGTTCTTGGGATAGGTGCGATGCGCCCTGTGTAGGTACTGGGCGAATTTTACTGCGGTCGGTGCGACGCCGCCCACCAGTGTGACGTTCTCCTCCTTGCACTTTTCATAGGCCAGTTCGAAGCGCGCGTCCCAGTCGCGCTTCGTCTTGCCGCCGCCAAGCGCGTCGATCTCCTCCTGCGTTGGCGCGGAACGTATCGGCGTAAAGGCTGAAACGTGCTTGACGTAGATGCCCGAGCTGTAGCCGTAATCCACCTCGCGGTCCCCCACGCGCACAGTCCCCACCACCGAGGGAAAGTTCAGGTTCAGATTGACGCCTTCGAACAGGTCGTAGCGATCGTTGGCGGCGACGTAATTCATCATCGCCCGCCCGGCGCTGATGCGCATCATCAGGTCGGTGCGCGTCATGGGGATGAACTTGGACTCGCCCTCGGTCGTGCCGCGCGTGATGGCCCAGCCTACCGGCTCCTCGTCGAGCAGCAGCCCCATCTCGCCGGCCATCACCCGCTGGATGAGCGGCTTGTAGTGGCCGTCGTAGGTGCCGACCGGGAACGCGCGTCGATAGTCTGCGACGGTCTCGATCTGGGATGCGCCATGCTGCGCGCCGTACCCGGTCTGGGCGTAGGTTTTGAGCAGGCGGTGCAGCACCTGCTCCTGAGCCTTTGCCGGGTCGTCCACCGCGTCGCGCCAGGGTTGTAGGATACCAGTGACCATCGCGGCCATTCGTTGGGCATCTTGTTGAGCCACAGATGTTCCTCCCCAGATGATGGGTAAAGTCTAGCACAGCGTGTCGTGGATGGCAAGGGGCGCATTTCAGCCCACAGGATTTAAAGGTGCGAACAACTGTGTTGCATTCCGGCTGAAACGGCAGTCTCTGTCCCGGAAGTGAAATGCGCCCTGCAACTTTTGTCACTCAATCACGTATACCCTGTTAGGCTGCTGATAGCCGGCGGATAGGCAGCACAATCGATGATGTGGTATGATCTATGCACAACGATGGAGGTGTGATATGTCAGACGTTCAAGAATCAAGGGATCACAAGCTGCGGCATCGCCCGTCGCTCTTTTGGCCGATCATGATCATCGGTGCCGGTGTGGCGCTTTTGCTTTCCAACCTGGGCTATCTGCCCTGGACGTCGTGGAACATCCTGTGGCGACTGTGGCCGCTGCTGCTGGTCGCCCTGGGCATCGATCTGCTGATCGGCCGCCGGTCGGTCGTCGGCGCTATCGTCAGCGGGGTGCTGATCCTGGCGCTGGTCGGCGGCGCGATCGCGCTCGCTTTCTTCGCCGAAAGCATCCCCCAGTTAGCCGAGCTGGCGGAGCCGGTCGAGTGGCAGACGGCCTACGTCGAACACCCCTTGGGCGATGTGGAGCGCGCCTCGGTGCTCATCGATTGGACCAGCCTGCCGGGCACCTTGGGCGCGTTGAGCGACTCGTCCAACCTGATCGAGGGTGATATCGTCTATCGCGGCGAGCTCGTCTTTGACGTGAACGCACGCAGCGGTGGGACGGACGTAAAGCTGGATACCTTTTTCTCCGGCCCCTGGTGGGTCTGGCCGCCCGATTTCAACAGCGGTCCGGATGCGATGTGGGATGTCAAGCTGAGTCCCAAGGTTCCTCTCGATCTCAGCCTGGACGCTGGTTCCGGGCGCTGCGATTTCGACCTGAGCGCCTTGCAGATCAGCGGCCTGGTCATCGACGCGGGCTCCGGCTCCATCGACTTGGCCCTGCCATCTGACGGCAGCTTTGAGGCTCGCATCGATGGTGGCTCTGGGCGGATCAACATCGTGCTGCCCGCAGGCGTGGGGGCGCGTGTGGTGCTCGATTCGGGGAGCGGCGCTTTCCGCCCCGACGGGCGGTTCGAGCTGGTGAGCGGCGAGCGCGGCGACGACGGCGTGTGGGAGACCGAGAACTTTGACACGGCGGAGCACACCATCGAGCTGAAGATAGACCAGGGTTCGGGCGCGATCGGTATAGAGAAGTAGCTTCCCCCTTTCTTTCCTCAGCCAACCTCCCATCGACCCTGCTCTGTGGAAGGTTGGCTTTTTCTTTTGGCTCGGTTGGGCAGGCCCATTCTGCCTCAAGGAACAAATGCCCCCGTAATCGCCAATGGCTTTTCCATACAGCCGCAAGATGTTATAATCCTCGCCTGGGAGATTGAATGGGTACAGGCGGACGTCAGATCGCAAAAGCAGCGGTGATCGTCATGGCGCTTTTTGCCCTCAGCCGGCTGCTGGGAGTGGTGCGCCAGATGGTCATCGCCGCGCAGTTTGGCACGTCCGGCGATCTCGACGCCTACATGGCCGCAGCGCGCATCCCGGAGATGATCTTTCTCGTCGTCGCGGGGGGGGCGCTGGGCTCGGCCTTTATCCCGGCTTTCGCCGATCATCTTGCCAGAGATGACCGGGCCGGGGCCTGGCGGCTGGCCTCGGCAGTGGCGAATCTGGTAGTGATCGTGCTGACGGTCGCGGCGGCTCTGATCGCCGTTTTCGCGCCGGTGCTGGTGCGCACGCTCATCGCCCCCGGCTTTGATGCGGAACAGCAGGCCCTCACCGTCTCCCTGCTGCGGCTGATGCTGCTCTCCTCCGTCATCTTTGGCGCGAGTGGCGTCGTGATGGGCGCGCTGAACGCCCACCAGCATTTTGTCTTTCCCGCGCTGGCCCCTTCGCTTTACAACCTCTCCATCGTCGGCGGGACGCTGCTCCTGGGGTCGCGCCTGGGCGTGCGCGGGATCGCCGTCGGCGTCGTGGCGGGTTCCGCGCTGCACCTGCTGGTGCAGGTCCCCGTCCTGCTGCGTCGCGGCGCGCGCTACGTGCCCACGCTGGGCCTCACTATCCCCGGCGTGCGCGAGGTCGTGCGTCTGATGGCGCCGCGCGTGTTGGGCACGGCTATCACCCAGATCAACTTTGTCGTCAACAACAACCTGGCCTCGACGATGGGCGAGGGGGCCGTATCGGCCATCAATTACGCCTGGCTGTTGATGTTGCTGCCGCAGGGTGTTCTGGCGCAGGCGATAGGGACGGCGGCGTTCCCCACCTTTGCCCGGCAGGTCGCGCAGGGGGAGCGTGACGAGATGCGGGGCACGCTGGCGGCGACCCTGCGGACCGTCTTTTTTCTCAGCATCCCGGCCACGGTGGGATTGCTGGCGCTGGGCCAACCGCTGGTGGGCATCTTGTTCGAACGGGGTGCCTTTGACCAGTCCTCGACTGCGGAGGTCGCCTGGGCGCTCGCCTTCTTCGCGCTGGGCCTGGTGGGACACTCCGGCCTCGAGATCATCGCCCGCGCCTTTTACGCGCTGCACGATACCTTCACGCCGGTGTGGGTGGGCGGCCTGGCGATGGCGCTCAACCTGGCGCTGAGCCTGACGCTGCCAGGAGCGTTTGCGTCGCAGGGCTGGATGAGGCACGGCGGTTTGGCGCTGGCCAACTCGGTCGCCACGCTATTGGAGACCGGTGTGCTGCTGGCGCTGATCCGGCGGCGGCTGGGCGGCATAGAGGACAGGCGGCTGCTGGCAGCATGCGCCAGGAGCGGGCTGGCGGCGCTGGCGATGGGGGCTGCCCTTTTGGGCTGGCGGGCGCTTTTGGCCGACGCCCCCGCGCTCCTGGTCGCTGGCGGCGGCGTCGTGCTGGGGGCGGCATTTTACCTGGGGGCGGCGGTGCTGCTGCGGGCGGAAGAGCTGCGGGCGGTGGTGAGGTTGGTCCGGCGGTAGCGCGGCGCCGCAGGCGAACGACACTCTCAGACCGGGGCCAGTCTCGTGTTCGGACTGGCCCCGGTCTGTTATGATGTGCGGTGTACCAGTTTGTCCTACGGAAAGACGCGCAGCGCGATGGGTAGGTGAATGCAGAGCGCCGCATGCTCATCCGCGCCGATATCGAATGGCCAGAGCCGCGGATCGCCGTCGATGTCGGTGTTAACACCGGCATCCACCCCTGCGTCGATGGCCAGTGAGTCAGAGCTGAGATGATAGTCCCCGGCTGCGGGGTTTACAAAGGCTGGGTCATCATGGATGTTGATCGTGCCTGTGAGGATCGCGCCAGCGCCGCCTGTGTCCGAGCTGTTATCGTGCCACAGCGTACCCTCTAGCGTGACTGTGTTGTTTGATGTCGCATAGATACCCAGCATTTGGCTGGCTAGAATGGTGTTGGTCAAAACCACCACGCAGGGTCCGTTGGTGTCAACAACATGGATCCCGCTACCATCGCCGCCGGTGTTGTCGGCAATCGTGGTGTGCAACAGGTGGGGTGAAGAGTCATCTATGTAGAGCCCGCTACCTTTATTTCCGGTAGAGTTACGGGCAATCAGGTTGTTTATCAGCACCGGGCTACTTTGTGCTATAAAAAGCCCACCGCCAGTGGAATTGGGGTGACTAGCAGTGTTGGAAAGAATAGTATTGCGTCTAAGCACAGGGGAGCTACTATTCACATACAGTCCACCGCCCCCGTGCTTTGCGGTGTTGGAAATGATCGTGTTGCCGTCGACTGTGGCGATGCGACTCGGGCCACTTATCATCAGTCCACCACCCCAATCGGCAGTGTTGGCTTTGATGACGTTGTTGCCGAGTACGGCGGCACTGGAGTCTATTGCCAATCCACCGCCTGCGGTGGCGGTGTTGGCGGAGATGGCATTGTCGCTAAGCATTGCGCCACTGTCGGCGGCAAGGTGTAGACCGCCGCCCCAATCGGCAGTGTTAGTAGTGATGGTATTGCCGCGAAGCTCAGCCGCGCTGTTGAACAGGAATATTCCGCCACCGTACCATTCGGTCGTGTTGCTGAATACCCAGTTGTTCTTGAAAGCGGGTTTGCCGTTGACGACATATATGCCCCCACCGGCGTCTCGTTCTTCGAAGTGTCCGCCGCCCAGTCCGGCAGCGTCGCCGCCGGTGATGCGCAGCCCTTCCACGGTGGGGGTGATGGCGCCGGTGATGACAAGCACGCGTCCCAACCCTCGTGCGTCCAGCGTGGTAGGTTGCGTAATCGGATAAGATGTCGCCCAATTGGTGGAGGCGTAGCCACCGCGCACCGTCACCGTCTTGCTGATATAAACTACCTGCGTGATGCCCGCCCGGGCCTGCACGCCGGTGTAGACGCCGGTTGCCACGCGGACCTCGTCGCCCGGTTGGGCTTCGTCCACAGCGTGCTGCACCGTCTTGCAGGGGGTGCTTGAATTGGCGCAGGTGTTGGATGGGTCGCTACCGGTGGGGGCCACATAGCGGGTTGTGGCGTCGGGCTGAGCCAGGACTGGAGTTCCCAGTGCGCTGCCCAGGAACTCCTGCATTGCCAGCAAAAGCGCGCCGGCTGCCAACAGGCTGATCACGGCCAGGATGATACGCCGGAAAGTGGTGTTGGTTGTCGCGTGGATTTTCATAAGGCTAAAAGCAGGATTCTGGTCGCTGGCGCCGGCCGGCGGCTTGGTCAAGCGAATGGCGCCATCGGGCCGCCCATCAATGTGCGGCGTCGCCGACTATATCGGAGAGTAGCTACGGCGCCGGCGGTACGTAGCCGGGGCCGTAGTGGTAGGCCGCGCGGCGTGGCGCGTACTTGCTGACGAAAACGTCCCGCGAGATCAGGTTCCCATCCGCGCTATAGACCTCGCGCACGATGGTCGCCGTCAACCCACCCACCGCCGACTGCCACTTGACCACCGTCCCCGGCGCCATGTCCTCGTCCAGTGAGTAGATGGGCGGGCCGGGGTCTGTCTCGTCCGTGACCTCCGGCCCCTCCATCTCCACCCGCCGCCCATCGTCGGTGGAGTAGAAGCGAAAGACCAATTGGTGGGCCTTGTCGTCGACCTCGGTTTGGATCAGGAGAGGGTAGGGCCGATCGTTGAGGAACTTGAGGTCCACCTGCGGCGAGTAGACGGTGGCGTCCATTCCCACGCCGCCGCCGCGCAGCTCGTAATATCCCACCCGTTGGTAGTGGTACCAGCGCTCGACGATGGGGTAGCCGCCCCAGAAGGCGGCGCGAAAGGCGGTGGTGCTGACCTGGCAGATGCCGCCGCCGATCCCCATCTGTAACTGCTCGCCTGCGGTGATGAACGATTCGTCGTATCCCTCTTCCGCGGTCACCGGCCCCAGGTAGGTGTTGAAGGAGAAGGTCTCGCCCGGCGCGACGACGACGCCGTGAAACTTGCGCGCCGCCAGCCGGATGTTGTGGTCCCGCCCGGCGGGGGAGCCGATGAAGTAGGACTCGCCCTCGGCCACCAGGTCGGCGACGCCCAATTCCTCGGCGGTGGCAGTGTCGGGGTAACGCGGCGGGACCGGCTGCACGACGAGCGAGACGTATCGGTTGCCCGCCGCCAGCTCCTGTACGATGCGCACGGTGCTGGCTCCCACGTCGAGGACACGCCCTTCCGCGCTGGGGCTGATGGGCTCCAGTTGGCCCGCGTCTGGGTTCAAGTTATAGCGGGCGTCCACCGGGCTGATCGCCAGCGAGGGAGCCAGCGCCGCCAGGTAGGTTCGCAAAGCCTCCTCGTTAAGCGCTGCGTGTAGCTCGCTGCCCTCAGGCCGCACGACCAACATCGTCACCAGTTGCTCCGGCGGGATGGTCCACGGACCTGGGTCGCCCTCGCGCGGATGGGCCAGGGTGAGGGTGAGTGGGCCGTTCAATAGCGCTGCCGCCTCCGCACGGGCCGGTTCGGCGTCGGCGATGGGGGGTGGGATCTCGCGGACCACCAGGTCGACTGTGGCGGGACGCAGTGACGTCGCTGCTGGAGAGAGCGCCGCCAGTGTCGCCTCCACGTCGAGGATGCGCCCGGGTTGAGAGGGGTTGACCACCGGCGTGGTGCCGTTGAGGGAGAGCGTGGCATCGGTCGGCGGAACGTAGACCTCCTCGGTCAGAGCCTCCAGGTAAAGGCGGGCGACCTTTTCGTCGTATATGGCGACGGGGGGAAGGGTTTCGGCCTCGATCAATAGCTGCAGGCGGCGCGATAGATTATCTGACCAAGAGCCCTCGCGGCCGAGTGCATAGGCCAGTGCCAATGTGGCCTCGGTATCGATCTGCACGCCGAGATCCGCCGGGCGAACGCCCCAGGAGCGGTCTGGCCCGCGCAGCGTCACCAGCAGCGTGTCGATTTCCAGGTTCTCCCTCAGTGCGGCGGCGGCTTCCTCGGGCTGCATCCCGCCCACGTCCGTGCCCCACACCCACACGCCCGGGTAGATGAGCTCGGCGTGGTGCAGCTCGAACGCCAGCACCGACCCGAGGAGCAGGGCGGTGAGTACTAGTAAAAGGACGCCTGGGATTCGCGCTTTCATGTTCCTTTTTAGCCAGTTCTCCTAGTGTGATTGATTGACGCTTCTGGCGGCCCGTTTATGGGGAAAAGCCAAAGCTCCACCGCTTGCGGTCAAGATGAATGGCAAAGCGGGGGATTTGGGGGCGGCGGCTCCCGCGCGAGCAAAGCTCGCACTGGCTTCTTCCCTTAGAAAGCTCCCCGGCGCTTTGCGCCGGGGAGCTTCACTACCACCTCCGGTGCTGGTCGACATAGTAATACGAGGGGGGTGGGGGGGCAGGTGGCTGGCGCGGTGTGATGAGGCGGGCGACCCCCAGTATGGCAAACCCAAAAGCAAATCCCCCGATGTGCGCCCACCAGGCCACGCCGCCGCCCTGGAAAGAGCTGCCGGCGGCGGCCAGCATCAAGAAGCCGTTGAACAGCTGAGAGACGAACCAAAAGCCCAGGTAGATCACGGCTGGAATTTGGACCAGCCGGAAAAAATAGAACACGGGGAGCAAGGTGACGACGCGCGCCCTGGGAAACAGCACGAGATAGGCCCCCAACACGCCTGCGATGGCCCCGCTGGCTCCCACCGTCGGGGTCTGCGAGCCGGCATAGGCGACCAGGTGGGCGGCGCTGGCTGCCAGGCCGCTGCCCAGATAGAATAGGAGGTAGCGGAAGTGGCCCAGGCGGTCCTCGACGTTATCGCCAAAGATGTAGAGCGAGAGCATGTTCGAGATCAAGTGCAGCCAGCCGGCGTGGATGAACATCGACGTGAACGGCGTCCACCAGCGGGTGAGCCAGCCACCCTGCCAGAATTGAGCCGGCACCAGCCCACAGGCGGCGATGAACTGGTATAGGCCTTCCTCGCCCAGCGCGGCTTCGGCCAAAAAGACCAGCACGTTGAGGGCGATTAGGCTCACGTTGACGATAGGGAATCGGCGTGATGGTATCGTGTCTCTCAATGGGATCATAATGTGCTCCACTTCCTAAACGTAACGGTATCTACTCAGGCTGTTCGCCCGAGTAGTGGCCCTCGCTCAAAAAAGGGAGAGATGGGGGGTTCGAGGGCGGCGAAGCCACCCTCGAACCCCCCGCCTTCCTCCTCTTTTTGTCGCGAAAGGCAACTGCGAAGCAGGGCTGAGTAGTTACACGTGACGTATTATAACAAACGCGCGCGAAAATGGAAGTGACGCAGCCCCTCGTTTGAATCTCGACATGTGGCCTCTCGAGCGTCTGTGCCGATTTCCAGTCGGCATCATTTACCTGAATGGGCTTCTGAACGAATTTAGTACCTTGGTACTAGGAAAAATCCAAAGGGTGATAGTTTTTGATAGCGTTGCAGTGGTAAAATGTGTTCAACCGCTGGACCCCGAGGCGTGTCCGGCGGCTTGGTTTGAGTGGAATCTTTGACATATGGATACAGCGACGAAATCATCCCGCCTGGCCGGGTTCTATAAGCAGTCTCTTGACGAGCGCATTGATCGGGTTGCCCGGTGGGCAAATCTGACGGCGGGCGAGACCGCCGCGCTGCGCGGCGCGATGGGCCTCGACCGCGCCGACCAGATGATCGAGAACGTGGTCGGCCTGCACGCCCTGCCGCTTGGGATCGCGGTCAACTTTCTCGTCAACGGGCGCGAGGTGCTGGTGCCGATGGTCGTCGAGGAGCCTTCGGTGGTTGCTGGGGCCTCGTACGCCGCCAAGCTGGCCCGTGCGGGCGGTGGTTTTCAGGCGAGCACGACGCCGCCGGAGATGATCGGCCAGATTCAGGTGCTCGACGTCATCGATCCAGAGTCGGCGCGCTCTGATCTGCTGGCCGTGCGGGAGGAGCTGCTTTCGCTGGCGAACGGGACCGATCCCGTCATCGTCGGCCTGGGCGGCGGGGCGCGCGACCTGGAGGTGCGCGTCTTGCAGGATACCGCCGCCGGTCCGATGCTGGTGGTGCATCTGATCTTTGACTGCGTCGACGTGATGGGGGCCAATGCGGTCAACACGGCCTGCGAGGCGCTGGCGCCCAAGGTCGAGCAGGTCGCCGGTGGGCGGGTGTTGCTGCGCATCCTTTCAAATCTGGCCGACCGCCGGCTGGCGCGCGCGCGCTGCACGGTGCCGATGGATGCGCTGGCCTCAGGCGATTTCTCTGGAGAGGAGGTCGCGCGATCCATCGTCGAGGCGTGGGCCTTTGCCGCCGCCGATCCGTACCGCGCCGCGACGCACAACAAGGGCATCATGAACGGCGTGGATGCGGTCGCCCTCGCCACCGGCAACGACTGGCGGGCGGTCGAGGCGGGCGCTCACGCCTACGCGGCGCGTTCTGGTCGCTATACTGCTTTGAGCACCTGGGCGCGCGACGATAGCGGGGACTTGGTCGGTACACTGGAGATGCCACTGGCCCTGGGCGTCGTGGGCGGGGCCACGCGCGTGCATCCAGGCGCGCAGGTGGCGCTCAAGATTCTGGGCGTGCAGACGGCGCGTGAACTGGCCGAGATCGTGGTTTCGGTGGGGTTGGCTCAGAACCTGGCGGCGATTCGGGCGCTGGCGACGGAGGGCATCCAGCGCGGCCACATGCGGCTTCACGCCCGGCAGGTAGCCGTCGCCGCCGGCGCTCGCGAGGATGAGGTGGATTGGGTCGTGCAACGGATGGCAGATGCCGGGGTTATACGATTGGACAGGGCGGGAGCGATCCTGACCGAAATACGTAAGGGGTAGGTTGGTAGATTGGTAGACTGGTAGTTGGTAGATTAGGGTTTGTCCCAGTTGACCAGTTTCCCAGTTGCCAATGTACCAGGTAACAGAGGTTCTATGACAGGCAGCGAACACTCCACAATACTCAAGCCGGACCGCGACGTGGGCATCGTCGGCTACGGGGCTTATGTGCCGCGTTACCGCCTGCCGGCTGCCGAGGTAGAGCGGATATGGACGAACGGGAAGGGCGGTACGCCGATCAAGGAGAAGTCGGTGCCGGGGCTGGACGAGGACGTGGCGACCATGTCGATTGAGGCCGCGCGTAACGCCATGGCCCGCGCGGGCGACGTGAACCCGGCGCTGATTCGCGCCGTGTGGGTCGGGAGCGAGTCGCATCCCTACGCCGTCAAGCCGACTTCGACCATCGTGGCCGAGACTATCGGCGCGACGCCGCACACACAGGCCGCCGACTGGGAGTTTGCCTGCAAGGCTGGCACCGAGGCGCTTCAGGCGGCCATTGGCTTTGTCGGGTCGGGGATGGCGCGGTATGCAATGGCGATTGGCATGGACACGGCCCAGGCGCGGCCCGGCGATGCGCTGGAATACACGGCGGGTGCGGGTGGCGCGGCCTATCTGGTCGGACCGGCTGACGAGGCGCTGGCCGTTTTCGAGGGTTCCTTCTCCTACGTGACCGATACGCCCGATTTCTGGCGGCGGGCTCACCAACATTATCCCTCGCACGGCGGGCGGTTTACCGGCGAGCCGGCCTATTTCAGGCACAGCCTGGGCGCTGCGCGGGGACTGATGGAGGCGCTGGGGACAAAGCCTGCTGACTATACCTATGCCGTCTTTCACCAGCCCAACGCCAAGTTCCCGCAGACGGCGGCCAAGCAGTTGGGGTTCTCGCGCGAGCAGATCGGCCCGGGCTTGCTGGCCGACGATATCGGCAACACATACGCCGGTTCGTCGCTCATCGGCCTATCGGCGGTGCTGGATGTGGCTGCGCCGGGCGACCGGGTGCTTTTGGTGAGCTATGGCTCCGGGGCGGGATCGGATGCCTTTTCGCTGCGTGTGACCGGGGCGATTCTGGAGCGGCAGAAGCGTGCGCCGCAGACGCAGGAGTACGTCGCGCGACGCAAAGAGGTCGATTACGGAACCTACGTCAGGTTCGTCGGCAAGCTGAGGGTGTGATGAGAGACGTTGCTATCATCGGAGTGGGACAGATCGAGGTCGGCGAGCACTGGGATACCAGCCTGCGCCATCTGGCGCTGGGGGCTGTCCAGGCGGCGATAGCCGACGCGGGCGTGGCGCAGGCCGACGCGCTTTACGTGGGCAACATGCTTTCCGGCGAGCTGGCCGGGCAAGAGCACCTGGGGGCGCTGGTGGCCGATTTCGCCGGATTGCGCGGGATCGAGGCGGTCAAGATCGAGGCGGCCTGTGGCTCTGGGGCGGCGGCGCTGCGCATGGGGTACGTCGCCGTCGCCGGCGGCCTGGCCGATGTCGTCATCGTGGCTGGCGTGGAAAAGATGACCGACGTGTTGGGGCAGGATACGACTGCTGCACTGACGCTGGCCGCCGACGGCGACTATGAGGCTTTTCTGGGAATCACTTTCGTCGCCGTCAACGCGCTGCTGATGCAGCGCTATATGCACGAGTATGGCTACAGCCATCAGGATTTTGCGCCTTTTGCCGTCAACGCGCACAAGAATGCGGTAAACAATCCGTACGCGATGTTCCGCTTTCCGATCACGGCTGAGCGTTTTGCCGAGGCCAAGATGATTGCCACTCCTATCAACCTGCTCGATAGCTCGCCCATCTGCGATGGTGCGGCGGCGGTGGTTTTGGCTCCCGCAGATATGGCGCGTTCGCTCAGCGCGGCCCCGATTCGCATCGCCGCTTCGGCCATCGGCACCGACTCGCTGGCCGTGCACGACCGACGCGATCCGATGGTATTGGACGGGGCGGTCATTTCGACCCGGCGCGCTTACGAGCAGGCGAACGCCGGGCCTGAAGACATTGACCTTTTCGAGCTGCACGATGCTTTCAGCGTCATGGCGGCGCTGAGCCTGGAGGGGGCCGGGTTTGCGGAGAAAGGCCAGGGGTTGCGTCTAGCCCTTGATGGCGAGGTGGGGATGGATGGCAAAATCCCCGTCACGACGATGGGCGGCCTGAAGGCGCGCGGTCATCCCGTGGGTGCGACCGGCATGTATCAGATCGTCGAGGTCGTGCAGCAGCTGCGCGGCCTGGCAGGTAAGAATCAAGTTAAGGATGCGCGGCTGGGTATGGCGCAGAACATTGGCGGCAGCGGCGCGACGGTGGTGACACACATTTTGGAGAGGATGGATGGGTAGTATTTGTTAGGTTGGTAAATCGATAGATGGTTTGCAAGTACCAATCTACCAGCGTACCAATTACCAATGTACCGATATGGGAGGATTACAATGACAGTACCCAGAAACTGGAGATTGCAGCAGCAGCGATATCGTTTGGTGGGTGAGGTATGTGAGGGTTGCGGAGCGAGGATTTTCCCGCCGCGCGATCTCTGCCCGGAATGCGAGGCGCCGGCCAAGACGCCGTTCGCCTTCAGCGGTCGGGGCGAGGTCTACTCCTACAGCACCGTCTACCACCCGCCCAAGGGGTTTGAGGAGTTTGCTCCCTACACCGTGGCGTTGGTCAAGCTGGAGGAGGGCCCCATGCTCACCGCGCAGCTCACCGATGTGGATGCCGACCAGGTGCGCATCGGTATGCCGGTGGAAATGGTGACCCGCCGGGTGCAGAGCTGTGGCGACGAGGGCGCGATCATCTACGGCTACAAGTTCCGGCCTGTTATTGGCGGCGCAGTTTAAATAGGTTGTTTCTATCAGGTAACTACTTCGACAATGTTAGATTCGAGCTTGTTTGTGCGTCGAATTCCCCCCTCTAACTCCCCCC
>JAFGED010000172.1 GCA_016931785.1 Anaerolineae bacterium
CATCCAGCTCCCATCCCACTTGACACGCCTGGCCCAGATGTCATAGTCGGTGGTGGCGGCCTGATAGGTGTAGACGATCAAGTACTCATCCTGCACCGGGCTGTAGGCCACGGCGGGCAAAAAGTTCCACTGGTTCGCGTTGTTCACCACGCAGAACCAGCTCTTCAACGTCCCATCGCCCGTCACGCGTTGGGCGTAAATATCGCGCGTCGCGCCGCGATCATTCGCCCAGACGACCAGGTACTCGTCGTGCCTGCTGTTGTAGGCCACCGCCGGTTTGCGGTTATCGACGTCATCAACCCAGATATTGATAAAGTCGGTGAGGGGCGGGGCTTGCATCGCCATCCCTTCAACCGGCGCGCCTGCGGGATGAGTCAGCCCGGTCCCGCCAGGTGGACCGGGGGTTTTCGCCGTTGGCGCGGCATACGTGGCGCCGCCCCCTATCTTCAGCATCACAACGCTGGCGATCAGGATAATAGACGATAAAGCTCTTTCGGTAGACATTTTCACCTCCTTGCAGCTCACTCGAAATCACGGCCATCTGGCATCTGCACCCAGCGCCGGATGAAGGACAACAAGGCGGCCTCGCTCGAAAACTCAACACACTCGCCCGACTGCAAGCGCTGCACCTGCCCACGCCAACGATCCCGCCCTTCTTCCGGCTCGCACCAGAGGCGAACGACGAACGTGTTCAGCGTTGACCTGCGCTCGCGATCGACGGGCATATGGCGCTCCAAACAGCGGCAGAGGTGTCCACAAGACGTCAGAACCCAGTCAACATCATATCACAGGGGTCTCAAAGAAGTGTCAAACTGGGGAAATCTTTCAGGGGTTGGAAATAACTGGAAACACGGGGGACTACCAGAAACAAGGGGGAAACGAAACAGGGAGGCAAATATCAGGCCAAAAGACGGCGGATCGACTCGACCTCCGGCCACGCCTCCGCGGCCTCCAGGGCGCTCAACGCCGACGCCAACAGCTCGCGGGAGCGAGGCACGTCAAGAGAGAGCAACGCATCGCCCCAGGCCTGGCGCGTGCGGGCAGCCTCAACGACCTGCTGCAGCGTCTCAAACCGCTGCAGACTGGAGGTGAAGGCCTCCTCGGCAGCAGGCAGATCACCGCCGACCACCGCCAGCTGCCCGCGCAGCCGATCTGCCTTGGCCAGCGAGTCCTCCATGCCGCCCTGCTCGAGACGCCCTCGAACCCCTTCGAGCAGATGGCGGGCGGCACGGGCGTCTCGTTCATCCAAACTCAAGGCGGCCAGCTCCAACTCTAGCTCGGGAACGTAGCGGGGGTAGAAATCCTGGCTGATCTCCAGCGCCGTCTCCAGCAAAGGACGCGCCACCGCTGCGTCACCCTGGCGAGCGGCCAGCTGCCCGCGGGCGCGCAGAAGAACGATCTCTTGGAAGCGCGTGGAACTATGCACCATCGTTTTCTCGGCCTGGTCCAGAAAATGGTCAGCCTCTTCCCACTCACCCCGCAAGGAGGCGATCTCGGCCAGATAGTGCCAGACCCAACACTGCCGCCAGGGGATATTCAACTCGGTGCTCAAGCGCAGGGCCAGGCGGCACGATTGCTCCGCTTCGGCGGTGCATCCCATAGCAAGCAGGCAGTGACCGGCGATGTTGTACGATCCGGCGGCAAAATCCAGCCAGCCCAGGTTCTCCGCCAGGCGGGCCGCCTCCCGCTCGTGCGCCACCGCCTTGCCCATCGGGCCACCCATCCGCAAAAGCAACGAGCCCAAGCGATGGTGCGCATGGGCCAATCCACTCTGGTCGCCGATCCGCTCGCTCAGCCCTCGTTGCTCCAGCGACCAAAGACGGGCATCGGCGAAATTCCCTTCGTGCTCGTAAAAACGCGCCAGGAGACCATAGCCCCGAGCCAACGTCGTTTCCAACCCATCCCGGCCCTCCACCGCCTGGATTCCCTGTTTCACCCGTGCCCTGGCCTCTTCAAAATCCGCATGCCGATAGGCCAAAGCGTAGCATACCTCAGCGACGCCAGCATGGTCGTCGAGCGCCTGCCAGATAGCGAGAGCCCGCTCCAGCCATCGCCAGACCGACTCGTCCTCTCCAATCACATCCCGGTGCACCGTCGCCAGGCCGGTCAGCGCACGGCCGGCCAAAGCGTCAGATCTATCGGCATCCAGCAGGTTTGCCGCCCGTTGAAAGTACGCCAGCGCTTCCCGCGGCCTGTAATTTCGGCGTGCCTGCTCCCCCGCCTCGACCATCCAGGCCAGCGCGCGCTCGGTCTCGGCCGCGCGCTCGAAATGATAGGCTATCTCGCCAGCCCGGTCGGGCCGGCAAGCGTACAGGCATTCCATCGCCTCGGCGACAAGCCGGTGGAACCGCCTGCGGCGACGGTAGTGCAAATCCAGATAGATCGCCTCCCGCGTCAAGTTATGCCCAAATTCATAATCGCCACCTGCGGGCGCTTTCCCCTCGCGGAAGAGATGATAGCGCAAAAGCTCATCCAGCGCCTCCAACGCCTCCCCCTCGTCCTGTCCCAGAACCTGTTGCAGCACATCGAAATCGAAGGCCCGTCCAATGACGGCTGCAATAGCGGCCATCTCGCGGGCTTGTGGCGATAGCCTTCCTATTCGCCGCTGGACGACCTGGCGCACAGAGATGGGGATGGGCAGGGAGGCAAGGGCGGTGGCCTCAACCCACCGTCCTTCGACGAGGCTCACCTTCCCCTCCTCAAAGAGCGAGCGCAGCGTCTCCAGCACAAAGAGAGGATTGCCCTCCGTCTGGTGATGGACACGGGACACGAGCGAGCCATCCGCGCCAGCCATCCATCGCGAAAGCATCTCCTGCGACAAGCGGCCCAGATCAAGCCGCACCGCTCTTCCCTCCCGCTCCAGATCGAGCACCAAGCCCAGGAGGGGGGAAGCAGGGTCTGTCCCCTCAAGACGATACGTGGAGAGCAGCAAGATAGGAGACTGCATCAGGCGACGCGCCAGGTAATGCAGCCAGGCCAACGCCGAATCGCCGACCCAATGCAGATCCTCCAGCACCAACAAGAGCGGCCTCTCCCGCGCCAGATCAAGGAGAAAAAGCGTCAAGGCCTCGAAGAGCCGCTCCTGTTGCTGATCGGCAGAGAGGGATAGAACCGGCAGAGATGGGAAGCGCTCCGCGAACTCCGGCGCCAGCCTGACCAACTCGGCCACTTGCCAATCGGGAAGGCGTTCCAACACGGATTCGCCCGCAACGTAAAGAGCGGCGCGCAAGACGTCTGCCAGCAAGCCGTGGGGTAGCGCGCACTCGTACTCATAGCAGCGGCCACGGACGACCCGATAGCCTAGTTGCCGGACGTGCTGCCCCAGCTCCTCGACGAGGCGGGTCTTGCCGACGCCGGCCTCCCCATCCACAAACACCAACCTGCCCCGGCCGGAACCGGCCTGCTCCCAACGGTCCAGCAGCACCTGCCATTCCGCCTCGCGCCCGACAAAGGGGGGGGACTCGATGATAAGCGCGAGTCGGCTTTGTGGCGGCGGGCCGGTGGATTGGCGAGCAACCTCGACGGGCTCGCGCCGCCAAGCAGGCCCCAGCACCTTATCATACAGGAGCGCCGTCTCGGGTTGCAGATCCACGCCAAGCTCGCTGCGCAGCACGTCGCGGCACCATTGAGCCTGCCGGACCGCCTCCCCCGGATTGCCCAGCCGCACGTGCAACCGAACGACCGTACAGTGCACATCCTCCAGGAGGGCATCGCGAGCCAGAAGCAACTCTGCGTAGTGCAGCGCATCCTGTGACCGTCCCAACATCTCGTGAGCCGCCACGAGCTTTTGCAGCGCCCCCAGATACAAGCCTTCCAGTCGATACCGCTCCTCGAGGCACCAGTCGTCGTAAAAGCCCGCCAAAAAGTCCCCCCGGTATAGAGCCGCAGCCTGGCGCAAAGCCAGCAGGTCTAGGGGAAGCTCAGCAGGCCCAAGCGACGGATCGAGAGGCGCCTCCACCAACTCGGGCAACTCTCCCTGCTCCCAATTCAGCAGCCGCTCGAAAGCCGCCACGTCCAACCAGTAGTCACTCTCCGAGTTGAAACGCACCGTCTGAGCATCAGAGATGAGATACGTCTCTGAAGGCAAGACACGACGAATTTGCCAGAGCGCGGTACTCAGATTGCGAAGCGCCTTATCACCTGGACGGTCAGACCAGAAAAGATCAGCCAGCCCTTCGCGGGAGCAGGCCCGGTCACGATAGGTAACCAAGTAAGCCAAGAGGGATCGCGCCTTGAACGTGGCAGGGAGTGGCAGCGGCTCATCGCCGCAAAAGAGTTCAACCCCGTCCAGCAGATGAATTTTGAGCATGGCTATTTCAAAAGATCGATCACGCAGCCAAGCGCCAGATGCTGCATTATCTTCTTCGGGCGTACGCACGAGGCCAAGTATCGCAGCAACCACAGAGATTGTCAAACCCATCTATGCAAAAAACGCGTTTGTACTGGGAAAAGGCAATCCAGCCACAAGAGGAGAGAAAAACTCTAGGGGCCCTGGGCAGCATAAGCGGCATACAGCGGCGGGTGATGCTTAACGAGGAGTCGCACCCCTAAAAGTGCTTGGCATAGCGGCACACTTCCCCCTAGCCAAGGCCGCGTTCAAAAACAAGTTCGTACTTTTTGGGCAAAATCCTCCTGGACAATGGGAAAAACACAAGTTGTTTTTGAACGCTTACCAAGAAGGAGCCGCTGCAAATCGCCAAAAGCCTGGCAGCGGGCAAGCGCTGCCAGCACCCCGCTTCGGCATCTACACTCAGCATCAGGGTGCTTCCGCATAGGAAGGGGACGCCACGTTGGTCCCTGACGTCCCCTTCCTCGGTCCACAAATCACGGAAAGTCTCGCAGCACCAACGGCAAATAGACGGACGGGCCTCGCTCAAGAACGATGACCGTCCAATCCTGCTCGACACCCGCGTGATCGTAGATATAGTCGTAGATATACAGCATAGTATCAGGCGGCAGAGTCTCGGCGACGGCGACGGTAACCGTGATACTGCCCCCATCGCCCTGCGCCAGAGAGCCTACATCCCAATAGGCCCAGCGCCCGCCCGGGTCAACAGCGGTTGGCGCTGGATCGGACCAAACGAAGGTCGCCTCCGCCGGGAAGGTGTTCGTGATCCCAACCTGATTCTCGAATCCTCCATTGTTACCGTAGATCAAGGTGAAGGTCACCAACTGCCCGGCAAAGACATCCGGGTCGTAATTGCTATCGATCCAGAGGTCGCTCGGCGTCCTGTCGATATGCACCGGCCGCCTCTCCCACTCGATGCCTTCCACCCACAGCTCCTCCCACAGAACCGTGTAGGTCCACGTACACGGCTCGACGTGAAAGATCTTGGTGATGGTAATTTGACCCGGCGCCCCTCCCGGGAACTCCCAGGCTAGGAAGCCGGTGTCGGAGAGGATAATGCCAGGGAGCGGGGCCTCAGTAGTGTAATCCACCAAAGCCAGGTGCTCCGGGTTCCAATGCTCGACGATTGCCACGCCAGAGCGCGTGGAGATGACGTCGACGACGGTGATGGTGTCGCTCGTCTCGACGGTCACCCCGAGGCCGGGCGTCCACTCCTCACCGTTGACCCACTTGTCCCACGTGGGTGGTGGGACGTGGTAAATGATCAGGGTCTCGTCCTCCAGCTCGCCGGCGTGGTTAAAGACGCCGTCCCATATCTCGATAGTCGTAGAGGGAGGTAGACCCGGCGCGATTTGCACAGCGACGGTGATACTCCCCCCATCGCCATCCCCCAGAGAGCCCACATCCCAATAGGCCCAACGCCTATTCTCCTCATCGAAACGTGCCGGCGCTGGATCCGACCAGGCGAACGGAGCCTCTGCCGGGAAGGTATTCGTGATACCTGCCTGGTTCTCAAAGCCGCCCTCGTTGCCATAGGTCAGCACGAACTGCGCCTCGTCGCCGCTATAGACGCTCACGTCAAAGAAGCTATCGATCCACAGGTCAGGCTGCCGCTTGCTGACGAGCACCGGCCGGACACGGACCCCCTCTCCCCAGACCTCAAGACTCTCCCACAGGATCGTCTCAGGCCAGGTACACGGCTCAACGTGGAACTCTTTGACGATGGTGAGCGGTCCATAGGTGATGCCCGGCGGCACCGCCAGCATCCAGACGCCCGGCGCCGGGGATGTAGCGTAAGCGGCGTACTCAGGCGGCAAAATCGACACGAACGACAGGGCAAGCTCCTCGGGATTCCACTCCTCGATGAGGCTGAAACCAGTGGGGTTGACCAGCGGATCGATGAATTCTTCAATCACCAGGGTCTGGGAGGTCTCCAATGTGACAGAGATACCCGGTTGCCAGGGAATGCCGTTGACGTACTTTTCCCACGTTATCGGGAACGCGATGTCATTGACGTGGAACGTGATCCAAGTTTCGTCCTGAAGTACGTCTACGTGATTAAAGATACCATCCCAGATCGTGATCGTGCTGGAGGCGGGAACCGTCTCGGAGATAAAAACGTAAACGTCGATGCTGCCCGCGTCATCCTGAGCCAGGTCCCCCACGTCCCAGCGGACCGAAAGCCCGCCGGGAGCGACGTAGCTCGGGAACGGCTCGGCATAGACAAAGGGCGCTGTGATGGGGAACGTGTTGCTGATCCAGACATCATTCTCAAAGCCGCCGGTGTTAGAGTAGCTGAGAGTGAATGACGTGATGCCCCCGGCATACACCTCCGTATCGTACGCACTGTCGATATACAGTTCGGGGGGCACCTTGGTGATGATCACAGGTCGCGCCTCAAAGGGCGGCTCCCCCTCGATCACCAACGCCTCCTCCAGCGTGGTAGAGATCCAATCGCACGGCTCGACGCGGAACCACTTGGTGATGGCTACTACCTCCGGCGGGCCGGGCGGTCCGATCACGGTCATTGAGCCAGGGCTGATGATAACGTCCCCCAAAGGCGGATAGACGTTCTGATCGACCAGCGCCAGCCGGTCTGGATTCCCGCTCTCGGTCAGTGTGAAGGCCTGGTCGGCGGTGATGATATCGGTGACCACGATAATCTGTCCCGTCTGGGTCACAACGGTCATGCCTGGCTCCCAGGGGCGACCAGCGACCGTCTTGTCCCACCCAGGGACCAGCGGCACGGGTGCAAACGGAGATTCACAGCGGGTGGTCTTGTCGCTGCTGAAATCGGTCACCCACACCTCGTCCGCCCCCTCAATGACGGTCACGCCGCTATTGTAGCCACCGGCGCCAGGGCAATCGAAACTCGTGATGACATCCAGGCTCAAATCGGTCACTACGATAGTAGTCGTGTGCCAGCCAGAGTGGTAGAGGTACCCATTTTCGGCATCATAATCGATCCCCAAATTATCCGACAAACCTGGGACCGTGTAGGTCATCACAGTGGACCAGGAGTTGGGGGTCCACCAGGTTCCGGTCTTGGTGAGGCTGATTGCATAGACGGTGTTCCCGTCATAGGCAGCAGCCACAAAGTAGCGGGCCGGGCTTCCCGGCACCACGGCGATGTCGATGATGCTGTCGATTTCGGATCCATCGGAGCTATCGTTGCTGCCCACCTCATCGTCCATCTCCCAGGCGTTGAGAATGGTGCCGTCAGCGTCGATCTCCACGATATTGTCATCGGCGTAAGACAGGTCGCCGTTGTAATCGGGTAAAAAGTACGTGTCCTCTACAAAATCATAGCCGGCACCGTCGCGGTTATCTATCTGCCAGGGCCAGCCGCTGTTCCGCGTGGATAGTCCGGTACTGTACACCAGCGTGTGAGGCACGGGATAGTCCACGTCGTAGATGGTGGGGTTGTGCGTGCTCGATTGACTCTCGTGAGCGTAGCGCACCTGCCCCCGGCTGGTATCATAGACCAAGCCGATCGTAGAGTACGACCAGGTATTGGTAAAGACCTCGATCACATCGCCGGCAGCAACCGGAGCCATATCAGGCGGCGAAGCACTCCTTCCCTTCGAAGGGGCAGGCTGTGAGGATAGCACCGATCGGTCTGGGACCGCGGGCGGGGTAGAATCGCCGGCCCAGGCCCGTCCATCAGGCAGCAGCAGGACGATCAGCGTCATACCCAATCCTAATGTCAAAGCCAGGACAAACAGACATGCTCTTTTTGCAGCCATTTCATTCCTCCTATGAACTACTCAAGATGGAACGAGATTCGGGCGACAAACAGCGACGGAGCGACGGAGACTAACAATCACAAGTATGGCACTGACAAAACAATTTGTCAAATTTGACACAGCGCCCCACCCGTGCTATCCTGCAGCACACCTTGATAAGGGACAACCAATGGGCGAACGTGTGGACAACCTGGTGATGCGGTTACACAAGGGGGGCGACAAGACCCCGGAAACCCTGCGCAGCCTGAGCGGCGCGCAGTGGCAGATGGTGCTCTACGAGGAGCCGTATCCCTGGACGGTGCACGACATGGCGGCGCACCTCCTCTCGGCCGAGAAAGGGCTGCGGCGCATCGCCAAAAGCGTGGCGGCAGGCGGCCCGGGCGCGCCCCAGGGATTCGACTACAATGCCCACAACGCCGAAGAGCAAGTTAGGCTACGGGAAAAACACAAGTTGTTTTTGAACGCTTACCTAGGCCGCCTGCTTCCGCCCTAGCAACAACCCCGGCAGCTCGCGTATCTCCTTGCTACCCAACAGCAAAGCCGCCAGCACGTAAACCGCACACCCCATTAGCCCGCCGCCAACGCCGCGCACGCCCAAATCGACGTAGGGCTGCAACGCTCGGAAGCCAACCGTCACGACGAATTGCTCCAGGGATCGGATCACCTCCCGCCCGGCCCCAGACATCAAAACGTTGAAGCCAAGCACTGCCGCCCCCATCACTGCCGAGGCGATGGCAGCGCGCAGTGAAACCCGACCCAGCACACGCCCGTCAATCCCTTGCAGCCGCCGCTGTGCGACCAAGGACAAAATCACCACCTGCGTGCCGGCCCCCAGAGAATTCGAAAGCGCGATAGCGCCGTGGGCCAGTTTCGGCAGCAACAACCAGCCAAGCCCAACGTTCACCGCCAATCCCGCCAGCGCAGCCCACAGCGGCGTCCACATGTCGCGCTGAGCATAGAACAACCGCGCCACCACTTCCAGCAAGCTGTGGGTTACCAACCCTAAGGCAAAGATCCGAAGCGCAAAGTAAACTCGCTCGGTGGCCGCGGCGTCAAACCTCCCACCCTGCAATACAAGCGCCGTCAGAGGACGCCCAAGCACCAAGAGCCCCACGGCTGCCGGTATGCACAACGTCAGGATCAGCCGCAGAGCCCAGGCAAACGTGCGTCGCAGGGCCTCCCGATCTCCCTTCTCAGCAATGCCGGCCAGCGTAGGAAAGACGACGACGCCGATGGCCGTACCTATGACCACCTCCGGCAGCTGCATCAGCTTCCACGCATAATCGTAAGACGCAATGGCGCCATCGGGCAATAAGGACCCAAAAGTCGTGGGCAGCACAAAGCTGACGTAGGTCACGCCCATTCCCAGCATGCGCGGCCCCATCAGCTTGAGCAGTTTTGCCAGGTCAGGATGGAATAGCACGGGCGTCCAGCGTGCCCGGTGATACACCAGCCACGGCAGTTTAATCGCCAGGTGCAGCACAGCTCCCGCCAGCCCGCCCCAGGCCAGGCCAAAGATACCCATACGCGGGGCCAGCACCACGACCCCGACGATGCGCCCCAGCGTGTAAAACAGTGGCGCCAGCGCCGGTAGAAGAAAAGACCGGTGGGCCTCTATCACGCTGGTGACGGTGGTGCTGGCGCTAAAGACGAGGGTTTGGATCAAAACCAATCGCATCAACTGTGTGGCCAACAACACCTGGGCCGGGTCGTCGGCAAAACCGGGGGCGACCGTCAGTATGATCGAGCGGGCAAACAGGGCCGCGATGATGCTAAAGCCTCCCACGATCGCCAGCACCCAGTTGACCACAGAGGAAAAGAGCCGCCACACGCTCTCCCGATCGCTGCGGGCGACGATGCCGGACAGCAGCGGAATCAGGGCCGTCGTCAGCGCCGCCCCGGTGACGATAACGTTCAGCCCTTCGGGGATCTCGAAAGCGGCGATGTAGGCGTCCAACTGCGCCGAGGCGCCAAAGGCGCGGCTCACGACCGCCTCGCGCACCACGCCCAGCAGCTTGTCAACGGCCAGGAGCAGGGCGACCACGGCCGCGGATCGAGCGACCTGGGAATGGACGTCTTTTTGAGGCTCGGAATTAAACGGGGTCATTGAAACTCCATTATCACCCAAGCTACCGCAACTTGTCAAGCGGCGGAATCACGCGCGAGCCCTCATGGCGAGGCAGCGCCGAAAGATAGACCATCTCGACCCTGCCCTTGCGAATGAGGCATATCTTCTTCCGTATCCCGGCGTAACGCCTGAGCCACCAAGCGGCCGCGATGAGGATCACAAACGGCTCCAACCAGAAATTGGGGCTGTGCAAATACGACACCAGAATGCGCTCGTCGAGGCGAGTGAATGTCCAGCCCACCAACCCGTTCCACAGCGGATAGAACAGCACCGTGCCGTGGGAGACCACGTCGAGCAAAAGGTGTGAGAGTGTGCCCAGGCCAAATGCCAGTACCGTCCAACCCACCAATCGCGTGCGGTGCCAACGGATGAGCAATATCCCAAAAATCAACACGGCCAGATACGGGAAAATCGAGTGAGGCAGATAGTACAGGTGATGCAAGACGTCGTTAAACAAAGTGTTGGCGATGACGTCGAAATCGGGAAAGACACAGCCAACCAAAGCCGCCGCCCAAGGCAGCTTGCGCGTCCAGCGGGGCCACTCGGGGTCCCAGCGCCGCTCGAGTGCAGCGGCGATCGGCCCAAATGGGGCAAGATGTCCTATCAGCATCGCACCCCATTCTAGCACGGAATTGCTCACGCCGCTGGATGTGAACGCGACGCGAGGAAGACAAGTCAAATACGCGAAAGGTACGTCCAGCCAGCGCACACACTACATCGAAAACGCAGGCGCGTAAATTCACTCAACGAGTTCCAGCCGCCCTTCTCGCCAGCGAGCCGCCCGCACCTCGCAATTGCCCTGCAGAACAGGCTGCGGGAGCAATCGCTCGAGCATCGCGGCAAAATCCGCCACATCCCCGGTGGTACAGAATACGTGATCGCCCGCCCGCGGATAACCAGCTTCCAATCCCTCCCGAGCCAGCACGCAGGCCGTCTGGCGGGCGACGGCGGGCGCAGGATCAATCACCGCCATGCAATCCCCCACAATCCGCTCGATCATCGATCGAAGAAAAGGATAGTGGGTACAGCCGAGCACCAGTTGATCGGCTCCGGCTTCGACCAACGGTGCCAGGTGCTTGCGCAGCAACTCCTCAGTCTCTGGGGTATCCAGCGCCCCGGCTTCCACCGCCTCGACCAAACCTGAACCCACCTCGGTGACCACACGGACGTCGCGCGCGTACCGCTGCAACAAGCTGGCAAAGAGTTTGCCCTGAAACGTGGTCCGCGTGGCGATCACCCCCACGACGCCGGTGCGCGTCCGCTCGGCGGCGGGTTTGACGGCGGGCTCCATCCCCACAAAGGGGACCTCGGGAAAGAGGTTTCGCAGATAGTAAAGCGATGCCGCAGAGGCGGCGTTACAGGCGATGACGATGACCTTTGCCCCATGATCGAGCAGGAAACGAACGACGCCCTCGGAAAACGAGCGTACCTCATCCAAAGAGCGGAGACCATAGGGCACGTGGGCCTGATCGCCCAGATAGACGACGTCCTCATGAGGAAGCTGGCGCGCAATCTCGCGCCACACACTTACCCCCCCCACCCCAGAATCAAAGACGCCAATAAAGCGCGACGGCAGACCACAATGCGTCATGTCGTCTCACTCATCATCCGGGGATTCTCCAGGCTGCCCGTCCCGCCCGCGGCGCAGAATGAGATAGATCCCAAACAAGACCACCACCCCTTGCAGCGCCCCAAGCAGGCAAAAAGGAAACCGCGACTGGCTCGGCGGCGAGGGCGCCAAAGTCGGGAGTGGCGTCCAGGTGGGAAAAGGCGTGGGACCAGCGGGCCGGGGAGAAGGAGTGGGCACAAAGAGCGTGGGGCTAGGCACCGGAGATGGCGCCAGCGTGGAGGTCACGGTGGGCTCGGGCGCAAGCGTGGGTTCCGGCGTAACCGTCGGCTCAGGGGTATCCGTAGGCGGGATAGCAGTAGCCGTAGGTTCGGGTGTAAAAGTGGGCGGAACGAGCGTCGGCTCGATGGACCCCTCCCCCTCAAAGATGATCGTATCCGCCGACTCGGTAGTCCGGCCAGCCGCATCCCGGAATTGCACATAGACCGTGTGCTCGCCCGGCGTTCCCGGCAGCGTCCAGGGGACGTAGCTGCTCCACGGCTGCCACGGCTGGCTGTCCCAATCCCGCTCGTCGCTGATGCGAACCTCGATGGCCTGCCCCATCTTGTCTGTTCCCTCTCCATCCGGGCGGGCCTCCTCGTTGGTTAGGTGAATCGCCACATCCGGGTCGTCGGCCGTCGCAGCCCCGTCGTTGATAAAGATGGGCAGCACGTTGGGCCGCACCCCAAAGACGAGCACATGATAGGTCCCGCCCGCGCCATCCGTCGCGACGCCGATGCCGATCTCTCGATAGCGGGAACTAAGAATATTGGCGCGATGGACCTCGCTGCCCAGGAAAAAATCCATCCCCGCGTCGATCGTATCGTGGGTGGACATGTTCTCATCGACGATCGTCCCCCCGCCGTTCCACGTCCAGGCGACGTAATTGGCCTGAGCAACACGCTCTTGCTCGTGCGTGCCGTCGGATCCCAGATGAGGGTCATCACTGCTGGCAAACCCGTTGGCAGCCACATCGTCGGCGTGGCGCTGCGCTGCAGCGGCCAGCAGTCTGGAGGGCTCGTAGGGAGCCAGGCCCGCATCAAGCCGAACCTGATTCACGCGCACCAACCACTCGGCGGCGAGGTTCGGCTCCTGGGCACTGCTAGGGAAGGAAACCAACGCAAGGCAGAGGGCGAGTACATAGATGCACAGCGATTTCCGCATAGACGAGATTTTAGCACAGAGCTGGTAAGAGGCAAGGGAAACGTGTACTCGCCGGAAAAGGGCGCAGTAGGCGAGAGAAGCACACCACAGCGGCAGATTGGTAAACAGTGAACGGGCGCTCTTACCATCTACCCATTTACCAATCTACCAGCTTCACGGAATGCAGAGCACCTGCCCGGCGCGGATGTAGTGCAGGTTATAGATGTGGTTGGCCTCGGCGATGGCCCACATACTGACGCCGTAGCGCAGCGAGATGCGATACAGATTCTCGCCCCACAGAACCGCGTGATACCAGCGGCAGGCGGCAGGTGCTGGCGTAGCGCCGCCGAACTGGCGCGGGCAGACCGGGCCAGGCGGCAACAGGCGCGGCGCGTTGGGAATCGCCAGAACCTTCCCCGCGTAGATCAGGTTGGGGTTGACGATGCCGTTCCGCACGGCGATGGCCTGGGGGTCGACCCCGTAGGCCCGCGCGCTGCAGTACAGCGTCTCCCCCGGCCTGACGGTGTGGTAGCCGAGAATCGCTCCCGGTATCGCAGTCGGCACAGGCGTACTTGTAGGAGCGGCGGTAGGCAAAGGCGTGGAAGTAGGCGAGGGCGTAAACGTAAGCGTAGGCGTGGTCGTGGAAGTAAGCGTAGGCGTATAGGTAAAGGTCGGCGTGTCCGTGACGGGACTCGGTTCCTCTGTCGCAGTTGGGGTCTCGGTCTCTATCGGACTTGTCGGCGGCGTCGCCGTCAGCACCGTCTGCCGGTCGGGGGACTGCCCCGGAGCGGCCCACAGGTCAGGCCCGGTAAACACCCCAAGCAACAGCACAG
This sequence comes from Anaerolineae bacterium, assembly GCA_016931785.1. Lineage (GTDB taxonomy): Bacteria > Chloroflexota > Anaerolineae > B4-G1 > B4-G1 > JAFGED01. Next base: position 13,805 of record JAFGED010000172.1, read on the forward strand.
CTAATAGCGCGAGCAGCAGCACACTCTTTTTCATTGTCCTCTCCTGAAGGATACTACTCTGGTGCCTGTCTAGGCACATCCCGCCCGGCCACTAGGAAGCTCCCGGCGAAGCGCCGGGGAGCTTCACCTACATTTTAGTCGGGCCATGGGCAGTTGTCAAGTCGAGATGTGTGCATCTGGTTGACAACCCCCCCCCTGCGTGTTATACTTTCCGCCGTGGGCCGTTAGCTCAGCACGGCAGAGCAGGGGCCTTTTAAGCCCAGGGTCGCAGGTTCGAATCCTGCACGGCCCACCAGAGAGACAAGTAGACGCGGCCCTGGTCTACTTGTTTCATTATCTATTCGTTTTGAGAGGAAGTGACGGCGATGGTGCTTCCAATGTGGGCGTTCTGGGCCGCGCTGATAGCGATGGCCATCGGGTTGCTGGGCGTGTTCCTGCCGCTCGTCCCCGGAGTCGGCTTTATCTGGCTGGTGGCGCTGATCTATGCCATCGCCGAGGGATTTGCCACCATCGACCCCATCACGTTCATCGTCCTCACCATCCTGGGTGCAATCGGCGTCACGTCTGATATCTGGATGAGCAAGCTGGGCGCCAAGCTCGGCGGGGCCTCTTTCCGGGCCCTGCTAGCCGGACTCGGGCTGGGCATACTCGGCGCCATCATCGGAATCGCGCTGGGAATCATCGGAATCTTTGCAGGGTTGCCGTTCCTGCAAATAGGCGCGGGCCCGCTTGCCATCGTCTGCGCCCTGATCGGCATTTTCCTCGTCGAATGGCGCATACGCGGCGACTGGCGCGAGGCGCTCAAGGTCTGTGGCGGTTGGTTAGTTGGCTGCGCCGCCTCCGGCGTGGTGCAAGGAGGCATCAGCGTTCTGATGATCCTCATCTTCGTCTGGCAGGCGCTGAAAGGATAAATCAATGGCACGGCGACGGTCAAACAATTACTACCCACCACAACGCCCTCGGCGGACCTCTCGCCGAAGCTCGCGCAAGCAAAACCTGCTACCCACCCGCGCGCCACGCAAAGGGACGCTGCTCATCGCCGTCGTCATCTACATCGTGGGCATCTTTGGTGCGTTCAGCCTGCTGCCAATTTCCCAGAACCTCACCGTCATCGCCCTGGCCATCGCCGGCGGCCTCCTCATCCTGGGCTCACTCCTGCGCGATCTGTGAACTTTGACCTTCAATTTAGGGGCGGATGTGGTTGGCAAAGGAGAAAACTGGCTTAGGCCGCGTTCAAAAACAAGTTCGCACTTTCCCCGCGGATTGAGGCCGGGGCGCTTGTACAAGACGCCGGCTGAAAGAACCAATTTTCGCCCCAGGAGTGAAATGCGCCCGTGAACTTCTCCCCACTTGACGGCATGTAACTTGTAGAGTACGATTTTACCGTATGGTCACGGTAGCCGTATTCAACGAAGGCCCGATAGGCCGCACATGGCACAACCCGCGCGGGATTCTCGCAACCCTGCGCCACTGCCTCAGCGCCTGCGTCTATCGCATCGCCCTGCTTGCCAGCGAAATCGGCGACAAAGCAAAAGAGCTGGGCGTGCCGACGGCGGACCTGATCCGGCGCTTCCAGCGCGGCCAGCCAAGGGCGTTCGAGGCGCTCTACGACCGTTTCAAGGACTATGTCTATCGCACAGCCTTCTTCGTCACCCGCAACAGCAACGAAGCGGAGGACGCAGTACAAGAGACCTTTCTCGACGTGCTGCGCGCGCTGCCGAAGTATGACGTCGAAGGACCGGCACGGTTCGAAACCTGGCTCTATCGCGTCACCGTCAACCGCTGTCGATCGCGGATGCGGCGCAAGCGCCCGCCTACGGCGGACTGGGACGAGATCGAGGAGCGGCTGGAGTGCATCCCCGAGACGCACCCGGAGCACGACCCTGAACACGCTGCTCTCCAACAGGAACGCACGGTCGCGCTGTGGCAGGCGGTGGACGGGCTCTCCGAGGAGCACCGCACCACCATCTTCCTGCGCTACCAGCAGGGGCTATCCTATAGCGAAATCGCCGAGGCGCTGTCTATCAGCGAGGGCACAGTGAAATCACGGCTCTATCACGCACATCGCAAACTGAAGGAGCAATTGGAAGCAGAGAGTTAGGCAGCCCAGCAGTTTGAATCACGAATCACACGAACCGACAAATGGCACGAATGAGGCACATAGGATGAACTCGCACGTCGAGCCTGAACTACTCGCATACCTGGACGGGGAACTGGGCGAGCGGGAACGGGCGCGGGTGGAAGCCCACCTGGCGACATGCTCCCACTGCACCGCCGAGCTGGAGCGCCTGTGCGCCCTGCAGCAGGAATTGGGCCACACTTTCGACGCGGCCCTCTCCCCCGTGCGCCTGCCCGCCGACGCCGACGCTCGAATTCGCGAGCGCCTGCGCGCCCGGACGGAGCCGCGTCCGTGGCGCGCGCTCTGGCGGCGCCGGGGCCTGGCCGCGCAGGCGCTGCTGGCCGTGCTCGTCCTGTTCTTTGCCGTCAACACCTCCCTGGTGCTGCGCATGCCCGCCCCACCCGCGCCCCACCAGACGCTCGTGCTCGGCCAGGATCACCTGGCTCCCGGCAGCCGGGCCGCGCTGCGCGTCGTCGTGCGCTCAACCGAGGAGGCAGAGCCCATCGCAGACGCAGAGGTGAGCGTGAAAATCGGGCGCGCGCCGGGCCAGGCCAAGCTCGTCTACACCGGCCAGACGGACGCCAGCGGCACCGCCGATGTCAGCTTTGCCGTCCCAGAAGACCTGGGGGGCACGGCCAACCTCGTCGTCGAGACGTCTTCCTCCGGCGGCACCGATCAAATCGTGCACCCCATCGTCATCGAGCGAGACTACAAGCTGCTCCTCGGCTCCGACAAACCCGCCTACCGGCCCGGCCAGACGGTCCACGTGCGCACACTGGCCCTCGACGCCGTGAGCTTTGAGCCAGCCCCAGACGGCCAAATCACCTTCTACGTCGACGATCCCACGGGGCGAAACCTGGCCACCTACGGCGCAAAGACCTCCGACTATGGCATCGCCGCGTTCGAATTTTCGCTCCCGGCAGACGCACCCCACGGTCAGTACACATTGCGGGCCGAAATAGGCGGCACGTCCTCCACGCGCGCCGTCGCCGTGGGCGAGTACGAGCTGCCTGCCTTCCGCGTCACCCTGGAGACCGACCGCGATTACTACGCCCCCGGCGAGCAGGTGACGGGCGTCGTGCGGGCGGAATACTTTTTCGGCAAGCCGGTCGCCGACGGCGAGGTGACGCTGCGCGGCTATACCACGGACCCGCGCGGCGAGCCTGTGAGAATCGTCCTGGGCGAGACCGACGAAACGGGCGCGTTCGCGTTTGCCTTCCACCTCCCGGACTCTTTCGGGGCATCGGCAACCACGGAGCCCGCATCCCTCGACCTTGAGGCCAACGTGGTCGACGCGGCGGGCCAGCGGGCGGGCACGCGCGCCTTTGTCCCCGTAGCCGCGCAGGAACTCCTGATCCGCGCCGTCCCCGAGGGCGGACAGCTCAAGCCCGGCGTCGAAAACATCGTCTTTATCATGACCGCCTACCCCAACGGGCAGCCCGCGCAAGCGTCGCTGACCGTCGAGGCGGAAGGTGCGGCGCACACACTCGCCACCGACCCCTACGGGCTGGCCGAGTTCCGCTACGTGCCCGGCGCGTCCGGCCAGATCGAGATCCTCGCCCAAGATGCGCAGGGCAATCGGGGCATCGCCGCGCTCATCTTCCAGCGCGACGAATCGCCGCAGGTGCTCCTCCTGCGCACAGAACGCGCCGCCTACGAGGTCGGCGACACGCTGCGCGTCGAGGTGCTGGCCGCCGGGTTGCAAGACCCAACGCAGACGGTCTTTTTGGACGCCGTCCGCGCCAGGCAGACGATCGCCACCCTCTCCACCCAGGCCGAGGCCGGGCGGGCCGCATTCGCCCTCGACCTGGATAACACGATGGTCGGCACGCTCGAACTGCACGCCTACACCATCGGCGCCAACGGCGAGTTCGTGCGCGATACGCGCCTGGTGATCGTGGACACACCGCGCCAGGTAAGCGTGGCCGTGAGCGCCGACCGGGAATCGTACCGCCCCGGCGAGACGGCGCACGTGCAAATCCAGACCGTCCTCACGCCGACCGACAAATCAGTCCAAGCCGCGTTGGGCATCGGCGTCGTCGACGCATCGGTCTACGCCCTGGAGACGCTGCCGCCGGGTTTCGTGCGCGCCTACTTCCTGCTGGATCAAGAGCTGGCAGCGCGCGGCGCGCAGGGGCTCGACGTGCCCACGCTGCTCGACGCGGAGGAAGAGATACGGGCATCCCAGGACGTGGCCGCCCGCGCCGCCTGGGCCGGGGTGCCCGGGACCGATTTCTCGCTCTTCGAAACGTCCACCGCCGAGCGTGCGGAAGATGCTGCCCTGATCGCATACGTCGCCCTCGCCAACCACATCGGCCTCGTGCTCGCCGCGCTGCCGCTGCTCTTGGGCGGCGTGGTGGTGCGGGGCTTACGGCTGCGCTCCATCCTCAAGCGCACGCTGCGCCGCGTTGGAATCGGCGCACTGCTCCTGTTCATCACCTCACCGGTGGTCGGCCCCATCGTCGGCGGCGCGATGTGGCTGCTGTGGATCGCCATCGGCGTAGCCGCGCCGGTGATGATCCTCCTGGTCATCGTCGCCCTCCTGGCCTGGCTGGCCGTCCACGGCTGGCTGCGGCGGGACACACGGGTGCAACTGGCCGCGGGGCTGCTGGCGACCTATATCGCCCTCGCCGCGCTGCTGGTGGTTTTGGCCGCGCGCGGCGGCGACCCGGCGGGGCTGGTGACGGCCCTGATCGTGCTCACCTTCCTGCTGGCGCTGGCCGCCGTGGCGCTGCTGGGCCAGGGCCTGGTGCTGGAGAGGCGGCGCGTCACCGGCTGGGCGACCACGGTGATGGCGCTGCTGCTCATCCCCCTGGCGATCTACCTGCCCTTCGTCCCCGGCGCGGCCTCTGGCCTGACGCGCGCGCTGGGCAACCCGGCGGTCTATGCCGGGCCGGTGGGCTGGCTGACCGGCTGCTGCCCAAGCCCGGCAGCAACGTCGGAAGCCGTGGTAGTCACTCAGATAGTAGAGAAGGAGGGAGAGGCAAAGGTGGTCACCGTAGAGGTGCCTGTGACGCCCGCCGCGACTACGGCTTCGGCCGAGGCAACAGAGCGGCCAGGGCCTACGCAGCCACCAGCTCTCACCGGGGAGGCGCCACTGCCCACGGCAGCGCCAACGCCTACCACGGTCCCGCTCCCCACCGAGCCGTATCCCCTGCGCCAGGTCTTTCCCGAGACGCTCTACTGGGACCCCGAGGCGATCACCGACGAGGACGGCGCGCTGGCGCTCGACCTGGAGCTGGCCGACAGCGTCACCACCTGGCGGCTGACGGCGCTGGCCTCCACGCGGGACGGCGACGTGGGCGTGGCGACCTACGACATCGTCGTCTTTCAGGACTTTTTCGCCGAGATCGACCTGCCGGCGGCCATCGCCCAGGGCGAGACGGTCACCGTCACCGTCACCCTGTACAACTACCTCGACCGCGCACAGACCGTCCGTCTGCAACCCGAACCGGCTGAATGGTACGCGCTGGAATCTCCGCCGCTTGATGTCGCCCTGCCGCCCGGAGGCGTCGCGTCGGCGACCTTTACCATCCGCGCCCAAGAGGCCGGCGACTTTTCGCTGCAAGTGATCGTCACGGGCGAGGGGATGTCGGATGCCGTCGCCAGAGAGGTGACGGTTTTCGAATAATCGATTCAGGCAAAATAGCGGGCGTGGATCGCCGCGATCCACGCCCGCAACGCGTGTCATGTATCGGGTTATCTTTCGCCCTTGTGCCCGTTGAGATTGATGAGGACGGAAAGGACGCCGGTGAAGCGCCCGTCGCTGAACATCGGGCGGGCGCTGACGATCACGGGCACGCGCCGACCGTCCTTGGTCAGCAGCTCCGCCTCGTAGCGGCTGGAGATGCCCTTGGCCCACTTGGCGCTCTCCTCCTCGATCGCGATCAGGTACTCGGGAGCCAGGACGACCATGCGGTGCTGTCCCAGCAACTCCTCGGAGGCGTAGCCTAAAAGATCCGCCGCTTTGGAGTTGACGAAGGTGATGTGACCCGCAGCGTCATCCAGCAGCACCCCCTCCTCCAAGCTCTGCACGATCTTTTCGTTAAAGGCCCGCAGCCGCTCGGCCTCCTCGTACACCCGCGCGTTCTCTAGGGCGGCAGCGGCGGCCGTGCCCAGCGGCTCCAGGAGCGTCAGGTCGGCCGTGCTAAAGCGGTTGGGCGCTGTATCCAACACCTGCAACACGCCGATCACCTTGCCCCTGACCTGCAGCGGGACGGTGAGGATGGAGCGCAGCGCCAGCCCGGTCAACTGATCCACGCCGACAAAGTGACGTTCGTCCACCGCCGCGTCCGGCACGATCAGGCTCTGGCCCTCGATAGCCACCAAGCCGGCGATTCCTTCCCCCATCGCCAGGCGCCATCCGCTTACAACGTCGCTCTTTTGGCCGGCGGCCTGCCGGCAGACCAGGTCGCCCGTCTCCGGCTCGACCATCCAGACCGAACACGCCACCACGCCCAGGATGTGGCGCGTCTCCTCCAAGACGGTAGCCAGCACCTTATCCAGGTCAAGCGAGGAACCAAAGGCCTGGATCGCCCGGTTGAGCAGCCCCACCTCGTGGTACTGCTGCGCCAGCATCGCCTCCATGCGCTTGCGCTCGATGGCATAGCGCATCGAACACGCCAACTGGGTGCCCTCCACCTCCCCACGGATCAGGTAATCCTGCGCGCCTTTGCGGATCGCCTTCATCGCCAAGGCTGGATCGTCAAAGCGGCTCAGCACGATCAGCGGCACGCTCGGCGCGCGCGCCAGCACCCGGGCGAGGGCGTCGAAGCCCAGAGTGTCCTGCGGCGCAAGGCCCAGCACGACCACGTCGACGCCGCCCATCTCCAGCCGATCCAGGCCCGCCGAGAGCTGGCTGGCGCACTCCAGGTGAAACAGGGCGCCCCGCACCTGCAAGAGCATCTCCCTCACGCGCCAAGCGTACCTGAGATCCTCTTCGATCAACAAGGCTTTGATCGGTCTATCTTCCATGCCTACCCAATCATAGCACAGATTGCACACCCGCGGGTTACAGGTGCGTTACAGTCCGAAATGCTTTCCGTTTTGTATCTACTCAGGCTGTTCGCCCGAGCAGTGGCCCTCGCTCAAAAAAGGGAGAAATGGGGGATTCGAGGGCGGCGAAGCCGCTCTCGAACCCCCGCCTTTGCACGGTCATTTCCAAACCTGCGGTAGGGTAGGCTGGACAAGCGCCGTGAACTTTTCGTGCAAGACCTGCATGTAATCCTATAGAAGCAGCCAAGCGCTGCTTACTCTATCGCACAGGAGGAAGAAGATGAATACCAAACCCCACATCGCACTGGCCCTACTGGCCACAGCCGCCGCGCTGCTGGCAGGCTGCTGTCCGGCGGCGACAGCAACGCCACAAGCCGTGGTAGTCACTCAGATAGTAGAGAAGGAGGGAGAGGAAAAGGTGGTAACGGTAGAAAAGGAATCCGGAGCGGCCGCCGAGGCCACCCTCGCCCCGCCCAACGACGAACCCTACAAGGACGTCTTTTTCGAGGATTACGGCGTCAACCCCTTCATCGATACCGAGGACGACCACCTCTCCACTTTCGCCATCGACGTCGACACCGGCTCCTACACCGTCATGCGGCGCTTTATCAGCGACGGCTACCTGCCCCCGGATGAATCGGTCCGCGTCGAGGAATACATCAATTACTTTGACCAGGGGTACGAGCCGCCCGTCCAGGGCGAGGGCGCCTTTGCCATCCACATCGACGGCGCGCCGTCCCGCTTTGGCGATGAGGGCTACTACCTGACGCGCATCGGCCTCAAGGGGTACGAGATACCCCCCGAGGAGCGCAAGGACGTCGTCCTCACCTTCGTCATCGACGTCTCCGGATCGATGGACATGGAGAACCGCCTGGAGCTGGTCAAAGACGCGCTGGCCCTGCTGGTGGGCGAACTGCGCCCCAGCGACAAGGTCGGCATCGTCGTCTACGGCTCCAGCGCCCGCAAGGTATTGGATCACACCGCCGTCGGCGAGGGGTACGAACAGATACTGGACGCCATCTACAGCCTGAAACCGGATGGCTCGACCAACGCCGAGGAAGGCCTGGTGATGGGGTACGAGATGGCTGCCTCGGCGTACGACCCCCAGGCCCTCAACCGCGTCATCCTCTGCTCCGACGGCGTGGCCAACGTCGGCCGCACCGGCCCCGACTCGATCATGGAGCGAATCGCCATCTATGCCGACGAGGGCATCTACCTGACCACCGTCGGTTTCGGGATGGGCAACTACAACGACGTGCTGATGGAGCAGCTGGCCGATCAGGGCGACGGCTTTTACGCCTACGTCGACGACCTCAAGGAGGCCGAGCGGGTCTTTGTCCACCAGTTGACCTCGACGCTGCAGGTCATCGCCAAGGACGGCAAGGTGCAGGTGGACTTGAACCCGGCCGTGGTCAGCCGCTTCCGTCTCATCGGCTACGAGAACCGCGACGTGGCCGACGAGGACTTTCGCGACGACTCGGTCGACGGCGGCGAGATCGGCGCCGGGCACAGCGTCACCGCGCTGTACGAATTAAAGTTCCACCCCGATGCCTCCGAGTCCGAGGTGGCCTTTACCGTCACCGTGCGCTACCAGGAGCCCGGAAGCGGCGAGACGGTAGAGGTCAGCCGCGCCATCGCCAAGGCCGACTTTGCGGCCAGCTTCACGGAAGCCTCGCCCCGCTTCCAGTGGACCGCGGTGGTGGCCGAGTACGCCGAGGTTTTGCGCAACAGCTACTGGGCCAAGGGATCGAGCCTGGAAGTCGTGGCACAGGAAGCCCGCCGCGTGGCCGAGTACCTGCCCGGCGACGAGGACGTGATCGAGTTCGTCAGCCTGGTCGAGCGAGCGGCAGGACTGAGCAGGTAAAGGGAAACCTCTCGGCGCTTTATGCCGAGAGGTTTCTTCTTATGGGTGAGGGGATTACCTCTCACCCACTAGGGGCGTTCTTCGCTGCGCTCAGAACGCCGCCCGGTTTTGCTTCGCAAAACTGAGGCCGGGCAAAATCAAGACCCGCAAAATCTTGCCCCATTCGCACAAGATCTCGATTATGAAGATGCCTAGAACCACGGGTGTCATCCTGAGCCTGTCGAAGGATAACGACTCATCGGCCATAGCTGCCTCACCTTGGAATGGGCTCTACTCCCGTCACCAATTGGCGCGCCTCGGTTTCGACCTGATCGCCGTTCCAATCAGGATGGCGCGAACGGACCGCCAACCGGGGAAGCCGCCCTCCGTTTTTCCATTCCGCAACTCTTTCTCGCCGCATCCCAGCGCCCGTCTCAGTCCCACTCGCCCCCGATCACGCGCCGCGTGCGCCCGGCCGCCTCCTGCGGGCCGACGACGCCCATTTCCTCCATCACCTGGATCAAACGCGCCGCACGCGGGTGGCCGATGCGCAGCCGCCGCTGCAACAACGAGGCCGAAGCTTCACCGGCCTCCTGCACCACAGCGATCGCCTGCTTCAACAAATCCTCGTCCACGTTGTACTCGTCGACGGCCGAATCCCGCTCCTCGGGCCGCATCATGCGCTCCCAGGGGGCCTCCTCCTCAAGCATGCCCACCTGGTCGTGCCAGAACGACACCACCTCCTCCACCTCGTCCTCGGAGACGAAGCATCCCTGCACACGCACCGGATAGCCCGCGTCGGCCGCCAGGTAGAGCATGTCGCCGTTCCCCAGCAGCGTCTCTGCGCCCGGCATATCCAGGATCACGCGTGAATCGGTCTGACTGACGGTGGCGAAAGATATACGCGCCGGAAAGTTGGCCTTGATCAAGCCGGTCACCACGTCGACGCTCGGCCGCTGCGTGGCCATCACCAGATGGATGCCGGTGGCGCGCGCCATCTGCGCGATACGGCAGATCGTCTTTTCCACCTCGTCGGGGGCCAGCATCATCAGGTCGGCAAGCTCGTCCACCAGGACCGCAATGCGCGGAATCCTGGGCCGGCCCTCTTTCTTCATCATGCGATTATAATCGTCCAGGTTGCGCGCCGTGGCATCGGCGAACAGCTTGTAGCGCTTGTCCATCTCCATCGCCACCCAGCGCAGCACCTTGACGACCCGCTCCAGATCGACCTCCACCCGGCCGTAAAGGTGCGGCAGGCCGTTGAAGCGTATCAGCTCGACCATCTTGGGATCGATCATGACAAGCCGCAGGTCCTCGGGTGTGTTGTTATAGATCAAGCAGGTGATGATCGTCTTGATGCAGACCGACTTGCCCGACCCGGTGGTGCCGGCGATCAGCAGGTGCGGCATCCGGGCGAGATCGGCCACCACAGGCTCGCCGGCCACATCGCGCCCCAGGGTGATGGCCAGCGGCGAATTGAGCTTGCGGAACTCTTCCGTATCCATCACCTCGCGCACGCCCACGAGCTGCACCTTGCTGTTGGGCACCTCGATGCCGACGATGGGCCGCCCGGGCACGGGCGCCTCGACGCGCAGGCGAGGCGCCGCCAGCGCCAGCGCCAGGTCGTCGGCCAGCGTGCTGATCTGGTTCACCCGCACCTTGCGGCTGCTGTGCTTCATCTGGCCAGGGCTGACGCCGAATTGGGTGACCGTCGGCCCCACCCGGACCTCCGTGACGTCCACCTCCAGACCGAACTGCCCCAAGGTATCCTTGATGATGCGCGATTTTTCGCGCAGCTCCTCGTCGCTCATCACCGGCCCCTCGGGCTCCTCCAACAAATCGATGTCGGGCATCGTATACTCGTGCGGCAGAGGAGCCGGCGCGATGGGAGGAGGCACTTCCCCCCCCACCCGGGGCAGGGGAGAGGTTATCGTGACCGTCGGCGGCGGCGGGGGAGGCGGTGGGGCAACCTTCTGAGGAGCGGGTTTCGTTTGCACGGGAGCCGGGGCCTGCGCCGCAGGTACAGAACGCGCAGGCCGCAGCGGGCGCGCTGGCTCGTGCTGCGCGGAGGGTTTTGGCTTGAGCTTGGGCTGACGTTCCTGCCGCTCGGCGAGCCGCCCCCGGAACACCACCCAGACCTGCTTGATGTCGGCAAACGTCACGTCGAAAACAAGGCCCAGGCCGAGGCCGAGTATCACGATCAAGAACAGCATCGTCAGCCACAGGCCGATGTTTCTCTCGAGCGCGACGTTTATCGCCCAGCCGAACATGCCGCCGCTGCCGTTGCAAAACAGGCTGCCATCCAATCCCCGATCCACCAACCCCAAAGGATCGTCCCGGCTGGCAACCGTGTGCGTCAGGCCCAGCAAGCTGAAAAAGACCACCTCCACGCCGACAAAGGGCCGCCAGCGCCACGCGATCGGATGATCGAGATAGTGCGCGAGCCACAGCAGCCCGGCAGCAAGAATGGCCGCAGTGATCGGGATAACCCCCCAGCCAAACAGACGCCGAAGCAGACCGATCCACGGATCGACCAGCTTTCCCCGCGTCACCCCGAGCAGCGCCAACAGGGTAATCACGCCCACCGCGAACACGAGCAACGCCAGAATCCACTGCAGCATCTGCCGAAACTGCGGATCTGCCAGCATCGCCCGCCAATCAAAAGCCTGCTTTTTACTGGGCTGTTTAGCCATCTTCAATCCCCGCGAGCCCGTCGGGCGAACTCTCCACGGCATAGGGCTCGTCGATCTGCCGCAGACTCAAACCCATCCGCCGCCGCTCACTATCGACATTGATAACCACAGCCTTTACAGCGTCGCCCTCGTTGACCACGTTGCGAGGGTTGAGAAGGCCACCATCCGCCAACTCCGAGACGTGGATCAAGCCCTCCAAACCATCCTCTACGCGCGCAAAAGCCCCGAAATCAACCACGTGGGTGATGATGCCCTCAACGATCTGGCCAACGTGGTAGCGCTCCTCGACGAACAACCAGGGATCGGGCTGCAACCGCTTGAGGCTCAATCCCACCCGCCCGCGGCTGCGATCCACGTTGATCACGTACACCTCCACAGGTTGGCCCGTCTCCAACACGTCCCTGGGATGCTCCACCCGCCCCCAGGAAAGCTCCGAAACGTGGATCAGCCCCTCCAGCCCACCCAGATCGACGAAAGCGCCAAAAGAACACAGGTTCGTCACAGTGCCCTGGCATATATCGCCAGGCGAGAGCTTGTCCAAAAACGTCTGGCGGCGGTCCTCGTCCTGCGAAGTCGCGCGCTCCGAGAGGACAAACCGATTTTGCTCCGGGTCCAGCTCAATGATCTTGAGACGCAGCCGCGCCCCCACCATGTGCTGGAGGTCGCTCAGCCGCTCCTCCTCGCCGGCGGTGGGCGAGATACTCACCAGGTGAGAAGCAGGCACAAAGCCTCGCAAACCGTTCCAGGCGACCAGCACGCCACCCCGGTTGCACCCTACCACCGGCAGCTCGAGCAGCTCTTGCCTCCCCATCAGCTCGCAAGCTTCCCGCCAGGTATCCTCGGCATTCGCCGGCATCCCAGGCTGTTGGGCACCGAGGTCCTGCCCACCCCAAGCTGCTACCTCAACCGCCGGGGACGCCTCATAGTTCTCCTCGTCACACAAAAGCGCCTGCCAATACCCCTCGTCCGGCGGCACATCCCCTGGAATCCACTCGGTCACCATCTCCATCGCCACCTCGCCTTCCATCCTTACCCCGCATCCCGATTATGTGAGGTGATTATATGGCAGTGCCAGGGCCTTGTCAAACCCTGCGCACGCCAACCCCATGGCCGTTCATCAACTCCTCCCGCTCCATCTCCGCCAGTGTGCGGGCCACTGCCTCGATCGCAATCCGCTGCTTGCGGTAAAGATCAGATTCGCTCATCGCCAGTCGCCGGGCGATCTCGCGCACCCGGCGGCCCTGAAGGAATTTCAGATCAAGAATATTGTAAAGAATCCACTCTGGCGCGGTCATCTGTTGTTTTCCATCCGGGCGTTGGCGCTCGATCGCCTGCTCGAGCACGGCCCGCAGTCCCTTCACCACGTTGCCCTCATGCTCCCCCACCGTGCGCGCGACCACGTTCAATGCCAGGAGCGGGCTCGTCGTCAGCTTTGGCCCGCCCCAATAGTGGTGGAGCGCATCCCGAACCCACTGCCGGAAATCAGGAGCTTCCACCACGTCAAAGCCGGCCAGGGCCTGCTCTCCAACGTAATGCACCACACCCCGGCGGCGTTGAATGTCCTCGATCTCGGGAATGATCTGCTCCAGCGCGCCAAATATACCCTGCTGAAGCTGACGATCCTCCAGGGCCGCCGCCGACTGCGCAATCAGGGTTTCCAGGCCCGCCGCCTCCTCCAGTGTCAGATCGGGTTCCGGCACGCGCGCTGCCACCCCTACCACACCGATGACTTCTTCCTGGCCTTTTGTGCGCAACGGAGCCAGCCAGTAGCCATCCCACACGAATAAACCCCCGTGTCGCTCGAGCCGTCGCCCATCCGGCGATGAAACGTCCTTCGCGACGTTCGATACCCGCCAAGCCTCGGGCAGCAACTGATCCGCCGCTTCCGGCTCCAACGGACCACAAACCACCTCCAGATGCGGCTTGCCGTCATCGATGACGGCAACGAACGCCGTCTCAACCCGCAGCAGGTCGCACAGCGCCGTGAGCACATTCTCCAGGAACTGGTGCAGGTCTGTCGTCGTCAGCAGCCGGTTGTTCAACTGCTGCAGCCACGCGATCTCCGCGTGATCCTGGCGGTAAAGCGCCCGGTCGAGCAGCGGTTTGGTCAGCTCGATGGCGAATTGCATCAAAAGCACCAAACCGACAACGCCAAAGAGCATCAGCCGGTTGTTGGGGAGACCCAGCCAACCGCTCGCCTGAGACATGCCGACGACGACCACGACCAGGAGCATGGCGAGGAATGGCCCGCGCAACAGAAAACGCGCCAAGCGACGTTTCACCACCCGGTCGGGCGTGAGGGCGCCAAAGAAGGTCACACTATAGGCGAGGATCAGGAGCATCAGGCCGACCGCCACGTTTCCCAACACCAGCAGCGACCAAAGCGCCAGGCTGGGTGCGTAGCTCGGCCAGCCAGCCAGGAGCAGATAGGGAAAAACGCCGGCGGCCGGGGCGGCAAAGGTGACCGTCAGGTAAGCCATCCGCCGCCGGGAAGTCGAGGTGAGACAGCGCTGGCGCGCCCAAAGCACGTTGGCTCCTCCCCACCCCGCAGCGGCGAAAAAGTACAGGACGAAGAATGGAAAGAGGCGGCCCGGCAGCAGGTGCGGCGCGCCGTGCGTCAGCACGCCCCCGTACACAACGAAATCGCCAAAGGCCGCTCCCAGCAACAGAAATGCGCTGATCACGTAGCTGACAAGCACAGAGACGTCACGCAGTCTGCTCCGAGCGCCGGTCGTGATCAGCAGGGCGTTGGAAAAATCCAGATAGACAGCCGGAATGAAGGCGATCCCCACCCACTGGAACCGCAGCCAGGACTCGGCCACCTTGACATCCTGGACCCCGAACAGCGCCAGGTCGGCAAAGTAGGTGAGCATCACGCAGCCCAGCAGGCCAGAAAACGAACGGGCTACGTGGTTGCGAAAGCTATAGACGAGGATGTAGAGAACGAGAGCACAGGAAAAGATAACGACGCACGAGGCCAGTACAACGTTAACCAGCTCCAGAAAAGCCTGTAACTCTAACGCCGACAAGAAACCCATCAGTCCAGTTACAACCCCACACTATTACAGCGATTCCCCAAAGAACAAGGCAATGTCACTATTCAGCCAGTGCCGATCATTATACCCGCAAAAGGCCAAGCCACGCGATTGGCAGAACCGGATAGCCGGATAGTTCTTGGTAGGCACTTCGGCCACCAGGCGACACAGATCGTTCTCGCGCCCCCACTGGGTCGCAGCGTGCAGCAGCATCGTTCCCACGCCCTGCCGCCGCCGGGCGCGGTCGACGACCAGGTCCCCCACCCAGGCAATCCCGTGTTCGTCCTGGGCGGTCAGGGCTATGTACCCATAAACCACCCCCTCCTCCTCTGCGACCATAAACCCATCGCGCCGTTTCCAGCCGGCCAGCAAACTCGCATTCTGACGGGGGTAATCGACCTGAATCTCGCGGGGCAGATACGCCTCCCGAAATACGCTCGTCACTACACCGCCATCGTCTCGAACCTCCATCTGCCAGACGCGGTCGGTGGTATAGGAATGATCCAACGCAGCACACAGCTTCAGGTCTCTTGGTCTCGCAGGGCGCACTTGCATTGACACACTCTCCAAACAGATTTTGACAGTCATTCTACCATCAGGCCCCGGTTGAGGCAAGTTAAAAGACCTCCCAGGTCGTGTGACCTGGGAGGTCTCTATGCTACCTGCACGCTATCTGCTTGACAGAACTATTCTGCCCTGCGGGCGCGTCGCCTGCGAACCAGGGCGCGTACGAGGAAGAACAACGCGACCAAGGGACCAAAGACCACGAGCACCACCGGGAGGATGACGACGACGACGACGATGAGCGCATCCACCAGGAACTGCAGCACGCGGATAAGCGCCTCAACCGCATCCTTCAGCGTCCCCTCTGGATGCCAGCCACCGATCTCGATGGGCTGCACCAACTCGTCGGGAGTCAGCTCGATGCTCACCGAGGACATCGCCGCCGACTGCTCCAGGTACTGCATGCGTCCCTTGATCACCTCGATGTCGGTCTGGATTCGCTCCAGCTGGGTATAGACTTCGAGCGCGGCCTCTGTATCCTCGGCCTCCTCTAGAAACTGCAGCAGCTTGGCCTCGGCGGCCTCCTTGCTGCGCAGCCGGGACTGGAGATCGACGTACTCCTCGGTCACATCCTGGCCCGACACGTTCTCGCTCCGCACCTCGGTGGCCAAGTCGCGGAAACGCTCCAGCGCCTCGGCGAGCTTGTCGGCGGGGATGCGCAGCTGCACCGAGGCCCGCTTGGACTCGCCGGACTGGTAGACGTTCGACTGGACGATAAAGCCGTCCATCTCATCGACCACATCCTCGATCTCGCCCAGGGCCTCGTCGGTATCGGGCACCACCAGGTCGAGCCAGGCGTTGCGGATGATGAGGCGCTCGACGACATCCACAGGTGCGGCCTCGCCGCTATCATAGTTGACCCCGTCACCAGGCGGCGCGACGGCCTGATCCCAATCGTCCGCCGTCTCCTTCTCGACCACCACCACTTCTCGGGGTTCCATTGGCGCGGAGGTAGAGGCAGCCTGCCGCATCCCGCATCCGGCCATGACCAACACCAAAAGGGCTACACCAATGATATACAGTGCCTTTTTCATCTCAACTCTCCTTGTGTTCTCAGATTTCACCCTATAGACGTCAGGAGAGGGCCTAAAGTTCCGCGTCAGCGGCCCACTTCCAGGCGCTCGATGAGGCGGTGGGGCAAGCCGCGGGCGCGCATGCGCTCCTGCGTGATCGCTATAGAATAGGCAGCGCGATGGAACTCGAAAACCTTCTTGTCCAGATCAAGCATCGCGTAAGCCGCCCGCGGATCGCCATCGCGAGGCTGTCCCACACTCCCGGGGTTAATGATCATGCGCTGCTCGCCCAGCTTGAGGGAATCGATAAAGGAGGGAAGTATCGTATCGCAGCGTCCCCGCTCCTCATCCAACCCAAAAGAGACGGGAATATGGGTGTGTCCTACGAGGCAGAAAGGGGCATCAAAATGCGCAAAGTTTGCATAGGCTACATTGGTATCCAGAATATACTCCCACACCGGCTCGCGCGGGCTGGCATGGGCCAAGTAAAAGCCGTCTTTTTCCAGGTGGGTGGGAAGCCCACTCAGATATTCGCGCACGGCGGGCTTGAGTTCAGACCGGGCCCACATATTGGCGATGCGGGCATCCGTGTTGAACGTATCGAGGTCCAATCTACCCAGCGCACCCCAATCATGGTTGCCGGCCAGGCAAAGATGGGGGAAATCGCAAACACGCTCGACGCATTCGTTGGGGTCAGGGCCATACCCTACCAGGTCACCCAGGCACCAAATTTCGTCAAATTCCGGCGCGTCCGCCAACACGGCTTCCAACGCCACCAGGTTAGCGTGAACGTCGGACAGGATCAGGTAGCGCACAATGTCGTCCTCCGTGTGAGGTGGGAACCATTATATATCGATTTGGTGTTTTCCGCCATAACCCCTTAGGCTTCGGAAGTATTCCACTTTCTGAGCAGGTCGCGGCTCTGTCCAAAATCTACCGTCTCTCCAGAAGGGAAAAATCGGCGAGCCGAATTTTCAAAGGCGTATTTCAGTGTTTTTTAGTGAGAGCGGCAATATGGCAGAAAACCCAAGTGCAGCGTCTCGATTGCCCAGAACTGAAATATGCCCTTAGGCATCGGCCTGGTCACTCGGGCGCTTCATAAGCGGCAGGAGGCAAGCATCCCACACGAGCCACAGCCACAGGAAGAAAGGGATCACTGAAACGAGCACACACACCCAGGCCGAGCGGAAGGTGTACCAAGAGACCAGTGGAAGCAGCGCGACCCAAATCGTCGTCAAGATAATGGCGGCCATGAATATGAGGTCGTGAGCTCTACTTTTGCCAAGCCAAGTCTCAAGGTAAACCCTGAACCTGCTGAAGTAGGGGTCTTTAAGAGACTGAAAATCCTGTTCATTGAGATCGTTGATACTCTTTTCATGCAGAGTGAGCACCCGCTCCCTATCCACTATCAGCGCCTCCTCTGCCTGCCGTGCCTGGGCCAAACGATAACTATGGTAGAGTTGTGTCCGCTTCTGCACGACGGCCCACACCCACGAGATAAGCGCCCCGAAAACGGGAATCGCGACTAGGACCACTTTCAAAAGAGAGGCATAACGGCCAGGCGCAACACTGGTCGTCACAGCGCCGAGTACACCAAGCAAGATACCATCTATCGCTATGAAATAGCTGGCCGCCTGCCAGGTTATGGTGTCCATATGCCGGTAAAGCCCTGACGCCATCTTCCATTGTTCGAGAAGCAACTGCTGTCTATCGTTCATCGGCCACCTCCTTAGCCAAGTCAAGTCCCGCGACACAGGTAAAGTATAGCCCCATTCCAACCAGAGAGCAAGAACGCGCCCAACCGCTTGTCGAGCCACAGCAACGGTTGTATAATCATCCTCGATGGCCCCGATCCTCGACGAGCACACGTTGGAATTCGTCAGCCGGAGTCCTGAACAGACCCGGCGGCTTGGCGCACGTCTGGGCGCGCTGCTGAAGGGCGGAGAGGTGATCTGCCTGGAAGGATCGCTGGGCTCGGGCAAGACCTGCCTGGCGCAGGGCATTGGCCGGGGTTGGGGCGTGAGCCAGACGCTCATCAGCCCCACCTTCGTGCTCGTGCGCGAATACGCACACCCCGGCGACGCCGTGACGCTCTACCACGTGGACCTCTATCGCATCTCCGGCACCGAGGAGGCGCTGACCCTGGGGGTGGACGAGTTCCTGGGGGACAAGCACGCCATCTGTGTCATCGAGTGGGCGGAGCGGTCGCGCTCCCTGATGCCGGAGGAGCATCTGTGGGTCCAGCTGGAATTCGCCGATCCGATGCGGCGGGCCATGTACTTTACGGCGCAAGGAGAGCGCCACACCGCCCTACTGCAAGAGTTCCGTCACGTGGCCTTTGGAGCATAACGCATGCTAGTCGCAATCGACACCTCAACCGATCACGCCAGCCTGGCGCTGCACGACGGGTTCCAGGTGCGAATGGAGCAGACGTGGGAGTCCCAGCGCAGGCACACGGTCGAGTTGCTGCCCCGGATGGTGGCCATGTTGGAGCAACTCGGGCTCCGGGCCAAACACCTCAGCGGCGTCGCGGTAGCCCGAGGACCAGGTTCTTTCACCGGGCTACGCGTGGGAATGGCGGCGGCAAAGGGACTGGCGCTGACCCGAGGGCTGCCCCTGATCGGCATTCCCACGCTGGACGTGATCGTGGCAGCCCAGGGAAGAAGCCGCCACACGCTCTGCGCCGTGCTGCAAGCCGGGCGCGGGCGCATCTGCGTCGCCACCTACCGCTGGCAAAATGGAGGGTGGCGCGTTCGCGAGGAGCCGCATCTCTCCGCGTGGCAAAAGCTGGCCGACGAGATCACCTCCCCCACCCTGTTCTGCGGCGAGATCGACCCGGCGGGGGCGGAGGCCCTGGCGACCCTCGACGACGGCCTGGTCACGCTCTTGCCAGCGGCAGCACGGCTGCGACGCGCGGGCTTTCTGGCCGAGGAAGCCTGGCGGCGGCTAAACCTGGGCGAGACAGACGACCCCGCCACACTAACACCGATCTACCTCCAGTACCCCACATGACACATGAGGCCTTATCCTACACTATCCGCCCGATGGAGTTGGGCGATATCCCGACGGTTGTCGCCATCGACCAGCTTTCCTTCCCTACACCCTGGCCAGCATCATCCTACGCGTACGAGCTAAAGCACCGCAACGCGTCATTCTATTACGTCCTGCTAAAGCCAGAGGAGAACGGTGAGCCCCGCTCCGAGCAAGGATGGCGTCGCTGGCTGCTCAGCGTGCCTGGCCTGGGGAAACAGGAAAGGCGCGTGATCGGCTACTTGGGACTTCGACTGTGCAGCTCAGAGACGCACATAAGCACCATCGCCGTCCACCCCAACTGGCGTGGTAAAGGACTGGGCGAATTCCTGCTGCTGACAGCGCTGGAAAGATCGTGGAAAATGGAATTTGGCGCGGTGACGCTAGAAGTCCGCCCGTCCAATCAAGTGGCGCAACGGCTGTATCGCAAGTACGGCTTCCGGTTCACCGGCGTCCACGCAGGGTACTATCGAGATGGCGAGGACGCCTGGCTGATGGCCGTCGAAATAGACCAAGACGCCTATCGCGCGCGGCTGGCAGAGCTGCGCCGGAACCTGGAGCTGCGGCTTAGCAACCACCTACCCAGCAAGCACGACAGCAGCACAACGCACGTTGGACAAAACCCTGAGGGTAAGCTATAATCAACTCGGTTACATTTACCTCACCCCAACTCTTTGCATCCACCTGGGTGAAAGGCGCTCGAACACCACTACCTGCTGAAATAACACGCACAAGCGTAGGAGGCACGATGGATCTGATAAAGTTCGTACGCAACTACAACGACGATAGCACCGAGCGCGGGTTCCAGTTCGAGTTTTTCTGCGACCGGTGTGGGGCAGGCTATCGCACCCCGTTCAAGGCCTCGGCAACGGGATTGGCAAGTGAGGCCCTCGATGTAGCCAGCGGCCTGCTGGGCGGCGTTTTTGGCACGGTAGCCAATGTAGGCGACCGGGTTCACTCCGCCGCCTGGGAAAAGGCACACGATAACGCGTTTGCCGATGCGGTCAAGCACGCCAAGCCCCACTTCCGACAGTGCCCACGGTGCAGCCAATGGGTGTGCGCAGAAGGCTGCTGGAATGAGACACGCGGGCTGTGCAAAGAGTGCGCCCCCGACCTAGCCGCAGAGATGTCGGCACTTCAAGTCGAGGCGACCATCGAAGAGGCACGGCAGGTAGCCCACGCAGCGGCAAGCGAACGCGCGACAGCAGAGTCGTTCGACAAAGTGATCAAAGCAAACTGCCCCAAGTGCGGCGCACCGGCTGGCGGTGGCAAGTTCTGCGCCGAATGTGGCGCGCCGTTGGCGACGGAGAAATTCTGCATCGAATGCGGAAAAAAGATCCCGACCAATGTGAAATTCTGCCCGGAATGCGGCAAACCACAACAATAGCCATTTCGCACCGATTTCTCGGAACCAGCACCAACACAGGAGGGAGAGCGTGACAGAATTGCAGGCTTTGGTGGCAGAGATCACCCAGTGCACCAGGTGTCTTTTGCACAGAGGACGGACGAAAGCCGTGCCCGGCGAGGGGCCAGAGAGCGCCAGCATCATGTTCATCGGCGAAGCGCCAGGCTTTCACGAGGACCAGCAGGGCCGCCCTTTCGTAGGCGCGGCCGGCAAGTTCCTGGATGAACTGCTGGAGAACATCGGCCTGACACGCAAGGACGTCTACATCGCCAACGTCATCAAATGCCGCCCACCCGGCAACCGCGACCCGCTGCCTGAAGAAATAGACGCCTGCAAGCCGTTCCTCGACCGGCAGGTCGAGTTGGTCCAGCCCAAACTGGTGGTCACATTGGGACGATTCTCGATGGCGCGCGCCTTTCCAAAAGCGCGCATCTCCCACATCCACGGCCAGCCGCGCAAGATCGGCGGCATCGTCTACTACCCGATGTACCACCCGGCGGCGGCGCTACACCAGCCCAGCCTGCGCCGTACCGTCGAAGAGGACATGCAGCGCATCCCCGAACTACTCAAGCAGGCGGAGCAAATGACCGAGACAGAGCTGCCTGCCCAGGCCGAGCAATTGACACTCTTCTAAAGAAGCTAGGAATATGGACTGGCAGTTAGGAGCCGTCAAGTTTATCTCCATCGTCGTTCTCACATTCGCCCTGGCGATGGTCGTCCTGGGCATCATCACGATGTGGCTGGAGAGAGAACGCCGGCGTTTCCAGGGAGGAGTCATGACCCTGGTCGGTCTGCTGGTCGGAATCGTGTACGCCTTCCTGGCAAGCCGACTCTCCGAGGAGCTCCTTGGCAGGTTGATCATCAAAGCCGACCTACCGCCCCTAATGGGCATGGCCTTTACCTACACAGCGGGTGTGTTGCTCGGCGCAGGTATAGCCGTGGGGCTCTTTCTATGGACCACCAGCCGCTTTCGCCGCCAGATAGAGCGTGCGGAAATTGTCTTTATCGTCGCCGGCGCGACGGTCGCGCTGGTAGCAACGGTCTTGGCCATCATCCTCAGTGCCCCGTGAAGCTCGCCGGAGCTTCCGGGCGGTGCAGCACCCCGCGCATCGCTATTGGGAATCTTCATCCGCGGGCACGACCGTGATTTGAATTTCCACAAACCCCTCATTGTCGCTCAAGATATCGTCGTCGATGCGTAAATAGATCTGCCCATTTTCGGTCGCCCGCCAACGAGTGCCGCGCCCCACATAGGATGGCTGGCCATCTGTGCCAATGCGCCCGATCAATGCACCGCCGGGGATGCCAGGCACGGGATAAAACTGTGGTGCGCTGTATCGCCTGTGTCCCTCCGGACCGTGATATTCATCCGGCGTGTACAGCCAGGTACCCTGGGCCCGGATCGAAACGAGATCGCCCTCGTAAACGCTCACGCCGGTGCCTTGCCAGTCTCGGTAGGCATAGATGCGTATTCTATTCAATGCATCTTGACGGATCTGCCCGGCCTTTTCCGCTCGCGGCACGCTGATCCAGCCGATGGCGGCGATAGAGGCCAGCAACACCAGGATTATCGATTTTTTCATCGCGCCCCCTCTCCGTGTTAACGGCGGCGATCATTCATCAAGCGCTCCCTCGCCAGAACTGTCCGTTAGGTCGATGATCGGCATACTCGCGCCATTGCTGATGATCCACTTGCTGTTTTCCTTCAATTCCTGGGCAATGAGATAGTCGAGGTATTTCTCAGCCAGTTCGCCCTTTCCTTCCAGCTCGGCCATGATCGTGCGCACAGCCATTTGCTGCGCTTCGGCCTCAAGTGAGATGCGCAGCGCTTCGGCTTCCGCTTCCTTTTGCGCGGCGTAGAACGCAGCGTCGGCCAAGGTTTTCTGCTGCGCAGCCTCGGCTTGCGCCTGCTCCTGCCGCTGCACGGCGACCATGCGATCCTTGATCGCGCTCACCACCTCGGCGGGCGGCGATGCGTTTTGCATCTGCACGGTGATAAAGCGCACACCATACTGCTCCTCTTTCTCCTGTAACGCCGCCATCACCTCGCGGTTCATCTCGGCACGGCTGTGCATCACCGCAGTCATCGCCTTGGTATTGACCACGTCGCGCAGCTTACCCTGCACAAACTCGAAAACGATGCGCTCCGGGTTGGCGACGTCGAGGGCGTAGCGCTCCGGGTTAATGACGCGATAGGTGTATTGCAGCGAGACGTTCATCGTCACGTCGTCGGATGTCATAGCCGGGATGTTTTCGACATACCCCAGCCGTTCGCTGACTTCGACGATGATCACCGTATCGACGAGGGGGATTTGCGCGTGCCATCCCGGCTCTTCAACCCGGACGAACTTGCCGCCGCGCAGGTGCAAGCCGCGCTCGTAGGCGTGGATTTTGTACACCGCCGCCCGCCCAACAAACAGGACAGTCGAGAGGACAATGAACGCGGCAATGATGACGACGCTCAATCGATACAGCCTTCGCAGCCAAGCACCGAATTGATCCGTGGTGGCTGCTGGTTTTGCATTTGCCTGAACGGTTTGTTCTGACATTTTTACACTCCTTTGTTGTAAAAGTCTTTCCCACTTGAGTATTATCAACACCCTCAATCTTGGATCCAAACAAGCAACAATGGTCCCAGACGAGTGACCCCCAGAAACCCGAATGACGCCAAGGTCACCATTAAATATACCAGGCCGATAACGCGCGCAGAGAACCGGAATGCCGACCACTCCCTGAACAAAAATACTCCCACCAAAATGCCAAGCAGGATCAGGAGAAATGGCCCCCAGAATGCTATCAACCTAGCCGCAAAAAGCAGCCCGCCACCATTAGAGTTCCCTTCTGCATCATCTACGCAATGCGCGTAATAATCCCCGGAGGCGTCGGGGTGAGTGTAACAGAATGGCACATACCACTTTGGGTCGAAATAGCCACTCGCCACCTCAGCAGCTGGCCGCATATGCAGGCCGTTGTAGTAGAAAGGCCAAAAGAGTAGGCCTGTATACAAACCAATGATTATAAGCTGTAAGCCCATTACAATGCTCAAAACTAACGCGATTGGGTCGACGGATTTACGTAGCTTCATGAGGCCTCCAGTTGAAAATCGATCCCGCTGCACATTTTCGACAGCATCGACCATAGAATGGCATACAAGTCACAGCATCCCTTTGCCGCCAGCACGCCGCATAAGCAGTGTTTCGCCCTCTTATTCATGGCTGCACTCCCCAGGGCCTTTCGCTCTTTGCGCGAAAGGCATGGCAGTTTCGGCGCCTTACGTCGCCGAAACTGCCGTTTGCAAGGCTGGGCGCTGCGAAATCTTGCCTCATTTGGACAAGAATCTAGTTATGAAGATGTCTGGGATGCAAGTAGGGCTGTGATCGAGCGCAGACGCGCCCGTCCGCCCTTCCACAATCCAGTTTACCAAAAGCTACCCCGCCCGTCTACTGCGAAAGCCCACAGGACCGACCTGTGCATTTCGACAGGTCGCCCGAAACACAAAAAGAGCCTGGCTCCTCCGCCAGGCCCTCATCAAATCACGCGCCAATCGCATCACAGGCGCTCACCCTCAGCACAAGCTGTCTCTACACCCGAGGCACTTTCCTCTCCACCAACGCTGCCAAGCAAGGGCATCCTGCCCAAAACTCTGTCCCGTGATAGCCACCAGTGCATCGGCAGCCGCCCGGCGCTCGACCCAACAGTCGGCCACCAGCATCTTGATAAGCACAGGTACAACCTTCGCCGCCCGCGCTCCGATCACTTCGACCTCTGTCGCGGCAGCCGTGCGCACCTGCCAATCGTCGTCCGTCAAGGCCTCCATGGTTTCCATTTCCCTTGGATTCGAGATATCCGTCATCAATTGCCGCATCGAAACTATGCTCCCCCTCTCAACACAACGTCGAGCAACCCACCCGGCCTCAATTCGCGCAACACGAGCGCTGCCACGAACGTGCCAATGAGGATCAATGTAACCACCAGAATCGGTCCACCCCAACAAGCAAACCATCGTTCCGCCGTCTTTTTCATAATCGCCCTCCCCGATTGTATAGATTAATCGCGCTTGAGCGCAGACGCGCTCGTCCGCCCATCTACAATCCAGTTTACCAAAAGCCGCCCCGCCCGTCTACTGCGAAAGCCCGCAGGACCGACCTGTACATTTCGACAGGTCGTTGCAAACAATTCATGCACAATCTCTGTAGAACCGTGACATAATCTCGACAGTCTTGTAGTATTGTAAACGTAACTACTCAGCCTTGCTTCGCAGTTGCCTTTCGCATGTGAAAAGTCAGAGGGGCGGGGGTTGGGAGAGCGGCGCCTGTCCTGAGGCGCCCCCCGAGCGAGTCGAGGGGCGAAGCCGAAGGATCGCCGCTCTCCCAACCCCCATCTC
>JAFGED010000173.1 GCA_016931785.1 Anaerolineae bacterium
GAGGGCGCCTTCGTCCACTACCAACACGACCCCGGCGACCCGACGAGCTTGAGCGAGAATCGCGTCAGCGTGCTCTTGGAAGACCACCGCGGCGACCTGTGGATTGGCACCCGGACGGGCGGGCTCAACCGGTTCGACCGGGATACGGGAACCTTCGTCCGCTATAAACACGCTGAGGACGACCTCACCAGCCTGAGCAGCGATCGGGTGTGGGCGCTGTACGAGGATTCGGCGGGCAGGCTGTGGGTGGGCACCCTGGGCGGCGTGAGCGTCTGGGAGCCCGATACCGGCCAATTCGTGCGCTACCTGAACGACCCCGACGATCCGCAGAGCTTGAGCAACGACGCCGTGTTCGCATTCCACGAGGATGCCGGGGGGACGATGTGGATCGGCACGTGGGGCAGCGGGCTGGACCGCTTTGATCCCCAGACTGGCGACGCCCCCGCAGGGGGCGCGTTCGTTCATTACACGGAGAAGGATGGGCTGGCCAACAACGTTATCTACGGCATCGAGGCCGACTCGGAAGGCAACATGTGGATGAGCACAAACAAGGGACTGTCCAGGTTTGATCCGCGCACAGAGACCTTCCACAACTATGACGTGCGCGACGGCCTGCAGGATAACGAGTTCAACGTCGGCGCACATTTCGCCAGCCCAAGCGGCGAGCTGTTCTTTGGGGGCATCCGGGGATTCAATGGGTTTTACCCAACACAGGTCACGGGGAACCCACACGTCCCGCCGGTGGTGATCACCGCCTTTGGCAAGTTCAACAAGGTAGCGCGCCAGGATTTGGAGCCGGGCGAGCACATCGAGCTGACCTACCGTGACAGCTTTATCTCCTTCGAGTTTGCAGCGCTGGATTACACCGCACCGGACAAGAACCAGTACATGTACACGCTGGAGGGCCAGGACGAGACCTGGGTGGACGCCGGGACACGCCGCCACGTGGATTACACCAATCTACGGGGCGGGGATTACGTCTTTCGCGTCAGGGGCTCGAACAACGACGGCGTGTGGAACGAGGAGGGGGCTTTTGTCACCCTCACCGTCACGCCGCCGATCTGGGAGACGTGGTGGTTCCGAGGAGGCGCTATTTTGCTGCTGGCGGTGGGAATCGTCGGCGGCTACTGGTTGCGGGTGCGCAGCGTCGAGGCGCGCAGCCGCGAGCTCGAGCGGCAGGTCGAGGAGCGGTCGCGCGAACTAAAAGTCCTGCTGGAGGCCGAGCAGCGCCGTGCGGAGCAGTTCCGCGTGATCGGCGAGGTGGGGTATCACATCACCTCTATCCTGGCCATCGATGAGCTTTTGAGACAAATCGCCCTGCTGCTCAAAGAGGCTTTCGGCTACAACTTGGTCGGCATCGGCCTGGTC
Source organism: Anaerolineae bacterium (assembly GCA_016931785.1). Taxonomy (GTDB): domain Bacteria; phylum Chloroflexota; class Anaerolineae; order B4-G1; family B4-G1; genus JAFGED01. Next base: position 1,369 of record JAFGED010000173.1, read on the forward strand.
GAGGGGGATGCCGTGGTCTTTAAGCCGGGTGCCGCTATTTTTGGGAGCGGCGCCCGACTCGATCGTCTCTTGCGCTTCAAAGTAGGCCAGGAGGGGATCGTGGGATGGGTAGCCGATAGCGGCGAGCCGCTGCTGATCCCCGATATAAGCCAGGAACCTCGCTATCGTCACGAGCCTGAGACCCGTGACTGCCAGTCGGCTTTGGTCGTGCCCCTGAAAGTAAAGGGGGCCGTCATCGGCGTGTTGGATGTCGAGAGCGATCGTCTGGACGATTTTGATGAGAGCGACATAGCGGTCGTCCAATCATTGGCCCATCAGATAGCCGTCGCCGTCGATAATGCCAGGCTGTTTGAGGAGGCCCAGCAGTTGGCCGTGCTGAAGGAGCGCCAGCGGTTGGCCCGTGACCTGCACGACGCCGTCACCCAGACGCTCTTCTCGGCCAGCCTCATCGCCGAGGTGCTGCCGCGCATCTGGGAACGCGACTCGGATGAGGGTCAGCGGCGGCTAGCGGAGGTGCGCGAGCTGACGCGCGGGGCGCTGGCCGAGATGCGCACGCTGCTGCTGGAGCTGCGCCCGTCGGCGCTGGCCGATGCGGAACTGGGCGATCTTTTGCGCCAACTGGCCGAGGCCACTACAGGCCGGGCCCGCGTGCCCGTCAGTGTGCAGGTCGAAGGAACGTATTCTCACAGATGTACTTTATCCGCGATACCCCCCGATGTAAAAGTGGCGCTGTATCGCATCGCCCAGGAGGCGCTGAACAACGTGGCCAAGCACTCCGGTGCCAGCCAGGCGACGGTGCGCCTGTGCTGTTCCCCCCCCTCTATCCCCCCCACGGGGGGGGGGGATAGAGGGGGGGGCGTGGTGGAATTGCACATTGTCGACGATGGACGCGGCTTTGACGTAGACGCTATACCGCCCGATCACCTGGGCGTGGGCATCATGCGCGAACGCGCCGAGGCGATTGGGGCCGAACTTACTATCAATAGCGAGCCCGAGCGCGGGACGGAGGTCTCGGTGGTTTGGGCAAGCGCGACAAGCTAGGGCGCGATCTAGGGGCGTTTCTCACCATGCGCGCTCGAAACGCCGCTCAGTTTTGCTTCGCAAAACTGAGGCCGGGCAAAATCAAGGCCGCAAAATCTTGCCTCATTTGGAGAAGAATCGACGTATGAAGATATCTAGGGCTGAAAAGGAGATACCGATGGCAGAATCCGCGCAGATTCGTGTGATGCTCATTGATGACCATGCGGTCGTCCGCAGCGGGCTGGGAGCCTTTTTGATGGCCTTTGACGATCTGGAGCTGGTAGCCGAGGCAGGCGGCGGCGAGGAGGCCGTGCGCCTGTGCCAGGAGGCCAGACCCGACGTGGTGCTCATGGACCTGGTGATGCCCGGGATGGACGGGGCCGCCGCGACCAAGGCGATCCGGGCCAAATGCCCGCACATCCAGGTCATCGCCCTGACCAGCTTCAAGGAGGAGGAGCTGGTAGAAGGGGCGCTGCGGGCGGGGGCCATCGGCTACCTGCTCAAGAACGTCTCCGCCGACGAGCTGGCCGACGCCATCCGGGCGGCCCACGCCGGGAGGCCCACGCTGGCGCCCGAGGCCGCCCAGGCGCTGATCCAGTCAGCGCGCAAGCCGCAGACGCCGGGCTACGATATGACCGAACGCGAGCTGGAAGTGCTGGCCCTGATGGTCGAAGGACTAAACAACCCCGAGATCGCCGAGCGGTTGGTCGTGAGCCGCTCCACCGTCAAGTTCCACGTCAGCAACGTCCTCTCCAAGCTAGGCGTCGCCAGCCGCACCGAGGCGGTGAGCCTGGCACTGAAACAAAAGCTGATCCCGCGCTGAACGCAGCCGCGATTTCCAACTGCGCGAAGTACAGACGCCCTCCTGGTCACCTGACCAGGCCAAAAACCAATCACCCGTTCAGGTTCAAAACTCCCCGGTTGACCGATGCGCCGGGGAGTTTCCCGTGGTAAACTGGGGGCAAAATCAGATAAGAGGAGGAAACAAGAAATGTCCACGATACAGAAACAGTCACAAAATGCTCTTTCCCTGGCTGCGCTGGCGATAAGCGCCCTCGCGCTCATCACATTGAGCGCCTGCACAGGCCCCACCCCTGAGCCCACCCCGGGGATGCCCAACCCGGCATCCGTCTACTGTGAGGAACAGGGAGGCAGGGTAGAAATGCGCGCCGACGAGAACGGGCAGTACGGTGTGTGCGTCTTTTCCGATGGAAGTGAATGCGACGAATGGGCGTTCTACCGGGGTGAATGCAGTCCCGGCGCTGCCGCCAAGGAGACGTCCGAGCCGGAGGCGACCGCCTACGTCCCCACTCCGGCACAGGCCCGGGATACAGCCCTTGCCTACATCAAGGCCAACCATGAAATCGCGTCACCCGAGACGGGTTGGGTCGAGAAAGATATCACCCCGGAAGGGCTATTGGGCGCCTCTACCTTCCAGTACACGGCCGCCAGCTGGGTGGTCACCGTATCCTTCCCGATAGTGGCCCCCGACGCTACGATCTATACCGTCGTGGCCACCGATCAAGCCACCGGCTTCCAGTGGGAAGGCGAGATAGACGTTGCCGGACGAGTGACCGAGCGGAATGTCACCGCCGGGACTAGCCTGAAGGACGTGAGCTATAAGGGCGTCAGCTTCTCCTACAGCGATGCCCTGGCCGCCGACGTGGTGGGCCAGGTGATCCCGGCCGATGGCGACGATACGCCAGATTGGGCCCGGATGCCGGCGCACACACGCCTCTCGTTCGAGGGCTACGCCCTGCCAGAGACGTTCCACGAGCCGTACATCCTGATCTTTTCGGCCGAGGACCTGGCCGGCAACGAGATGCTGCAGGGCATCGCGGCCAACATCCAACGGATACTCGCGGAGAAGCCGGACGAGCCGGTAGGCGTATTCCAAGGGGGTGGGATCCTGCCGCCGATGAATGCCGGGCCTATGGTGGTCACGCAGGTTGCCTACTTTGACTTTCAAAATGGGTCGGGCGTGCGCTTCTTGACCCAGATGGGCCAGGCCTATTACCCGATCAACAACCACGACCTGTTCTACACCTTCCAGGGGATGACGCACGACGGCAAGACCTATGTGGCGGCGATCCTGCCGATCTCACACCCGACGCTGCCCGTTGATGGGTCAGTGATCCCCGGCGGTGATTTTGATGCTTTCGCCGATAACTTTGAGACCTACTCCGCCGAGGTCGCTGCCCGGCTCAACGCCGAGGACGCAGGCAGCTTCGCGCCCAGCATCGCGATGCTTGACGCAGTGATGCAATCGCTCAAAGTGACGCCAACCCGGTAATGGGGTTGCATGGTCGCTTGACAGGGCTCTGAACTCCCTAGCTGACCGATGCGCTGGGGAGTTCTGTGTGCCACACGGAGAGTAGAGACAAGGGAATGAATGACAGGATCGTGAGCGTGCTCATAGCCGAAAGCAGAACACATGCCCGGTCTGCTATGCGCCTGCTGTTGGCTCAGGAGCCAGACATCGTCGTAGTGGGTGAGGCGGCAGATGCGGATGCGGCGGTCGCGGCCATCGCTGCCTGTCGTCCGGACGTGGTGCTGCTCGATTGGAGCCTATCGAGGCAGAATGGCAACGCGGCCGTGGATGATTTGCGGGCGGCTTCCCCCGAGTCGTTTGTGATTGCCCTGAGCGGCCTGCCTGAAGCGCACCAGGAGGCGCTGGAGGCCGGTGTCGATAGTTTTGTCAGCAAGGGCGACCCGCCTGAAAAGCTGCTTGCGGCAGTGGAGAGCTGCAGGCGCAAGCGGAAGGGTATCTAGCATCAACTCACGACATCCCGCGCCACCCGCCGGGCCATCTCTATCGCATAGTTGCTGCCGCGATCCCAAGGGTAAACCTGGCTCATGTTCGCCAACCACAAGCCGGGGATGGGCGTCTTCAGGTCGGGGATGTTCCGCGCGTGATCCAGCCCGGGGACCGGCTGGGCGTACTTTTCGGCAAACAGCCAGCTCTCGCGTATCCAACCCGGGTCGAAATCGGGATTGATGGCAGAGAGGCCCGGCAGGTAAACCTCGAGCAGCTTTTCCTTGCTGGTGCCGAAATAGGGGTGGTCCGGCGATAGATAATTGCCGCAGTAGATCAGGTGGTCGCCGCCATAGTGCTCCGGGGAGATGTAGTTGGTGTGCTCGATCAGCCCGATGAAGGGCAACCCCTCGCTGGCAGGGATGTTGGTCCAATAGTGGCCGTCGGTCAACTGCTGCTTGAGCGCCAGGATCAGCGCGATGGCGCCCATCGACTTGAGTCCCGCCAGCTTCTCGGCATAATCTTCTGGAAGGCCGGGGGCCAGCCGCAGCATCTCCTGCGGCGAGCATGTGGCGATGACGCGGTCGTGTTCGACGACGCCATCCGCCGTCTCCAGCCGCAAGATCCCCTCGGCAATGAAGCGGACGGACCGCACCTCCACCCCCAGCCGCACCTGGCCGCCTTGGGCCTGCACCCGCTCGGCCAGCAGATCGACAAAGCCCTGGAACCCGCCGACAAAGTAACCCAGCCTGGCGGTGCGCTTGTATGCCCTGGCCCACATCCAGGCCATGTTCACGTCCCGATAGTTCTCCTCGCCGAACTTGCTGACGAGGAGCGGCTTCCACCATATCTCGTAGGCCCGCTCGCCGACCGCGCGGCGCATCCACTCATCCGCCGAGACACGCTCCAGCCCCTGCCAGTTCCTGGTCAGCGTCAGGTAGAACGCCGCAAGACCGACCCGCAGACGATCCACGAACGAGAGCGGGGTGAACTGGAGCACGCGGATGGCGCGATGCACCTGCGAGATCGGGAGAAACCTGAGCCACGGAATCGGGCTATCGAGCGGATAGATCTTGCCCTGCGTGTAGATAGAGGTCGTAGGCCAGGGAAAGAAAAGGCGCTCCTTGGCCCCCAGCTCCTGGATCAATTCGATGAGCTCGGCGTCGGAGGCAAACCAGTGATGGTAAAAGCGATCGAGGGGCCAATCCCAGCCCGCAGCCTCGTCACAAAAGCCGGCCGCCAGCCCGCCCACGTAGGGCCGCGCCTCGTAGACGGTAACCTCGTGCCCGGCCTTTGTCAGATCGTAGGCGGCCGTGAGACCGGTGATACCCGCGCCGACGATGCCAATGTCCATAAGTAAACTCCGCCTTGTCCCCGCCTCAACCGCCCTGCTGTTCGCCCAGAGACCGAACCAAGTCTGCCTTTTTGAGGCCGCCGCGCCACATAAACCACAGCCCTGCAAAGGTCTCTGTGCACCATAGGACGGCGTGCAGCAAAAATTGATAGCTGATGGCCCTATCCTTCAGCACGCCAACGCCGGTCAGCACTAGAATGGACGGCGCATCGAACGTGCCCAGGTTGCCCGGTCCTGAAGGAAGCGCGGTGCCCAGGTTGGCCGCGCCGCTCATCAGCAATAGATTGTGCAGATCGACGCCAAAGTCAAACGAGTTCATCAGCAGCCGGTAGCTGATCGTCTCGGCGGTCCACACGACGATGGAGAAAAGCAGCACCAGCGTCAGCGTGCCGACCGAGCGCACGACGGAAAAACTGCCGATGAAACGCTTGGCGATCCCCATCAGCCGCTGGTGGAAGCGATGCGGCGTGAGGTGGCCGATCAGCCACCCGGCGACCCTGCGAATGGGCTGAGGCCACAGCTCGATGGCATAGATGCCGCCCAGGGCCGCGCCAAAGACGGCGATGGCGAGCCACAGGATGTAGCGCACGTTCACCACCACGCTCTCTCCAAAGAGATCGAGAGACCGCGCTCCCGGTATGCCGCCGATCAAGGCGGCGAGGAGCAGAAACAGGATCATCGTCAGGCCATCAAAGACGCGCTCGACCAGGATGGAAGCCAACCCGGCAGCGGCGGAGACGTCGTTCCGCTGGCGCAGCAGCAGCACGCGCACGATCTCACCGGCGCGGAAGGGATAGACGTTGTTGGCTCCCCGGCCTATGGCCATCGTCGGCAGAAGCTGTCGAAAGGGAATGCGTCGTTCAGAAGAGAGAAGCGCTCGCCAGCGGGCGGTGCGCGCCATCAGGGCAAAGAGGTACAGCACTACCGCCGGCACGATCCAGAGATAGTTCGCCTGCTTGAATGCTTTCCAGACCTCCAAAGGCTGCAGATTCCGCACGGCGATATACAGCGACACGCCGCTCACCATCAGGCCAAGGATGACCCTCAAGTTGATGCGGCACAAACGTCCCGATTCAACGCTCGCTCGTTCCTCGCTCACCGTCGATACTCCATCGTCATCCAAAACTCGGAGGCGTCATTCTACCACACCTCACTCAAACGACAATGTGGCGTCTGTATCCAACCCGGTCTCGCTGGGACCAAGAAGCTAGGTAACTACTCAGCCCTGCCTCGCAGTTGCCTTTCGCGACAAAAAGAGGAAGAAGAGACCAATCTGAAACCTCCGTGCCCTTTGCGTCTCAGTGGCAAAATTCTTACCCACCCTACAAGCCCTCTGAAGCATGTACACCCAATCACGTGCCGATGTGAGAACACGGACAGCGGGCTAAGAGATAACCATTCGCTCGTTCGCCTCCCGCTGCCGCAGCACCTCGTAGAGCACGATCGATCCCGCCACGGACGCATTGAGCGACGTGACCTTGCCACGCATGGGCATCTGCACCAGAAAATCGCAGCGCTCCCGAACCAGCCGCCGCAGCCCTTCGCCCTCGCTGCCCACCACCAGCGCCAGCGGGCCGGTCAGGTCGGCCCGGTTGTAGAGCTGCGCATCGCGCGCCGTCTCCAACCCCGCTACCCACACGTCAGATCCCTTGAGCCTGCCGATGGCGTCCACCAGGTTCGTCACTTGGGCCACCAGCAGATGCTCCACCGCGCCGGCTGAGGCGTGCACCACCGCCGGTGTGACGCTCACCGCCCGCCGTCGCTGGATCACCACGCCGTGGACGCCCACGGCTTCGGCCGTACGGACCAGGCTCCCCATGTTCTGGGGGTCCTTCAGCAGGTCGAGCAACAAGATCAGAGGGGCCTCGCCGCGCGATTGGGCCAGCGCCACGATTTCGTCCAGCGAACTGTAGGGATAGTCGCTCGCCTCCAACGCCACACCCTGATGGTGCGCGTCACCGAGCTGATCGAGATCGTGCCGGCGCACTTGGACAACCCGCACCCCGGCCTCCTTGGCCAGGGAGACGATCTGGTTGACGACGTCCATCTCCCGAACGCCTTCGGCGAGGAGCAGCTTGTAGGGCTTGCGTCTTCCGGCCCGCAGCGCCTCGCAAACACCGTTCCGGCCGTACAATGTCTCAAGCATTGGCCCGTCCTCCTAGCAAAAAGGCCAGAGGCAGCGTGTTGCCCCTGGCCGTCAATATATCCCTCTTTCCCCTATTTGGTCAACCGCCAGACCGGGCCTTCCGACCTATCTTCGACGGTGATACCGAGTTTGCTCAGCCTCTCACGCAACAAGTCGGCGCGATCCCAATCCTTGGTCTCACGGTAGCGTTGGCGGACTTTTAGGACGATCTCCATCAGCCCATCGACCAGCTCACCGCCGACATCCTGGGTCAGGTCATCGGGAATGATGCCCAGCACCTGGCCGCCCAACTCGCGGAACAGACCGTCTATCGCCGCCAGCGTGCCCACGCTCAGTGGCTGGTTCGAGTCCAGCAACGTGTTCACTTCCCGGGCGAAATCGAAGAGGGCAGCGAGCGCCTGGGGTGTGTTAAAGTCGTCGTTCATCGCCTCCACGAACTCGTTCCCGATGCTCATCAGGTCGGTGACGTGAGAGAGGTCTGCCGTGCCCGCCGGCACAGCCTGCTTCATCCTCATCCGCAGCATGCGCACGGTGTTGTGAAGCCGTTCGATCCCGCGCTCTGCGGCCAGCATCGCGTCACGGCTGAAATCCAGTGGGCTTCGGTAGTGGCCCGACAATGCAAAATAGCGGATCGCCTCTGGGCTATAGAGCTTGAGTGCGTCTTTGAGGGTGAGAAAGTTGCCCAGGCTTTTACTCATCTTGACGCCATCGACGGTCAAGGATCCGACCAGAATCCAGTAGCGCGCGAACTGCTTCCCGGTGAGGGCCTCCGACTGGGCGATCTCGCACTCGTTGTGCGGAAAGATGTTCTCCAAGCCGCCGCCGTGGATATCGAACGTCTCGCCCAGGTACTTGGTCGCCATCGCCGTGCACTCAGCGTGCCAGCCCGGATAGCCCCAGCCCCAAGGGGATGGCCAGCGCAGGATGTGTTCCGACTCGGCGTGCTTCCACAGGGCAAAATCGGCAGGATGCCGCTTTTCCTCACGCACCGCCACCCGGGCGCCCGCTTCCAACTCGTCGATCTTGCGATTCGAAAGCTTGCCGTACTCGGGGAACTTTTCGACCGAGAAGTAGACGTCGCCATCATCCGTCTCGTAGGCATACCCCTTCTCTATCAACGTCTTGACCATCTCGATCTGCTCGGGAACATGGGCGCTGGCGCGCGGGGCGATGTTGGGGCGCACCACCCCCAGTGCGTCCATATCCGCAAAGTAGGAGCGCATGTAGGTCTCCACCAGCTCCATCGGCTCGATCCGCTCGCGCCGCGCGCCCTTCATGATGCGGTCTTCGCCCGTATCGAGTAGGTGACCCACATCGGTGATATTCTGCACGTAGCGAACCTTATAGCCCAGGTAACGCAGGTAGCGAACCACCACATCCATAGCCACGTACAATTTTGCGTGCCCCAGGTGTGCATGATCGTATACCGTCGGACCGCACACGTATATCCCCACACGCCCCTCTTCCAATGTTTCGAAGGGCTCTTTCTCACGAGTCAAATAGTTGTAAACTTGTAGCCCCATCATCCGCCTCCAGTATCCCCTACTCACCCCGCCGGGCGAAAAGCATGCGTCCGGCCGCCGTCTGCAGCACCTTGGTCACGACAACCTCTACCTCCCTGCCGATGTGCGCCTTGCCATCCTCTACCACCACCATCGTGCCATCATCCAGATACCCCACCCCTTGACCAAGCTCCTTGCCCTCCTGGACAATCTCGACGGCGAGCGATTCACCGGGAAGAAAAAGGGCCTTGACGGCATTGGCCAATTCGTTGATGTTGAGCACCCTCACCCCTTGCAGCTCTGCCACCCGGTTGAGGTTATAGTCGTTCGTGATGATCGGACATCGCAGCCGCTTGGCCAGCAGCACCAGCTTGTCATCGACCTCCCGTGTCTCCTCGATATCCCTATCCGTGATGCGCACCGGCGTGACGGATTCTTCCTGGAGACGGCGCAGCATATCGAGCCCGCGCCGCCCACGGTTGCGCCGCAAGGCATCGGGAGAATCGGCAATGTGCTGGAGCTCGCTGAGCACGAAGCGCGGCACCAACATCTCACCCTCGATAAAGCCGGTGTGGCTTATATCGGCAATGCGGCCATCGATGATGACGCTGGTATCTAAAAGCACGGGCCTGCGGCTAATACCGTCTTCTGCTATCTCGCTTCTCCAACCGGCCCGCCCGCGAAGCGTCCCGAATATATCGGTATCGCGCATCCAGAAGATCATGATGAACAGGTAGCCGAAAACGATAGCGGCGACAAAAGGCAGAATTTGCCTAAAGGGCTCTGGCAGATAAGAGAGGGGAAACGAGAATAGAGCAGCAACGACAAGCCCGACGACCAGGCCAACGACGACGGCCAGCAGTTTTTGCACCGGTGCCTGACGAATACTTCTACGCAAAGCCGTAAAAGGCCGCACCGTGAGGTAGGGCGTCAGCACCAGGCCAGATAACGCACCAACGAAAAGAAAAAGCGCCGCGTACCAATAAGGTGAAAACCCTGAAGGGGCCATGTAGACGCCCAGACAAGCCCCCAGGACGGCCATTACAATCGCGCCGACGATACGAGAAACGAAATCCGCACTCATAAGGCATCTCCCTCCCCGCCCAACTCGATTTGCGGTGTGTAAAAAAACAGGCGAGCACCTTGCAAGGCCTCACCTGCACAAAAGCACCGCATACGGCATAAATTGCCGCTCATGATGGGTGCGGTTCTCGTGTTAGGTAATCTTAAAAATAAATAAGCGATGAGTACACACAACCGAACCGCACGACGGGTATCGATCAATGATAAAAGCACCCGCTCATAAGGCCAAGCGATAATATCTTAGCACATTCGCCGCTAAAAGTCAAAGAGACGATGGGGAGTGGGTGCATTTGCCCCCTGGGGCAGCGGGCGCTCGGTTCCCAGCGAAATAGGCATAACACACGCTTTAGCGTTCATCATACAGCAGCAAATGCACCCCGGCAGTTTGGGCTTGCGCCCAAACTGCACCTTGGTAACACCATTTCCTCACAAGCAGCGTATACGCCC
>JAFGED010000174.1 GCA_016931785.1 Anaerolineae bacterium
GAAGCGCCAGCTTGCGCTTGCAGCGCAGAAAGGACGCGCAGGCGGCCGGAGACGACCTCGTCGGTCCAAGGGGCGCGCTCGTAGAAAAGCGTCAACGGCTCGGGAAATCGCTGGATGCGTCCCGGCGCGGGAGACCAGTCGCCGAGGGATTGGGCCAACCCCTTGGCCCGCTCCACCGTGCCGGCGACGACGAGCATCGGACGCCCCAAGTCGCGCGCGAGCGCAGCCAGGAGCGCAGGTCGGGCAGCGCGCATCAGTCCCAACGGCGGCAGCGCCGCCCCGCCCGCCAGGTCCTCCTGCAGGCGCCTGTAGGCCTCGAGCGCCCCAAACGATGAGAGAAGTCCCGAGACGTTCACACCCTGTTCCACACCCCTTGTAGGTCACGTTATCAACGTGCCCTCGCCAAGTTGTCACCAATAGCGCGACCTGCTTCTACCACTCTAAAGGCAATCCGGGCCCGAATTGTGACGGCTCATCGCCATCTCGACCCCTTCGACCAACCACGTCTCGACGGCAGCCATCGCCCGGTCCAGCGTCTCTGCAACCAGCAGCTTTTCGTCAGCAGAGAAATCCTGCAGCACGTAAGCCGCCGGGTCCATCTGCCCTGGCGGGCGCCCGATGCCGATACGCAGCCGGGCAAAGTTCTGATCGTTCAACTGCTCGGTGATCGAAAGCATCCCCTTGTGCCCGCCGCTGCCACCCCCGGGCCGTATGCGCACCGTCCCAGATGGCAGGTCGAGGTCATCATAGACAATCAGCAACCGCTCCGGCGGAACCCGGTAAAAGCGCGCCAGCGGCGCGACGGCCTGCCCGCTATCGTTCATAAACGTCTGTGGCTGGGCCAGCACGACACGCCGCCCACGCATTGCGCCCAAGGCGACGCGCGCCTTCTTCTGCCGCTTGTCGAAGGTCAAACCGTGAGCCTCGGCCAGCCGCTCCAGGCACATAAAGCCGACGTTGTGCCGGTTCGCGGCATATTTGGGCCCGGGGTTGCCCAATCCGACGATGAGGTAAAATCCTGTTTCCATATCCCTTCACACAACGCGCAACACGCAGAACCTATACGTGTTGCGCCGTCGCACACACTATCACCCGCTGGGCCGAAAGCGTGCTACTTCCGAGGGGGTCCCTGCCCACGCATATACCAGCGTATACTCGCCTTGGCCATCATGTAAAGCCCCCACAACAGGAACAGCATCACCGTGATCAGCCCACCGGTACAAAAGGCGTCTTGCCACATCGAGGTATCCAATGCAAGGCCAGGCTCTTCCGACTCAGGCGTGGGCGTAAAAGTGCCTATCGCCTCACCAGCCTCAGGCTCGGCAGAGGAACGCGGCGTCGACGTGGGCGGCTGCACGATGGAAGGCAGCGTGACCGTCGGCCCGGCCGGGACGGTGGCTGCCGGCGCACTTTCAACAGTGGGCGCAGGCGAGGGCACGAAACTAGAGTTATCCACGACGACGTGCTCGATGAAGTGAAGGTGGGGATTGTCAGCATCCTCGAGACCCCAAACTGCCAGGGCCAACACGTACGGGCCGTCCGAGACGGTGGTCGTATCCCACGTGCACAGCACGCCGTTATCGACCGGGTTTGGAACCAGCATGACAATGTCCACCCAAGCCGTATCAGCCACGACATTTGTTCCCGGCGCATAACGCACCTGATAGGAATCAAACCTGGCGTGAGTGGCGATACCCTTTATCTCGACAATCCCACCCACCGTCATGCCCGGCTCGGGATACGTGATGACCGACCGCCACTGGTGCAGCGGCGCAGCCCGGCTCGGTGAGACAACGCCGAGGAGGCCCATCGCCAATGCTATCCCCGCGGCCAGAACGCGCTTGTACATAAGTCTTCCTCACTTGATTTGGAATTGAGGTTACTACTGCCCAAGTAACGCAGGTGAAAAGTGTAACATGAAAGGGCAAGAATGACAAGGATAGGAGGCGGGAACAGAATGCGAGACCCGTTAGCGGACTCTGGTTGACCAGCCGTCGTTAGTCTGTTATACTGGCCCCACGACGCCAAAAAAAAGGCGTAACTGGGGAGGCGGCGTGGTGTTTTTATGGGCAAAACACCGTCGCTCTCCTCAATCGAGATAGAGGAACGGGATGTCAGAAGAGAGCGACTCGGAGCTCATCGCTCGGGCCAAGGAGGACCCGGCAGCGTTCAGCCTCCTATACGAGCGATACGTCAAAAACATCTATAGTTACATATACTATCGCACCGGCAACCACCACGATGCAGAGGACCTGGTATCGCGCACGTTCTACCGGGCACTGAAGCACTTTGCGCGTTACGAGGATCGGGGAGCGCCGTTCTCGGCCTACCTCTACCGCATCGCGCACAATATGGTGGCAAACTGGCACCGTGATCGCAGCCGGCGACAGGTCGTTCCTCTAGACGAGATGATGCTATCATCGCTCAAGCGGGAACAACCTGCCGCCGTGGCAGAGGAAAAAGGCGAACAGGAGACCCTGCTTGCGGCAGTCCGCCGCTTGCCTTCAGACCGCCAGCGGTTGCTCATCCACAAGTTCGTCGATCAGATGAGCAACGCCGAGATCGCGCGGATCATGGACCGCACAGAGGGGGCGATCAAGTCGCTCTACCACAGGACGTTGGTGGCACTGCGCCAAGATCTGTTTGAAGAACAAGATGGACGGGGCATAGATCAAGAGGAGAGCAGCGATGAACAAGAGGCGCTCAGATGACATATTGGCAGCTCACGCCGAGGGATTGCTCAGCCGGACAAGGCCCATGCAGCAGATCAACGCCGGGGACGAAGAACGCGGCGAGCTGGCCCCCCTATTCGCTTTGGCCGAACAGCTCTATCAGAGCATGCCTCCCGTGCAGCCATCGGCGGCTTTTGTGCACAGCCTGGGCAAGGAACTGGCGGGAAGCGCCAAGCATCAGATCGCCACGGCGAGGCGCATGCGGCGCGGAGTCCTGATCGGCGCAGCGACCGTCGGATCGCTGGTATCTATCGCGTCCCTGGTGGGAGCGGTCGTGTACATCGTATCGCGCCTGCGCGCGCGGTTGCACGCCCACGCTCACTAGGGCAAAGCAGTTTCACCGCCGCCTGCAAGACCAGGGGCGTTCCTCGCTGGCTCGAAACGCCGCTCAGGTTTGCTCGCAAACCTGGGGCCGGGTCTCAATCACATAAAAGAGCCCTGGTCAAGACCAGGGCTCTTGTTTTTCAGCCGTCCCCTTTCACAGCCATTGGCAGATAGACGCGCGTCACCGGCCACAGGCCCAGCTCCGAATACGACACCACACACACGGTTTCACCATACGGAAAGCTAAACGTCAAGATGCGCATGTAATCGCCGCTCTCGAGCAACAGGGTATAGAGCTGCCCGGCCTCGACCGTCGCGGTGAACGCGTTGCCCACCGTCGGCGAGATCACGTCATGGCCAGATGCATCCAACAACCGCAGCGTCGCCTGCGTCAGCGTGATCTCGCTGGCCGGGCTAAAGACGCCGTCCTGATCGTCGTCCGCGAAAAAAGTGGCGGCGCTGAAGTAGAGCGTCTTGGTCAGATCGACCGTGGTTTGGGCCTCGGGCAGCGCAGGCCAGGCCTCGCGGTGGCCGACGCCATCGACGGCCCGGCAGCGAAAGTAGTAGGTGTGACCGTCCTCCCCCGTGAACTGCCCCGAGGTCGCGGGCTCCATCAGCAGCCAGTCCTCCCACTCGCCGCTCTCCCCATCGCGCGCCTGCACGTCGTAGGCCCACACCCCCGACTCGCTATCCCATCCTTCCCAGGTGACGGTGAAGGTCGTCGAGTAGACAAGCTCCGGCAGCGCGTGGAGGGTGGAGGTGGGCAGCTCGTTCAGCGTCTCCGCCTCGATCACGATGAGCGGGTCGCCGCCGATGATGTAATCGTTGGGATCGTCAGAGTCGTCGGGATCACCGGGGTCGTCCACGAGATTGGCCGTGGCCCCGGGCAGGGTGAACGTGTGAACCCCGGCGACCGGGGCAACGACGCTGGTGTTCCCCCACCGATCCACCACCGTGGCGGTGACGCCCGCCGCAGGCCGCACGTAGACAGTGGCGGTGGGGGTATGGTTCCACAGCACGTCGACCCGCCCGCGCGGTGTATCCCACAGCGTGACGCGCATTGCGGAGCCCTCGACCTTGCGGGTGACGAACGTCGGCGTGACGAGATAGGTCACCGCGACCTGGTAAGCGGTGTAGGATGGGCGCAGGGACTTGTCGTTGCGGATCAGGCCAAAGTATTCGGTCATATCCTGATCGTTGGTGCGGAAGAAAAAGTAGCGCTCGACGCCAGCGGCCCAGGCGTTGGCGTAGGATTGGATGACGTAGGCGGCGGCCTCATCCCGCGTGGCGGCGTAATCGTACTTGGGGTTATAGGCCGGGGCGTCGCCCCAAACCGGCACGCCGGTCTCGGTGAGCCAGATGGGATGGTCGTCCACCCCATAGTTCGCCATCCGCGCCCGGATGCTGGTGATCACGCTGTAGGCGTTTTCGGGGCGGCTGTACATGTGAACAGACATCACGTCGAAAAAGTGGTTGTTCGCCGCCGCATCGGGATCGGAGTGAAGCTGGCTCAGCACCCACCAGTAGTAATCCTGGTTCGCCCAGTAGTGCAGCCCGCCGAAGAGCACGGTGCAGTCGGGGCAGGCCGCCTTGGTCGCCTGGTAGCCCACCTTGAGGAGCTGCTTGTAGTCGGTAGAGGTGCCCGTCCAGAAATAGGTCCACTCCGGCTCGTTCCACATCTCCCAGTGCTTGACCTGATTCTTATAGCGGGAGACGACGGTGTAGACGTAATTGCCCCAGTGGTTGTTGGGATCGTCCCAGGCCAGATAAAGGCCCTGGGGCGGAGAGGAGGCGGCTGAAAGAACAATTTGATCCAGCGCAGGATCGTGAGGCGCGGGCGCGTACCAGCCAAAGGGCCGCCGGTCGAGGGAGCGCCCGTCCAGGCCCGCGTCACTCTGCGTGGCAGCCCAGTCGGGCGTCCAAAGGAGGATGCCGACCATGTTGACATCAGCAGCGACTAGATCGTTCACCAGGGTGTCGTGCGGCCCAAAGTTCCAACTGTTGTTACTGGGCTCGATCACAGGCCAGCTAAAGTCGAAGCGATCCCAGCGCGAGCCGGCGTCGTAGGCCATCTGGAGATAGGGTCGCCCGCTGCCCTCGTGATAGAACGAGTAGCACGCCCCTGCCCGCCCGTCGGTCTGCGTGATCGGCGGCAGCGCCGCGTCGCTGGAACCGGCCAGGGCGGGCAAGCCCAAGGCGGGCAAGCCCAAGGCGGGCAAAAGGGCCAGTACGCCGCCAAAGAGCACAGTTGCGGAGGCAATAATTGTCCGTTTCATCCTCACCTCGCCAACAGTATATTCAAGACGGGCACAAGTGTCAATGAGACGATGGTCACGGGGTACCTTTGCCTCCTCGCCCGTTGAGGATATAATAGTCATATTCCAAACACCACCGAGGTAACCTTGCCAGATAACGAACCCCAAGCTCCGCCTAAAGGCAGCCTGCGCACGCTGCCGCGCAACGTGTGGGCCGTGAGCCTGACCAGCTTTTTCATGGACATCTCCAGCGAGATGGTGATCAACGTCCTGCCGCTCGTGCTGGTCGCTTTGGGCGTCAGCAAGACCGCCATCGGCGTGATCGAGTCGGTGGCCGAGGGCGGCGCCAGCCTGGTCAAGGTCTTTTCCGGCTGGCTTTCGGATAAGCTGCGGGCGCGCAAGTGGCTGGCCGTGGCAGGGTACGCGCTTTCAGCGCTCTCCAAACCGTTCTTTTATTTCGCCAACACGTGGGGAGCGGTAGCCGGGGCGCGTTGGGCCGACCGGGTGGGCAAGGGCGTGCGCACCGCGCCCCGCGACGCGCTGGTAGCCGACTCCATCGACGCGCGCCACCGCGGGCTGGCCTTTGGCTTCCACCGCGCCGCCGACACGGGCGGCGCATTCCTGGGGTTGCTCATCTCGCTCGCGGTGATCTGGCTGACGCAGAAAGGCGCGGCCGAGCTGAACCTGAGCACGTTCCAGGTGATCGTGCTCATCAGCCTGATCCCGGCGGCATTGGCGGTGCTATCGCTGGCGATTGGCGCAAAAGAGGTCCCGGTCACAAAAATGCGCGAGCGCCCGCGTTTCATGTTCAGAGGGCTGGGCAGGCGCTTTGCGCTCCTGATGCTGGCGTGCGGTTTGTTCGAGCTGGGAAACTCTTCGGACTCGTTCCTCGTCCTGAGGGCGCAGGATGCGGGCCTGAGCACAATCGGCGTGCTGGGCGGGCTGCTGCTGTTCAATCTGGTCTACACATTGCTCAGCACGCCCGCCGGGTCGCTATCCGACCGCATCGGGCGGCGGCGGCTGATCGTCGGCGGGTGGATATTCTACGCGATCGTCTACGCCGGGTTCGGACTGGCACGCGCGGGCTGGCAAATCTGGGGGCTGTACGTGCTGTACGGGCTGTACTATGCCACCGCCTACGGCACCACCAAGGCGATGGTGGCCGACATCGTCCCGCCGGAACTGCGCGGCACGGCGTACGGCACCTACAGCCTGGTGATCGGCCTGCTGGACCTGGGCGCGTCGATCATCGCCGGGGCGCTGTGGGATTGGCTGGGCGCGCCCGCACCGTTCATCTTTGGCGGGGCATTGGCGCTGATCGCGGCGCTGCTGATGGCAGTGACAATGAAGAATGAATCAATGAACAATTAACCAATAGGAGGTTTGAGATGGAATACCGTGTCTTGGGAAAAACCGGAGTCAAGGTCTCGCAACTGTGCTTTGGCACGATGTCGTTCGGGAGCACCGCCGACGAAGAGACCTCGGCGGCGATGTTCCACCGCTGCCGCGAAGCGGGGATCAACTTTTTCGACTGCGCCAACGTCTACTCGGCGGGGCGCGCCGAAGAGATCCTGGGCAAGCTGATCGCCGATTGCCGCGACGAGCTGGTCATCACCACCAAGGTCGCTTCCTCCGCCGGCGACGACGTGAACGCGAGCGGGCTCTCACGCCGCCACATCTTGATGGCCGTGGAAGACAGCCTGCGGCGCCTGGGGACGGACCGCATCGACGTGTACTTTTTCCACAAGTTCGACGACGACACGCCCATCGAAGAGTCGCTGCGCGCGGCGGACGACCTGGTATGCCAGGGCAAGATCCTCTACCCGGCGGTGAGCAACTGGGCGGCGTGGCAGATCGCCAAGGCGCTGGGCATCTCGGCGC
>JAFGED010000175.1 GCA_016931785.1 Anaerolineae bacterium
AAAGGGAGAGATGGGGGTTTGGAGAGCGGCGATCCTTCGGCTTCGCCCCGCGACTCGCTCGGGGGGCGCCTCAGGACAGGCGCCGCTATCCAAACCCCCGCCCCCTCTCTTTTCACACGCGAAGGGCAACTGCGAAGTAGTTACGTGAAATCTATGTCTAGTGTAACACAAGGTCAGTTGGTTTTGGATTTCGGGAACGTTTCAGAAGGGATGCAGTTCCGTTGCGGGGTGGATCGGCTTGAGACCCGGTTTTTCACCAGAGGAACCGGACTTACAGTAATGCCTGGTATCGGTGAAGTTTGTCCGGGAGGCGCTAAAAACCGGTTCTCTTTTGCTGCCTAAATCTCGGGCGGCTGGTCGGCAGAGATGATGTACCCGCTGCCGCGGACCGTGCGGATGGTGTGGGGATGGTTGGAATCGCGCTCCAGCTTGCGGCGCAGGCGGTGGATGTGGGCGCGCAGGAGGGGGCGGGCATCTCGCTCGTCCAGCTCGCAGCCATGCACGTGGGCCACCAGCTCGCGGCAGGATACGATTCTATCCCGGTGGCGCAGCAGGTAGGTCAGGATTTCGAACTCGGTCGGCGTCAGGTCGACCGGCTGGCCGCGCACGACGGCGAGCCGCCGCAGGGTGTCTACGGTGACGTCGGGGGTCTGCAGGAAGCGTTCGGACAGCGGGACCGTCTCTCGATGCTCCGTGGCGACTTTGAGGGTGGTCAGCGCGCGCTCCAGCAGGGCCACCGGCTCCTCGCGCCTCAGCCGCCGCTGGCGCTCGGCCAGGCCTGCCTCCACCGCGCGGACGATCTCCTGCACCGGGCTGGGCTTGAGCAGGTAGTCGAAGGCGCCGTGCCGGATGGCGACGATGGCCGAATCGAGGGCGCCGTGGGCGGTGAGGAGGATAAAGACTGTATCCGGCGCTGTGGGGCGCGCGGCCTTGAGCACGTCGGTGCCGTCCATGTCCGGCAGCCTGATATCGAGGATCACCAGGTCAAAGCGCTGGCGGGCGATCTGCTGGAGGGCCTCCTGCCCGGAGGCGGCCTCGGCGGTCTGGTAACCCGTGCGCGTGAATATCTGGGTCAGCGTGCGGCGGATGGACGCCTCGTCGTCGACGACGAGGATGCGCGCGCCGGGAAAGGCGGGTTCGGATTGGGGATTTGGCTGGTCGGCTGTGTTTGGCATAGGGTATCGTCTTGGACGTAGTATATCAGCCTTACACTGTCCCGGCAAATCGAAATCTGATCGGGGTTCCGAAATAAGTCGGAGCTGTGCAGCGTCTTTGCCTTGTGATAATGCAGGTTAAGAAAATAATCCGGGTACGTGGCCTGCCAGCCCGGAGATTTATCTCTGGGTGGGCGGCAAATGCAAGTTACCGAAATAGATTCTGAAAGTGCACCATCGTTGGGCTGGGCAACAACGAGATTTACTTTCCTCTTCCCGGCAGCCACACGGTAAAGGTCGTCCCCTGGCCCAGGGCGCTCTCGACGGTGATCTCGCCGCCGTGCCGCTCGACCACGTTGTGGCTCACGGTGAGCCCCAGGCCGGTGCCGTCCTCGCGGGTTGAGAAGAAGGGCTCAAAGACGCGCTTGAGGTCCTCGGGGGCGATGCCGTGGCCGGTATCGGAAAAGGCCACCGCCAGGCGGCCGTCCTCGGCCTGCCAACTGGCCACGCGCAGCGTCCCGCCATCGGGCATGGCGTCCACGGCGTTGAGCACCAGGTTGATGAACACCTGCTCCAGCTCGTCGGGGGCCACCACGATGGGCGGCAGGTCGGTCGATAGCGCCCGCTTTATGGCCACGCGGCGGTGCTGGAGGTACTTGCCCGCCAGCGCCAGCACCCGCTCGGCGACGTCGTTCAGGTTGGCCGCCCGCATCTCGCGCTGCGGCGGCCGCGCGAATTCGAGGATGCTGGCCACCAGGTGCATCAGCCGCTCGATCTCCTCGTCGGCGATCTGGAGGTACTCTTTCTGCTCGGCGGCCTCCAGTTGGAAGGAGAGCATCAGTTGCAGGCTGTTGTGGATGGCCTGTAGGGGGTTGTTGATCTCGTGGGCCAGCGAGGCGGCCAGGCGGCCGGTGGCGGTGAGTTTTTCGGTCTGCACGAGCTGCCTCTGCGATTGCTCAACCAGCTTGCGCAGCTCGCGCTCCGCCTGGTACAGGCGGGCGTTTTCGATGGCCACGGCGGTCGAGCCGGCCAGCGTGCCCAGCAGCTCGCGGTCGTGTTCGTCAAAGCCTGCCCCGGCTTTATTGACCGCCTCGATGACCCCGATGACGGCTCCGCGATACGTCAGCGGCACGCCGAGGAGCGTGTGCGTGTCCGGGCCAGCCAGGGCGCAGGCTGGGTTTGCCGCGCAGCGCGGGTCGCTCTGGACGTCGTCGATCAAGGCGGGCCGCGCGTTTTGTACTATCCAGCCGACGATGCCGGCGTCGGCCGGTACGCGGGTGCCTATGGGCAGGGCGGCGCTGGCGCCGGCGGAGGCAACGAGCCGCAGCTCGTCGCTGGCGGGGTCGCGCAGCAGGATGGCCGTCGCCTCCGCGCCCAACATCGTCCTGGCCTCGGCCATCGCAAGCCTCAGCACCTCGTCCGGGTCGAGCGTGGCGATCATCGCCTGCGTGGCCCGGTTGAGCGCCGCCAGGCGCAGGCGGAAGCGGTGCTTCTCCACGGCCCGCCGGGTGGCGGACTGGACGACGGAGGCGTCGAAGGGCTTGGTGACGTAATCGTAGGCCCCGATCCGCAGCGCCTCGATGGCGCTTTCCAGTGAGGCGTAGCCCGTGAGCACGATGACCTCCGTCTCGGGCCGCTGTTCGCGGAGTTCCCTGAACACCTTCATTCCCTCGATATCGGGCAGCATGAGGTCGAGGAGCACCACGTTGAACTGCTCTTTTTCGATCAGCTCCAGCGCCTGCCGGCCGCTGGTGGCCGGGGTGACGTCGTATCCCAGGGGCGCGAGGCATTCGTTCAGCAGCTCGCGCATCTTGGGGTCGTCGTCTATGATCAGGATCCTGTCCGACTTGGCCATTGTCCTGTCTCCTTGTAGAGCTGGAAGGGCCGGCTATTTTTGGCTTACGGGGATGTACACGTGAAATGGGAGCGAATTGTAGGTCTGGTTCAGACTGAGGAGGTCGCCGCTCCAACCGCCGATGGCGTAGATGGTGTCATCGATCTCCACCACGCCCGGGCTGCGCCACTCCTCGAGCAGCGGTGTCTCGATGGCGTTCCAGGCATCGTCGTCGGGGTTGTAGCGCTCGTTGAAACCCAGGTAGCTGCTCCATCCCCCTCCGCCGATGGCGTACAGGTTACCTCGCAGGCTGACCAATCCCAGACCTCCTCGCCCCACTGCCAATGGCGCGCACGCGCTCCATCTATCTTCTTCCGGCTCGTAGGCCGCGCATGTGGTTAGCTCCGTCTCGCCGTCGTACCCTCCGACGACGTAGATGTGACTCTCCAGAGCGGCGGCCGAGGCAAACCCGCGCGGCGCGGGCATCGGCGACACCTCGGCCCACAGGTCCGCTTCCGGCTCGTAGACGTAGGCGCCGGCGACGTACTGCGCGCCATCCCAGCCGCCGAACAGGTAGAGTTTCTCGCCCAGCGTCGCCAGGGCATAGGCGCAGAGTGGCTTGGGCAGCGAGCCCACCCGTCGCCAGGCGTCGTCGGCGGCGGCGTACACTTCGACGGTTTGCGCCGGCGATCCTGCATTATCGCATCCCCCCGGCACGTATACGTCTGCCCCAATCGCGGCGGCCGCGACGTCGGTCACAGGGGTGGGTTTGTCGCTCCCGCGCGTCCAGATGTCTTCGGCGGGATCGTATATCTCGACTGCGCCCGTGACGCCCTCCGGACCCTGGCCGGCGATGGCAAAGATGCGCCCGTCGACGGCGGCCAGTCCCAGGTGTGCCCGCCGGGTGGGCATCTGGGCGTGCTCGTGCCAGGTGAGGTCCTTTGATTGGGGGAGGAGCACCACCTGTCGCTGTTCGAACGGCGAGTCGGCGCCGTTTCCCTCTTGGGGCGCAGTCGAGGGCCAGGTCAGGGCTATCCCGCTCACCACCAGCAGCAGAGCGGCGATTAGGGAGATGCGTTTGGACCAGGGCAGGGGAGGACGTGGGGTGACCGAGGGCATGGAGCCCGAGGAGGCGATAGAGGACGAGGGCTCGGACTCTTGGGTACTCTCGACGCGTACCCAGCCTTCCTGCACGGCGATCATCGTCGCCTCGGTGCGCGATTCGGCTCCCAGCTTGGCAAAGATGTTGCGCAAGTGCACCTTGACGGTGTTGACGCTGATATCTAGCCGGAAGGCGACCTCGCGGTTGGTGACGCCGGTCGCCACTAACTGGAGGATCTCTTTTTCGCGTTCGCTAAGGGGTTCTCCGTATTCGGACATTTTACGCCACGATTATAACACAGCGGTTGGCTTGAGCAACTACGGAGAATACGGCGATCACTGGGACAATGTCCACAGGATGATTTCCGGCGGGGCGAGGAAGCGGGCGCGGGGAGCGCCTTTACCCTCCATTCCCAGCCCGCGGCTTACGTAGAGCGTCGTCTCGCCCTCTTCGTAGCGCCCCATCTCGTACCGCTTCCAATAGTCGGAGCTGGTGATCACCGCGCCGAATAGGGGGAGGCGAATCTGCCCGCCGTGTGTGTGGCCGCACAGGTACAGGTCTATGCCCAACTCTACCGCGTCCGGCATCAGGTCGGGGGAGTGGTACAGCAGGAGGGTGAAAGGACATTCCTCAGAATGACAACTCCTTAGCAGCTCGCGCAGGCGCAGCCCATCGAGCTGGCGCTCGCGGGTGCAGCGCAGCCCGGCGATCCGCAAGATGTGTCCATTGACGTGTGCTTGGGCGATCTCGTCCGACAGCCAGGTGATGGGGAGGCCTTCAAAGACGGACGGCACGATCTCGGCGCGATCCACGGGTGGGCTGCCGGTGATGGCGTAGACAGGAACGGGCGCGATCTCGCACAGGCGTGCCAGCAGGGCGCGCGCCTCGGTGTGGGCGTGACCGTCGTACACCGACGACAGGTTGAGATAATCGCCGGTCAGGACGATGAGATCCGGCACGAGTTCCTCGACCAGGCGCAGCAGGTCGCGGTCGCGAGGGCTGATGCGCTCGACGTGCAGGTCGCTGATGTGGAGCAAGCGCAGGGGAGCGCTGCCTGCCAGCTTTGGAGAGCGCAGCTCGGCCCGTGTGACGCCGATGCGGAAGGGCTCGATCCAGGTGGCGTAAAAGGCAACGGCAAAGATGGCGAGCTGCAGTGCAGAGACCACCAGCAGCCCGGCGAGTGTGGGCCAGAGCAGGCCGGTCACTGTGGTCAAGGTCGTGCGGACGATGGCTAATCCCAGCAGGGGCGGGGTAACGGGCCCGAAGGAGCGTCCCAGGCGCGGCAACAGCGCCAGGCTGAGTCCGTCGGCGACGGTGATTCCAAATGTCACGAACGCTGCCGCAATGGCGAGGTCTGTCCAGGGCAGGCCCGCGACGGCCGCCAGCCCCAGCCAGACGGGGGCGAGGATCAGCGGGTGGACGCGGCCTAAAAGGTCGGTCAGCAGGAGGGCGATGTGCAGTGGGCGAGCATGGTAGCCCGCGGGATCATCTTTGGTCAGGCTCATCAGGGCGTTCCGAGGACGTCGCGTAGCACGCCGGGGACGTTGGTGATGATGCCGTCCACCCCCAGGTCGATCAGGCGGCGCATCTCGTCAGGCTCGTCCACCGTCCAGGCGTTCACCCTGTAGCCGCGACGGCGCGCCCAGGCCATATAGCGCGCGTCGACCATCGTGTGCTGGGGGTGGCGCGCCTCGTGCGGAGCGATAGGCGCCAGCCAAGCGCGGCTCAGGTAGAGCGGCAGGTCGGGGGCGTAGAGCAGGCCCGCCAGGATGTGGGGAGCGATCTTTTTTGCCCGTCGCAGAGAGAAGGGGTTGAAGGAGGAAAAGAGCACGCGATTTCCCAGTCCGTGCTCCTCGACCAGGGCGACCACCACTCGCTCTAACCCGTTATCGCGCGGGCTCGTGCTTTTCAGCTCGATGTTGAGCAGCAGGCGGTCTCCAAAGGCCTGCAGCACCTCTTCCAGGGTAAGGATGTGTTCCCCGGTGAAGGCGGGGTCAAAGTAGGCGCCCGCGTCGAGCTGCTTGAGCTGGGCGAGGGTCAACTCCGATGCGCGACCGCTGCCGTTGGTGGTGGCGTCCACCGAGTAATCGTGGATGACCACCGGCACGCCATCGGCGGAGAGGTGAACGTCAAACTCGATGCCGTCGGCGCCCAGCACTGCGGCCTTTTCGAAGGCGGCTATCGTGTTGGCCGGGGCTGCGGCACTGGCGCCGCGATGGGCAATGACCAGCCTACCAGTTTCCCAGTTTATCAATTACCGACCTATATCTCGACAAAGTAAGCCTGGCAAGCGCGGTCGATCAGATCCTTGGTCAGGGCCGGTTGCACGTTCAGATAGCGGGCGATGTCGATCAGTTGGTCGACGATGTCACGCGGGTGACACGCTCTCTTCGGGCGGTTTGGTTTCAGGTAGTGCTCCTGGATCAGGTAGGCCAGCCCGCGGTCGTCGTAGGGCACTTTTCTGTGCTCGCATATCCGTCGAAAGATCTCGCGGTACTCGTCCCAGGAGGGGTCCGAGATCTCGATCTTGTGGCGGATGCGCCGCAGGAAAGCCTCGTCCACCAGGTCGCGCGGGGCGAGGTTGGTCGAGAAGACGATCAACACGTCGAACGGAATCTCGATCTTGCGTCCGGTGTGTAGCGTCAAAAAGTCGACCCGCTTTTCCAGTGGGACGATCCAGCGGTTGAGCAGGTCGCGTGGGCGGGCTTGCTGGCGGCCAAAGTCGTCGATCAGCAGCAGCCCGCCGTTAGCCTTCATCTGGAAGGGCGCTTCGTAGAATTTGTTCGTCTCGTCATACACCAGGTCGAGCGTCTCCAGTGTCAGCTCGCCGCCGGTGATGATGACGGGACGCTGGATGCGCACCCAGCGCGGGTCGTGGTTTTTAGTCTCCTGGGCGACTTTGTGGTTAATATAGTCAAAAACGCGGATGATCTGGCCGCCGATCTCGACGGCGTGGGGAATGTACATTGCGTCGCCCAGTATCATCTCGCCGACGCTCTCGGCGATGGCGGTCTTGCCGTTGCCTGGGTGGCCAAAGAGAAAGACGGAGCGGCCCGAGTTGATGGCCGGACCCAGTTGAGAAAAAGTGTCCTCGTTGATGACCAGGTGGGAGAGAGCCTGGCGCATCGTGCGTTGGTGGACGACGACGTTGCTCATGGTCTGGCTGTGTACAGATTTGGAGTAGACGTCCAGGGTGACGGGTGCGGGGCCGGCGTATTGGCTGCGGTCGAGCGCCTCGCGGCCCATGGCGCGTCCCTGCAGGGAGATGGCGTACTGGTAGGCGGCCTCTGCGAACCCCCCGGCTCCTTTTACCTCCACCAGCTTCTCGCGCTTGAGAAAGTCCAGTGCCTGGTCTACCACGCCCGGGTAGGGGAGCTTCATCCGGTCGGCCAGTTCGTAGCCGGTGAGGTTTCCCTCAAAATACATGATCTTGAGCGCCAGATCGGTCAAGAAGCCGAGCCCAAGGCCGGTGTCCTTGATCGAGGTTGGCATCGGCGGGGTGAACGTAATTTCTGCTGGGGTGTTTTGTTGCTGTGCCATAATTCCACTCCTGATTAATGGGCGTTTCCTAAAATATCGCCAACACGGGCGATTTCTGCCTCTGTGTTGTAGCAGTGAGGTGAGACGCGGATATGCCGCTCCCGTTTTGAGACCACGACCTTTGCGCCGGTCAGTTTCTTGAAAGCCTTGTCCACGTCACCGGGGACGTCGAAAGAAACGATGGCCGAACGGCGCTTTTGCTCAAGGTTGCTCGCTATATGATAGCCGCGGCGTTGGAGATCCTCGATCAATAGATCGGTGAGGTGCAGCGTCCAACGCTCAATGGCCTGTATGCCGGCTTCCATCAGGAAGCGCACCGCCGCCAGCAGCCCGACCTGTCCGATCAGGTTTTCCGTGCCGATCTCGAAGCGGCGTGCATCGGGCAAGAAGGTAAAGTTGTAATCGCGCCAATCTTCCCACCCGACGACGCTGAGGCTTCCGGCGAAGGGCGGCGCGAGATCGTCCAATAGTTCGTGACGGCAGTAGATAAAGCCCAGGCCCAGCGGCCCCATCAGCCATTTAGGGCCGCCGCAGGCCAGAAAGTCGATTTGGCAGGCCTGGACGTCCAAGGGCGCTGCCCCCAGCGACTGGATGGCGTCTACGACGAAATAAGCGCCGTGCTCGCGGCACCAGATTCCCAGCTCTTGGAGGTCGTTTTTAAAGCCGGTGAGGAACTCGACGGAGCTGGCGGCCACGACGCGCGTGCGCGCGTCGGCGTAGCGCTCCAGGGCATCGATCGTCAGCCCGCCGCCATCGTTGGGCACGCATCGCGCCTCCACGCCTTTTCGCCGGAGGTTCATCCAGGGATAGACGTTGGAGGGGAACTCGATATCGCAAAAGATGACGTTGTCGCCATCCTGGAGCGGCAGCGCGTTGGCGATGATGTTGATTCCAGAGCCGGTGTTTTGCACGAAGGCGATCTCTTCCGGTGCGGCGTTGATCAGCCAGGCCAACACGGCGCGCAGGTCGTTGGAAATGTGCTCATATCTGCTCTCGCGGCCAAAGATCACGCCGCTATCGGCGACGAACTTGGACATCGCGGCGCGCACGGGGCCGGAAAGTGGGGCAATGGCCGCGTGATTCAAGTAGGTACAGTGTTTGGTGACCGGGAATGCCGCCCGTAGGGCGTCCACTTCGGGATACCTGGACGGGCCACGGCTTTGAACCACCTTTCAACCTCCCGTTGATGTGTATATTATACTATCGGTGACCGGAAGCGGCAAAACGGTGGCCTTGTCAACTTGGGCCTACTTGATTGTAATGTAAAATGCTAAAGAGAGGGTTACGGCCCGGTTACGATCTCATTACTTGGTAGGCGTTCAAAAACACTTTACTTTCCCTCGTTGTCCGGGGTGATTTTGCCCAAAAAGTACGAGCTTGTTTTTGAAAGCGGCCTCAGTATGCCCCGATTTCCCGCAGCCTCTCGTCGCTGATGCCGAAATGGTGGGCGATCTCGTG
>JAFGED010000176.1 GCA_016931785.1 Anaerolineae bacterium
CGAGGGCGGCGAAGCCGCCCTCGAACCCCCCGCCTTCCTCCTCTTTTTGTCGCGAAAGGCAACTGCGAAGCAGGGCTGAGTAGTTACGGCAAGGACTTTTCCTTGGGCAATTTCCAAATGTTGGGCTATAATACGATCCAGCCAATAGCAGGAGATGCCAATTAGGTGAGTAGCGCGAGAGGGAAGAAGCAGCAAAAACGTTTGACCATCGGCTATCTATCTCACTGGATCGGACCGGGCCATCGAACTATGTGGCCTGGAATCTATGATACTGTCAGCAAACACGACGTCAACCTGATCTGTTTACCAGCAGGCCAGTTACGAATTCCCCATCAGTTTGAACAGCGCCACGTGATCTATGATCTGGTCACCCCGGAAACGCTCGACGGATTGATTTTGAGAAGCGAGGCGCTGGCAGCCCATATCCCTCCCGAAAAATTTGAAGCGATCTATAAAAAGTACAGCTCGATTCCGATGGTCAGTATCGCACGGGCTCTGCCAGGTATTCCCAGCATATTGGTAGACAACGCGCAGGGCATGCACAGCATCATCACGCACCTGATCGAAACCCACGGTTACCAACGCCTCGCCTTCATTCGAGGACCGGAAACCCACCGGGAAGCAGAACAACGATACCACACCTATATCAAAGGCATAGACAAGTACGGCCTTACCCTTAATCCAGAGCTCGTCGTAGCTGGCGACTTTACCGAGTTCGCAGGAGCAGAAGCCATCCGCATACTGCTCGATCAGCGCAAGCTGCTGCCGGGAAGGGACTTTGAGGCGATCATAGCTGCCAACGACACGATGGCTCTTAGCGCGCTAGAGGCGCTACAGGCGCGGGGGATACGCGTGCCGGGCGACATAGCCCTTGTCGGTTTCGACGATAGAGATACATCCAGATACACGATACCCTCGCTGACGACCATTCGAAACCCATTCTACACGATAGGCGCAAAAGCTACCGAGATGCTGTTGGCACAGATCGACGGCCAGGACGTACCAGAACACACCGTCCTGCCGCTAGACCTCGTTATCCGCCAGTCGTGCGGCTGCCCGCTATCGGTTATTGCACAGGCCGCCAAGCCAGCGATACGCCTCTCGCAAGAAGAGAGTGATGAGCGGGTCTCCCTCTCCACGCAGCGGGGAAGCCTCCTATCCAGACTGGCCGAATCCATCGACATTCCAGCCGACATCGAATGGACGGACAAGTTCTTGGGCGCCTTTATCGCTGAGGTGGAAAATGAGGGGAATGCTTTCCTCACCACTTTGGAAGATATCCTGCGTCAAGCAGCGATGGCCGATATCGACGTATTTGTCTGGCAGGATGCCCTCTCGGCACTACGCCGCCACACACTACCCTACCTAGACCGTGAATACGCATCCAAAGCCGATGCCATTTTGGATCAGGCCCGGATACTCGTCGGTGACATCGCTCGACGACAGGAAGGATACCGGTCTGTCCTGGCAACCCTGCGAGCGCAGGAACTGCAAAGGCTCGATTTTGCACTGACCACCGACTTTGATTTGACCGAGCTTGTAGAGGTATGCACACGGGAAATACCCAAGACGGGCATTCTAGACTGCTACCTTTCGCTGTTTGAGAACCCACAAAAGCCGACTGATCAGTCTCGATTGATTATGGCGCTCGATGGAGGAAAGCGCGTCGATCTTGAACCTGATGGCAGGCTCTTCCCCTCCTGCCAACTAGTACCAGACGGCCTGCTTCCGCCAGGGCAACCCTACTGCCTGATGCTTGAACCTTTGTACCTCCACGATCGCCAGCTAGGATTCATCCTCTTTGCAGTGAAACCATCACAGGGAGAAGCCTGCGATGTGTTGCAGAGTCAAATCAGCAGCGCCTTGCAAGGCGTGTTGCGCTTGAGGGCGCGAGCGGAAGCGGAGGCAGCGCTGGGAAAGGCGTACGCCGAGGTGGAAAAGCAGGTCCAGGATCGGACGGCCGAGTTACAAAAAGAAATTGTCGAACGCAAACGCGCCGAGGGAGCGCTAAAGCACAGGCTGGAACAGCTGGCAGCTCTGAGCCAGGCGTCCCAGGCTGTGACGGCCTTCTTGGAACCCAACCAGGTGCTGGCCGAGATCGTCTCTCTGGCCAACGGCGTAGTGGATTCGGACTATACCAGCGTGATATTAGTAGACGAGACAGGCAAAATCGGGCAAAGCGCCGAGAACCTGCCGGGTGTGCAGGCCCTGAAGTATCGCATCCGGGACGAGGGTCTTACCAACTGGATCGTCCGTATGCGCCGGGCGGTGTTCATCGACGAGATCAAAGATGATAGCTCAGTATACCCCAGCCTGGGTGATGGCGCACCGGCCAAGGCCAACCCGCTCCTCGTGGAAACCGGCATCAAGTCACTCGCCGGCCTGCCGCTGATGGTCAAGAACCGGCTGCTGGGCGTGCTCTATCTGCACAGTCTGCATCCCAATGCGTTCGGCGGTCAACTGTTCCTGCTGTCTGCTTTTGCCAACCAGGTAGCCATCGCCATCGAGAACGCCCGACTGTTCCAGGCCGAGCAGCGACAGACACAGCGGTTGGCCCTGCTGGCAGAAATCGCCCGCACCGCTGCCACGACCTTTGACCCCGACGCGCTGCTGCAGGCCGTATCGGAGAGCATTTTCCGTCACTTTGACTACCCGCGAGTCGGCCTATTCATACTGGACGGCGACGGGCAAACGCTGATACTGCGCGGACGCAGCACCAAGACCGCCGCTCTTAACGAGCTGGCAATGCCAGGACTCTACCGCCTGAGGCTTGATCAAGGCATCACCGGCTATGTCGCCAGAACAGGCCGGTCGCACCTCGCGGTCGACGTCAGCGCCGATCCCTACTTTGTCAATCTCACCCAGGTGCCAACTCAATCGGCGCTGGGCGTACCCATCCTCGAGGAAGACGCCGCTATCGGGACGATAATCGTCGAGAGCGACGAGCGGGCAGCTTTTGACGAAGATGACCAGGCGCTGCTGGAAGCAGTAGCCGACACAGTGGCCGTCGGGTTGCGCAATGCGCGATTGTATCAAGAAACCCAACGCCGCGTGCAGGAATTGATATTCCTCAACAGCATCACCATCGGGCCTGGCGCAGCGCCGGACAAGGACGCCCTGATACGCAACACTCTGGATGGGTTGCACAGGCTGGTGGCCTGCGATCTCGTCGGTTTCGTCTCCGTCGATCAAGATGCCGGCAATTGGAAGGTGACCCACGAATGGGTCACCCCGGGCATCGAGCCGAGCATCGGATTGGGCGGCGTCCTCGAAGAAGTGACGACCGACGACCCACAGTCCAAGACCATCCGGAAGATATACCGCTCGAAAGGGGTGAATTCCTCGGCCCTCGCGCCGGTGCGGGTCGGCGGACGGATCTACGGCACGTTGGGCATCGGCCACTGCCGCGACAATCACGCCTGGCATCCTGACGACATCCGCCTGCTGGAAGCAGTTGCCCAACAATTAGAATTGGTGATGGAAAACGCCCATCTCTTCGAAGAGGCCCAGCGGCGTACCGAGGAACTGGCAGCCGCCCTGGTCCAATTGGAGAAGGTGGACTGCCTCAAGGACGAGTTCATCCAGAACGTCTCCCACGAGCTTCGCTCGCCGCTGGCCCTGATTCGCGGGTACGCCGAAATGTTGGACGCGGGAGATTTAGGCGAGGTCCCACCCGAGCAGCAAAAACCGGTGGCCATCATCGCCCGTCGCGCCCGCATGCTGGGCGACCTGGTAAAAGACATCACGCTCATTCTAGAGGCCGAGGTCAGCCCCCCCGACCCAGAGCCCATACCGCTGGACGAGCTGACCAGAAACGCCGTGGAGGATTTTCAGGTAGAGGTCGAGCAGGCCGAGCTAACCCTGCTTGCAGAAAGCGAGCCCGACCTTCCTCCGGTAAGCGGCGCACACACCTATATGAGACGGGTTCTGGATAATCTGATCGGCAATGCGGTCAAGTTCACACCGGCGAATGGGACGATCACGATCCGGCTGCGTCGGGAAGAGGATAGGGTCGCCTTGGAGGTAAGCGACACGGGCGTCGGTATCCCGGAAGACAAGCTGGAGCGCGTCTTTGAGCGCTTCTACCAGGTCGATGGCTCCGCCCGACGGCGGTACGGCGGTGTGGGACTGGGACTGGCACTGGTCAAGGAGATCGTCGAGGCCTACGGCGGGAATGTAACGGTGGAAAGCAACCTGGGCAAAGGGAGCACCTTTACCGCATACATGCCAATATTTGGCGCGAATACCTCAGATGAATAAGATGCGCATGGCGCACGTAACCTGGGTGCCTCACTGATTGAAACGCCGGTCTTCGCCCCCTGTGGCGAAATGCGCCAGCGGTCCGGCCATCATTGACAGCATCCCACAAAGCCACTATAATTCGTGTGCAAATGACACCAACCGGAAAGACGCCGTTCGAAGATTATCCACGACCGTCCGTGACCGTAGATGTCATCATCTTTACATTGAGCGAAGGCGATCTACAGGTTCTCCTTATCCAGCGCGGTCACCCGCCATTCGAGGGAATGTGGGCCATCCCCGGCGGTTTCGTCGGCATAGACGAGTCGCTCGAGGACGCCGCTCAGCGCGAGTTGGAGGAAGAGACGGGCGTCCACGACGTCTACCTGGAGCAACTCTATACCTTCGGGGATCGCGATCGCGACCCCCGAGGCCGCGTGATCACCGTGGCTTACTTTGCCCTGGTGCCTTCCGACGCCACACAGCCCCAGGCCGGCCAAGATGCTTCCGATGCTCGCTGGTGGTCGGTATACGGCCTGCCTTCGCTCGCCTTCGATCACGCCGACATCCTGACGTATGCACTCCAACGGCTGCGTTACAAGCTAGAGTACACCGCCGTGGGTTTTGAACTGCTTCCAGAGACCTTCACCCTCAGCGAGCTCCAATCGGCCTACGAGATCATTCTGGGAGAGGAGCTAGATAAACGCAACTTTCGCCGCAAAATACTCAGCGCCGACGTCATCGAGACGACGGGCGAGTATCGCGCCGGAGAGGGACGTCCGGCCAAGCTGTATCGCTTCCGCGACGACGCCGTGGCAGAGATCAAGGCTCGACGGCTCTTCCCGTGACCGCGCCATCTGTCCTCTTCGGAAACGCGCCCTTCCCGGCAGATAGGAACGCCTTTTGAGATGAGCAGGATTATAGGCATCCTGAACTACAAAGGAGGTACGGGCAAGACGACCACGGTGGTCAACCTGGCCGCCGGCCTGGCCTTGAACGGCGCGCGCGTCCTGTGCGTCGACCTGGACGCCCAGGGCAGCATGGCCACACACCTGGGAGTGGACTATACCTACTCCCTCTCCCAGTTGTTGCTGGGGCAAGTGAGGCCCCAGGCCTGCGTCGTCCAGGCGCGAGAAAACCTCGATCTCGTCGCCAGCGACCGCAGCCTGCTGCGCGCCGAGGGGAAGCTGTGGCGCATCGGCGACGAAGATGTCATCCGCCAGACACTGCGTAACAAGATGCGCAGCCTCGATGGCGATTACGATTACGTCATCCTCGACTTTTCACCATCCGTCAGCCTGCTGAGCGAAAGCGGATTGCTGTACATCCGGGAACTCATTGTGCCCGTCTCGGTCAGCTACATGGGATTGGTAGGGCTCCGGCAGGTCGTCGAGACCCTGCAGACCTTCAGGCAGGTCTCGGAAAGTCGTGTCCGGCTCTACTTGATCGTTCCCACCTTCTACTCCGCCGGCGTGAAACAGGATCGAGAAGTCATGACGATCCTAAAGCGCCATTTCACCGATAAGGTGACCGGTCCGATTCGAGAAAACGTCAGGATCGCCGAATCTCCCAGCTACCATCAGAGCATCTATGAGTACTCCCCTAACAGCACCGGGGCGGCCGACTATGCGCGCCTGGTAGAAAGGGTTCTCCAAGATGGCTAAGAAGAGACAAGCGTCCGGTAAAAAACTGGGCCACGATCCATTTAGTGATATGGATCTAAGCTGGATGGAGAAAGAGAAACCATCTCCGAAACCGGCGCAGGAGACGATCGAGGCTGCTCCCGAACTTGTACCCGAGCCCATACCAACTGCCGCCCCCATCATCCCATCTGCACGCCCATCCAGACCCGAAGCCACGTTCCACTTTCCAGCCGATTTCAAATGGGGTGTCGCCACCGCCGCCCACCAGGTCGAGGGAGACAATACCAACAACGATTGGTGGGCATGGGAACAGGAAGAGGGACACATCAAAGATGGGGAACAGTCCAAGCGCGCCTGCAACTGGTGGGAAAACACTGATGCTGATTTCGACCGCGCCGCGAAACTGGGCCTTAACGCGCTGCGCCTCTCCGTCGAGTGGTCGCGCATCGAGCCCGCTCCCGGCGTGTTCGCCGATGCGGCCCTGGCGCGGTACGGCGAGATGCTCCAGGGCCTGCGCGCGCGGGGCATCGAGCCGATGGTTACGCTGCACCACTTTACCAATCCGCTCTGGCTGGTCGAAGAGGGTGGCTGGGAAAATCCCGAGACCGTCGACCGTTTCACTCGCTACACACGCCGCGTCATCGAGGCGCTGGGCCAGCACTGCGAGCTGTGGTGTACGATCAACGAGCCCAACGTGTACGCTTTTGCAGGCTATGTCGATGGCACCTGGCCGCCGGGCCAGTCCGATCAAAAGACGGCCACGCTCGTCTTGCGCCATGTGCTCCTGGCCCACGCCGCCGCCTATCGAGAGATCCACGACGTCCAGCCCGACGCCCGCGTCGGCCTGGCCCACAATATGCGCATCCTCGATCCGGCCAATCCCAGCTCGCGGCTCGACCGGCGCGCGGCCAAGTTTGCCGACGGGGTCTACAATCAGGCTATCCTCACCGCACTGACCAAGGGACTCTGGACGCTGCCCCTGGGCTTTGGACCGGCGTGGAAACTGCGAGGGACACTGGACTGGATCGGCCTCAACTACTACACCCGCGACCTGATCGCCTTCGACCGCACACAGAAGGAATCCCTCTACACGCGCCGGCTGCATGCCCGCGATGCAGAAATACTCGACGGCGGCTACGGCGAGTTCTACCCGCAGGGGATGTTCCGCTGCCTCAAGCGGCTGGACCGCCTGGGCCTGCCGATCTATATCACCGAGAACGGCATCCCCGACGATGACGACGACCAGCGACCGCGCTACCTCCTGACCCATCTGCACCAGATGTGGCACGCGATACAACTGTGCTATCCGGTGAACGGCTACTACCACTGGACGCTGGTGGACAACTTTGAGTGGGCCGAGGGGTGGTCGCTGCGTTTTGGCCTCTACGCCCTCAGCCTCAAGAACAAATCCCGCAAGCCCCGCGAAAGCGCCCAACTCTACGCCGATATCATCCAGGCCAACGCCATCACTCCGCAGATCATCGACACCTACGCGCCGGGATTGAGGGCCGAGCTGCTGCCGGGGTGAGTATGGACGGTAACCGCGCGATCTTCTGCCCCCGCTGCGGCACGGCGATGGAGAAAGCCGAGATTGGCGGGAGGACGCGCGAGGTTTGCCCCGCCTGCCAGTTCATCCTTTTCCGCAACCCCGTGCCCGGCGTCGGCGTGCTGGTAGAGACCACTGCTTCCGAAGGGAGAGCCGACGGTATCGTGCTGATCCAGCGCGGGCAACCCCCCTTCGTGGGCCGCTGGGCGCTCCCCGCCGGCTTTATCGAGGAGGATGAAAGCGTCGAGCAGGCGGCGTTGCGCGAGTGCCTGGAGGAGACCGGCCTCGAGGTCGAACTCGTGGAACTCTTTGGCGTCTACTCCTTCCCCGAAGGGCCGGTGCAGAGCGGCATCATCATCTTTTACCGCGCCCGGCCCGTGGGTGGAAGCCTGCGCGCCGGCGACGATGCCCAGGACGTGGCCGTCTTCCCCCCCGACGGCCTGCCCGAGGACGTGGCCTTCCGCACTCACCGCGAGGTGCTGGCCCGCTGGGTGCAGAGCCGTTCGCCCGAAGCGCAGTCCTCAAAAGTCCTCATCCGCGACGCGCGCCCGGAGGATGAAGCGCGCGTGCTGGAACTGCTGCCCTTGGTGCCCGCCAACGCCAACGCGAGCCCGGACGAGCTGCTGACTGCCGCCCAGCGCTTGAGGGAAAGGCTAGGACTGGAGGTGCTGGTCGCGGAAGTGAACGGCCAGGTGGTGGGTTTCCTGGCGCTATCCCTCGTTCCCGTGCTCTCCGGCCTGCGGGCGCTGATCGATGACCTGGCGGTGGACCCGGCCTGCCGGCGGCAGGGGATCGGCGCGGCGCTGGTGGAGGCGGCGGTGCAGCGCGCCGACCGGCGGGGCGTCACCCACCTGCTGGTCGATACCTCCCGCGGCGATCCATCCGCCTGCGATTTTTACCGCGCCTGCGGGTTCGATGACGGCGTCGTCGCGCCGCTGCGCATCCGGTGAGCTAGAAGGCTGACACCAGAGGGCACCTCCCGATTTGAAAGCCAGCCACCCGACACTTTTGTAAAATGAGCTTACCCCAGGAATCGTAGCCGCGATCTGGAAATCGCGCGGTCTGGAGACCCACGAGCTATAGTAATATGGATCGTAAGGTTTCTTTGCTACAATTCTAAAAGATTCCGTCCTAAGGCTTTACTCGAAGGAGGGCGAACTATGGCCAAGCCACTCGCCTTAATCGTTGAAGATGAATACGACCTATCTTTTCTCCTGGCACAAATAGTCGAGTTGGCGGGCTATGAGACCGAGGTCATCCAATCTGGCGACATCGCGCTCGACCGGCTTTCCAAGGTAGTTCCGGACCTAGTGCTGCTCGATCTGAATCTGCCCAAGGTATTGGGCACAGAGATCCTGCGACACATCCGCAGCGAGCAGCGGTTGCTTGGAATCCACGTCATCGTCGTAACCGCCTACAAGCACCTGGCCGAAGCCGTCTACGAACAGGCCGACCACGTCCTGAACAAACCCTTCGAGTTTGACCAGCTTAACCAACTGATCACTAAAGCAAGAGCCAGAGTGCTGGCTGGGTAACCGAATCACAGAAGAGCGACCTCGGATATCTGGGCAAATTCACCCCCCCGACGATTCTCAGCACGATAACAACAATCAAGGCTGCAAGCAGGAACCAGATGGCGGCGGATTTTCACCGCGCCTGCGGGTTCGATGGCGGCGTCGTCGCGCCAATACGAACCCAATAGCACAGGCCCGGTGGATTAGGCCGCGTTCAAAAACAAGTTCGTACTTTTGGGGCGGAATCACCCTGGACAGTAGGAGAAAACATCCAAGTTGTTTTTGAATGCTTACTTGGGTTGACGCAATCTGCCGCCGTGATATAATGCGCGCCGTTTGGCAAGTCTACATCAGGAGGAATAGCAATGTCCAAACGCGCACGCATTGGAACCTCGGTCGCCGGTGTGTCGCTCGCACTCCTGGCGGCCTTTGCTTTTGTCCCCGTATCGGCGCAGCCGGCACAGCAGGAAGGCAATCTGCTTGTCAATCCAGGGTTCGAAGGCCTTTCCTGCCCCGGTGGAACGGCCGACCAGGCAGAATGTAACGCCACACACGAAGTCCACATCAAAGATGGCATCATCCGCGACAACATCCGCACCCCCGAGGGTTGGGTAACGTGGTGGCGAGAAGACCCTACAAACGGCTGGACTCAGCCCGAGGTCGTGATCGCGGCGCAGATCGAACCCTATCTGAACCCGCCCCGCATCCGTACCGGCTCCTACGCGATGAAAGTCTTTGGCTCCCACGGCGCCTTCGACGGCGGGTTCTACCAGGTGGTGACCGGCCTGCGGCCCGGTGCGACCGTCGCGCTTTCGGCCTACGCCCACACCTGGACATGCATCTCGTTTACAGGAGGCGACAACGGCCCCGGCACGACCTGCGGGGATCGGTGGGCCATGCCGCTCTTGGTCGGCATCGAGCCGAACGGCGTGGCCGATCCGTGGGCACCCAGCATCGTCTGGAGCGGGGATTATTACTACCCCGACACGTTCGGGCTCGTCGGGCCGGTCACAGCCCAGGTGGGGCCTGCCGGCAGCGTGTGCGTCTACCTCCGCTCCTGGAGCAAGTGGGCCACCCGAGGCGGCAACGATACCTACTGGGACGACGCGGCCCTGGTGTATGCCTCCGCGCCGGCGCCGACAAAAGCCCCGCAACCCACGGCCACCGACGGCCCCTCGCCTACGCCCGCTCCCACCTCGACGCCGCGCCCCATGTCCACACCATACCCGGATGACGCCGTCGTCCACGTCGTCGAGGCAGGAGAGACCCTCAGCCTGATTGCAGAAAAGTACGGAGTGACGGTGGATCAGGTCCGCGAGCTTAACGCAGATTCCATCGGCGAGGATGACCTGGTCAGAGTGGGGCAGGAGTTGGTGATCTCTATACCACCGACCGCACCGCCGACGCCCGAGCCGACGTCCACGCCGGTGCCCGCGACCAACACCCCTCAGCCCACCGTTGCGCCGACGGAGATGCCGACGGTTGCCAGCCAAACGCCAACACCGCAGGCCACAGAACCAGCAAAGCAATCGAACGGCGCCCCCCCTACAGGTTTCATCGTCGGCGTATGCATGATCATCGCGGCGGTCGCGATAGCCGGCTTCTACATCTCCCGCAGAAAAAAGTAGGGGGAAGGCGACATCCTCGTGTCACTTTCCCCCAGTCTGGCGGAGAGGGAGGGATTCGAACCCTCGGAGCATTTCTGCTCACGCGCTCTCCAGGCGCGCGCGTTAGGCCGGACTACGCTACCTCTCCTGGCTTACTACGCGGCGGATTATACCATCCCGCAGCACGCTTGGCAAGCAATCTAGCTGACAGAACCCGCGAGGTCGCGGAGACCTCGCAGATCCTCTAGTAAAACTCTCCCGCCAGGTAAGCGCGCGTCCTCTCCTCCCTGGGATTGGAGAAAACCTGTCCAGCCGGCCCGTGCTCCACCAGCTCTCCCATGTACATAAAGATCACATAATCGGCCAGCCGCCGCGCCTGGCGCAGCACGTGTGTCACCAACACGATGGTGTAATCCGCCTTC
The DNA here is from genome assembly GCA_016931785.1 of Anaerolineae bacterium. Lineage (GTDB taxonomy): Bacteria > Chloroflexota > Anaerolineae > B4-G1 > B4-G1 > JAFGED01. Next base: position 10,972 of record JAFGED010000176.1, read on the forward strand.
AACTCCGACAAGCGATCCTCGATGCGCCGCGCCGAGAGAGGGTCCAGCGCCGAGGTCGCCTCGTCGCACAGCAGCACCTCCGGCTCCACAGCCAGCCCGCGGGCAAGGCACAGCCGCTGCTGCTGCCCGATTGAAAGCCCCGATGCCGGCTCGCGCAGGCGATCCTTGACCTCCTCCCACAGCCCGGCTGCCCGCAGCTCCTTCTCCACGAGTGCATCCAGCGCCCTGCGCTCCCGCAGCCCGTGGACGCGCGGGCCGTAGGCCACGTTATCGTAGATCGACATGGGCAGTGGAAAAGGTTGTTGCGCCAGCAGCCCGACGCGTTTGCGAACCTCGGTCACATCTGCACGCGGATCGTAGATGTTCTGGCCGTGGAAGAGCACCTGTCCATCCACACGCACCCCCTCGACCAGGTCGAGCAGCCGGCTCACCGAGCGCAACAGCGTCGTCTTGCCGCAACCCGAGGGACCGATAATGGCCGTGATCTGCCGGGCGGGAATATCGACAGAGACATCGCGCACCGCCAGGGCGCTGCCACTGTAGGTCACACGTAGACCCTGAACTTGAATCGCCGTCTCAGGGATCATCACATCCTCCTCTAGCGAACCACGTACCGGCTCAAGCAGCGAACCACCAGCCGGGTGACCAAGCTGATGACGAGAATGATCACCACCAGCACGAGGGCCGCAGCATACGCACGTTGCTGCACCTCGGGCAGGGGCGTGCCCAGTTGGAAGAACACGGCCAGCGGCAGCGAAGCCACGGGCCGCAGCAGCGACCCCGGCATGCGGTCGGTGTAGCCGGCGGTGAAGAGCACCGAGGCGGCGTCGCCGATGCCCCGGCCAAAGGCCAGCAGCAGCACGGTCACCACACCGGGCGCCACCTGCCGTACCAGGACGCGCAGCGCCGTCTCCAGCCGCGTGGCGCCCAGGGCGTAGGAGGCCTCCTTCAACCCAAAGGGCACCATGCGCATCACCTCCTCCATCCCGCGCACCATCACCGGCAGCTCCAGCAGCGCCAGGGTGATGATCCCGCCCAGCAGCGACGCCCGCATCTTGAGCAACAGCAACAGCGTGAAGCCGAACGCCCCGTAGACGATGGAGGGCACGCCCCACAGCACGTCCAGTGATAGCCGCACCAGGTGCGCAAAACGGCTGGACTGGCGCACGAAAAGCTGCAAGTAGAGCGCCACCCCCAGGCCCAGGACAAAGCTCAGCGCGGTCGCCCCGCCCGCCAGCGCCAGCGAACCGGCGATGGCGTTGAGGATACCGCCCTCCTTACCCAGGTAGTACCCGCCCTTGGGCACCTGCGTCAGCATCGCCAGGTTCAGAGCGGGCAGCCCCTTCACGAGCACGGTAGCCAGAATGAGAAGCAAGCTGCCAATGACGAGGGCCATCGCACCGATCATCAAGCCCAGCACAAGGCGTTCTTCCAGGTGTTTGCCTCTAGATGTCCTCATCTAACTTGCCCTCCTGACAGCGTGCAGCAAGATGATGCGCGCAGCGATGGTGAAGAAAAGCACGATGAACAGCAGCACCAACGCCGCGGCCAGCAGCGCCGAATCGTAGAGCGGGATCGACATCATCTCGCCATAGTTATTGGCGATGAGCGCCGGCAGCGGATAGGCCGCGTCGAAGAGGGAGTGCGGTATCTGGGGCACGTTGCCCACCACCATCATCACCGCCATGGTCTCGCCAAAGGCGCGGGAAAATCCCAGGACGATCGCGGCGATGATGCCCGGCAGCGCGCGGCGCAGCACCACCCCCTTGATCATCTGCCAGCGCGTGGCCCCAAGCGCCAGCGCCGCCACTCGCATCCCATCGGGCACGGCGCGGATGACCTCCTCGGTCACCGAGATGAGGACCGGAAAGACCATCACCGCCAGCACCACGCCGCTGGATAGGATTCCATATCCGGTGAGGTTGTCGGCGCGCAGCAGCGGGATCGCACCCAAATGCGCCGCAGCCAAGGGGGTGACCACGTCACGCACGAAGGGCACCACTATGAGGATACCCCACAGTCCGTAGACCACCGAGGGAATGCCCGCCAAGAGATCCACCACCGGCTTGGCCATCTCTCGCAGGCGGCGCGGCGCGTACTCGGCCAGATAGATGGCGCACAGCAAGCAAGGAGGCACAGCCAGCGCCATCGCCAGAAGTGTGACCCACACAGTGCCCACGATGAACGTCAGGAAGCCGAACTTGCCCTGCAGCGGGCGCCACTCCGAAGAGGCCAACAGCTTGACCGGTGACTGGATATCCAGCAGCGGGCGGGCGCGAGCGGCCAAAGCCACCACGATGAAAAGCACCAAGGCCATCACCAGAAAGGCTAACACGCCCATCGCCCGGCCGGCCAAGCGATCTTTGAGCCGCCGCCAGCGCTCGGTGTTCATCCCCCGCCTGCCTTTAGCTTTTCCTCCCCTTCCTGCAACTGCGCCTGAGAGAGCTGGATGTAACCCGTCTCGTCGACAAAGGCCTGGCCGTCGGTCAACACCCACTCGATGAAGGCCTTCGTCAGCCCATCCGGCGCGCCCAGGGTCACCAGGTAAAGCGCTCGGGCTGGCGGTGCGGGATACCGCCCATCCGCGATGGCCGCCGTCAGGTCGGCCTTGGTCTCGTAAAAGCTCTCGCCTGCATCCACCTGCCCGTTCTCGTCACGATCTATGGGCATGATCTGGATCTTGGCCACGGGTCGGCCGGTGTCGGCGTCGTAGGCAAAGTTCAGATTGTTGTAGCCGACGCCCAGCGGATCGTCAGAGACGGCCGTCGCCAGTCCCGGATCGCCGTAAACCGCCACGCCCTGCAGGTCCTCCTGCTTATAATCCCCCAGGTAAACGGCCCACGTCTCTGCCGCGCCGCAGGCGTCCGAGCGAGTGTAGACGTGAATCTCGTCGGTCACGGTGGGATCGCCAATGACCTCGCCCCACGTCTTGACCCTGCCCATCCAGATGGCCTCGAGCATTCCACGGGTGAGACCCTGCGCCTGGACGCGGGCCAGGTGGGGATTGTCGCCGTTCATCGTCGGCACCACGGCATCCATCGTCACCGCAACCCACCAGGCGCCCTGGTAGATCTCTTCCGCGTGGATCTCACGGGAGACCATACCGATATCGACCGCGCCGCCCAGGACATCGACCATGCCCTTGCCGGCCCCGCCGGCCGAGATATCGAACTGGACATCTGGGTGCTGAGCCTGGAACTCTTCCCCCCAGCGCACCACCATCGGGTAAAGAGCCCACGCGCCAGAGACGGTCAGCGTGCCCTCGAGATTTCCGCCGTCCTGCTGCGAGGCCTCCTGGCAGCATCCACTTAGCAAACCAAACAAAGTTACGATGATGAGAGAGTCAAGGACAATGCGTTTGTTCTTACAAATGCGTTTCATTTTTCCACTCCTTCTCACACGAGTTTAGCCAAATTGAAAAGCCCAAGGGCTGTCACCGCGCCGCCAATTGCCCAACGCATCTTGCCCACCGGTGCTTTTTTGACCGTAAGAGCCGCCAGCGGCACCGAGAGCAAAGCGCCCAAGGCAAGCGAGGGGGCCAGTCCCCAGTCCACAATTCCGTCCCCCGTCAGCACGTAGGCCGTCACACCCACGATGCACGCCAGTCCCTCTGACAATGCCGTAATGCCAATGGCCTCCTTCTCACCCACGCCCGAGAGCACCTGCCCGCCGCAGACCAGCGGACCATAGCCCCCGCCGCTGAGCCCTTTGTTGAAAGCCGCCACCAGACCCAGCCCGATCAGCTTCCGCCACGAGAAGGCAAACGCCTTGCCGATGGTCAGCAGGATACCAAGGCCCACCGCCAGCACCAAGACGCCGATGTACGCCTCAAGCAGCCACTTGGGAACGTGCACGGCGATAAAGACGGCAGCCACCGCGCCGACGACGCTGCACGCCGCCAGGGCCATAGCGACCTTGAACGAGCGTGAACCCGGCCTGAGATTGACGTTGCCGAACTCGTGGTGGGCCACGCCGGCCAGGACGCCGGTCAGGAACTCGGACAGCAGCACCGAGGGGACGATCTGGGCCGGCTCGTAGCCCATCAGCAGCAGGAGCGGTGTGAGCGTGGTGCCGTATCCCATTCCCAACGTCGAATCGACGTATTCACAAAGCAGCGCCAGCAGAATAATGGGCCAGAGTAATTGGAAAGGCATAGCCAATTCCCCTTCGATCTATAATACATAATCCCCAGTGATTTAATGGGAATTAAGCCGAAACAAAAACGCCCGCACGTCTATTCAACGATCAAGTCGGCCAAGGTCGTGCGCTCCATCATCTCCGCCACGACGTCGCGCACTTCGCGCATCACGCGCCGGAGGCCGCATGTTTCCATATCGGGACAGCCGCAGGGCTCAAAGGCCGTCGTGCTGACACAGCCGATGGGCGCCAGAGGGCCGTCCAACAGACGCACGATCTCTGCCAGGTTGATCTCCTCCGGCGGGCGGGCCAGGATATACCCACCCTTCGGCCCCTTGCGGCTGCGCACGATCCGGCCGTGCTTGAGCGTGAGCAAGATCTGCTCCAGGAACCTGACCGGGATGTTGTTCCGCTCAGCCAGGTCTTTGTTCGGCACCGGCTCCCCGCCGTGGTGCCGGGCCAGGTCCTGCAAGGCCCGCAGGCCGTACTCGCCCCTCTTCGAAAGCTTCACCGCGCCTCCTTACCCTATAAATACGTAACTACTCAGCCCTGCTTCGCAGTTGCCTTTTGCGACAAAAAGGGGAGAAAAGCGGGGGGGGGGCGAGGGCGGCTCCGCCGCCCTCGCCCCCCCCGCATCTCTCCCTTTTTCGAGCGAGGGCCACTGCTCGGGCGAACAGCCTGAGTAGATACATAAATACTATAAATTCTATCGGATATATTATATACAGAATGATGAAAACGGCAAGTCCGTCACGGCCGCAACCAGCGGACAGTTTCCGCGTATTGAAGGCGAGATCAAACGAAGGGAGAATTCGAGATGTGTGGTAACTACTCAGCCTTGCTTCGCAGCTGCCTTTCGCGTGTGAAAAGAGAGGGGGTGGGGGTTTGGAGAGCGGCTTCTCCGCTCTCCAAACCCCCATCTCTCCCTTTTTCGAGCGAGAGAGACTGCTCGGGCGAATAGCCTGAGTAGTTACGATGTGTGAAGCGTTAGGTTGGCTGATCAAGCTGCCGTTCGTGTTGGTGATCGTCGCGTTGGCGATTGCCCTGGGGCTGGTGGGCGTGGTGCTCTCGCTGCTGGGCGTGGCCCTGATTCCCGTGCTCGGGATCGGGCTGCTGATCCTGCCCATCGGCCTGCTCTTCCTGTGGGCCGCCAAGGTGACGGCGAAGGCAATATAGCAGGGGGGGGAGCGACGTATAGGAATGCGTCGCCCCTATGCCCCATCCGGGTTTTCCCGATCCTGGGTCCAACGGATGGGGCTTTCGCCGATGTACCGGCGGACGGCATCAAACTCGCACTGGTTACTTCTTCGCCTTGCGCTGCAGCTCGTACAGCGCGTTGATCGCCTCCAGCGGCGTCATCTGCGAGACATCCAGCGCGCGCAATTCCTCCACCGCCGGATGCTCGGTGGCAAAGAGCGCCGGCTGGCGCGGCTCCGGCGCGGGGGTGCCGGGGCGGAACTCGCCACTCTCCAACTGGGCCAGCATCTCCTCTGCCCGGTGGATGACGGGCCTGGGCACGCCCGCCATCTGCGCCACGTGGATGCCGTAGGAGCGGTCCGCCCCGCCGGGCTCCACCTTGTGCAGGAAGACGACGTGATCCCCCTCCTCGATCACCCCCAGGTTGTAATTGCGCACCGCCGGAAGCCGGTCGGCCAGCTCGGTCAGCTCGTGGTAGTGAGTGGCAAAGAGCGTGCGCGACCGGCGCTGGGGATGGTTGTGCAGGTACTCGATCATCGCCCAGGCGATAGACATGCCATCGTAGGTGCTGGTGCCGCGCCCGATCTCGTCGAGGATGAGCAGGCTACGCGGCGTGGCGTGGTTGAGGATGTTGGCCGCCTCAACCATCTCGACCATGAAGGTCGATTGCCCGGCGGCGACCTCGTCCTGCGCGCCGATGCGGGTAAAGATGCGGTCGACGATGCCGATGCACGCGCTGTCGGCGGGCACAAAGCTGCCCATCTGCGCCATCAAGACGATCAGGGCATTCTGCCGCAGATAGACCGAGTTATGGCTTACAAAACCAGCGGCGACATAGGCATTTCCTTGAGGAACGCTCAGGTCATAGACTTGACGCGTCCCCTCAGGCTCTATCTCTACAACGGCATCATAAAAGTAACGTCTATCCAAGAGATCGTCCAGCTCCGCGCAAGGGACGCCGTTCTCTCGGCAATAGTCGGACAACTCCTGGAGCTTGTCATACGATGGATTGCGCCCGTTGAGTAAATACGTATAAAAGATCGAATTGATGTTCTCGATGCTTTTCAGCGCCACGGGCTTATCTTGTGCCCCGGCTATACGCGCTTGAATTCGTTTGAGGAGAGGAGCCAGATAAGGCACACCACCGATATTAGGATGGCGTATCTCTGTCGCGAGCGCTTGTCGCTCTTGCTTTCTAGGCAAGCGGAACCCCACCCTGCGATAAAAATTAGCAGCATCAACACCATATATACTGACCCGATAGGAGGGTCGAACAGTCGTCATGCACTTACTTAAGGAACTGATGATACCAAGATTGAGCAAAAGCAGTTGAACCTGATGAGCCAGTACCTCGGAGGACGTCGCATACTCTATCCCTCCATATCGCTGAGCAGGAGAGGCATCGGCATCAAAAAGCCCTTGCAAGAAAGCAACCACCATTTCCCGAGGAGCTTGCAGGATAACCCAGGGAACCGTCTTTTCGTGAGCAAGGACACACTCCAACCCAAGACCGACCAGGTATTCTTGTATATCACGACTGGTGACCACATACTCCCGAGCCTTTGTTCCTTTCTTGGCCACGGAAAATGGTTCATACTCAAACAGCGCTGCGACGATGCGGCAGAACTCTTTTGCCAGAAAACTCTCCCCTGTCGTCAGCTGGACACGCCCTTTCACCGTGGTATTGCCATCTCCCACCAAAAGCCCCAAAATGTAAGCCAGGTCAGATGTAAGTTTCTTGGGCTGTCTGTAACGTTTAGCTCCGCGAACGTGACAAAAAGGTATGTTATCCAGGTTTGTCAACGCTCCCCACAACTCAACTCCAGGCCTCAGAGCGACAAAATCTTCCAAAGTGAGATCGGCTAACCTGACCCAACCCTCCGTCCCGTCAGTTCGGCGTGCCCACAGGCGATGGCTAAGAGTTCCGGTGATTTCATATCCCAGGCGAGTTCGTACGCGCAGAACAGAAGCACACCCCCCATCGTAAAAGTGAGACGTCAAAGTACGACCCTCTAGACCATGCACAACGGCCGTCATCTCTTCAAAAGTGTTCGTTCGCGTTTCACCCGGGCGCAAGGAACTGATGGGCAGCAATCCCTGATCAGTAAAAACAGGGGTATTCTCCGCCAAGCATTTCCCAGCCATGTTCGGCCCGGTGATCACCAGGATGCGCTCGTCGCCGTCAAAGTGCACGTCATTGGGCGTGAAAGGCTCGCCCTGCAGTGTTTTCTCGACGACGGGATGCCGTCCGCCGACGACCGCCAGCACCTCGTCGTCGGCCAGCTTGGGACGCACGTAGCGATTGCGCACGGCCGCCTCGGCCAGCGCCGACGCCACGTCCAGCCGCGCCAGCGACCGCGCAGTCTCGAGCAGCGCCCCACCCCGCGCCGCTGCCTGCTCGCAAATCTCTTTGAACAGCCGCGTCTCGACCTCGCCCTGCCGCTCCTCGGCGTTGAGGATCAGCGCCTCGTATTCCTTCAGCTCCGGCGTGATAAAGCGCTCGGCGTTTACCAGAGTCTGTTTGCGGATGTACTCCTCCGGCGCAGCCTCCAAGTTGGCCTTGGTGATCTCGATATAGTACCCAAAGACCTTGTTATAGCCCACTTTGAGGTTCTTGATGCCAGTGCGCTTGCGCTCCTGCACCTCCAGGCCGGCGACGTACGCCTTGGCGTCCCGCGCAGCAGTAGCGATCCCATCCAGTTCGGCGGAGAAACCAGGGCGGATGACACCACCTGCAGAGATGTTGGCCGAGGGTTCGTCGACGATGGCGGAGGCGATGAGGGAAGCGACATCCTCGCAGGGATCGAGGCACTGGAGATTAGAGATTGGAGATTGGATGATTGCTACCTCATTCCTTTCTCTCCCTATCTCCCTGTCTCCCTGTCTCAAAACCTCTACCAACCCCGGCACTGTCTCCAATGCTCCACGTATACCCACCAAATCCCGAGGCGTCGCAATGCCTGCCACCACGCGATTGGTCAACCGCTCCAAGTCGGGCAGTCCCTTGAGGATCTCGCGCACGCGGCCACGGAGGATAGTGTCATCGTAAAAAGCCTGCACCTCGTCCAGGCGCGCCTCTAGCTCCGCCCGGTCGAGCAGCGGCTGGGCCAGACGCGCCCGCAACAAGCGGCCGCCCATCGGCGTCAGCGTCAGATCGAGCGCGCCCAAGAGCGAGCCATGTGTCTTCCGTTCACGGATCGTCTCGACCAGCTCGAGATTGCGGCGCGTGGCCGCGTCGAGCGTCATGTAGCGCTCGGTGGTGTACGTGCTGAGGCTCACCACCTGCGCCAGCGCTCCCTTCTGCGTCTCGCGCAGGTAGTGCAGCACGGCGCCGGCGGCCTGGATAGCCAGCGGCTTGCCCGCGCAGCCAAAGCCGTCGAGCGTGGCCACCCCAAAGTGATCGAGCAGCGCTTGGCGCGCGGCACCAAGCTCGAAGCGGTAGGCCTGGAGCGGCGTGATGTGAGCACCCAGGGATTGGAGGTTGGGGATTGGGGATTGGGCATCTGCGCCATCGGAAATCAGGCACTCACGGGGCTGCAAGCGCGCCAACTCCTGCGCCACCGCGCCAGCGTCCAACTGGGCTGTGGCGAACTCGCCGGTAGTGATGTCGGCGTAGGCCAGGCCGGCACGGCCCGCCCCGAGCCTGCCCTGAGCGGAATCGAAGGGCGGAGCCGAGGGCTCCTCTTCGACCACGACCGCGGCCAGGTAGTTGGGCCGCTTCTCGTCCAGCAGCGCCGGCTCGACGACGGTGCCGGGGGTCACCACGCGCGTCACCTCGCGGGCCACC
>JAFGED010000177.1 GCA_016931785.1 Anaerolineae bacterium
AAAAAAATCCCCATCCGTGTTTATCCGTGAAATCCGTGTCCCAAAAATCTTCGCGGTTGTGATAGTTTTTCGAGGGCAATACTATACCTTTGTAGGATGAAAACCAGCGCCTCATACAGTATACTGGCGGGTAATACGACAGTTTATGAGGCGTTGTACAGTCCCGGATGGCCAGGAGGGAAAAACGTGTGGCGCACACCCAAGCGAGCCAACCTCGCACGGAACGCTGTATCTATCCTTTTGATTCTGGCAGCCCTGACCGCATGCCAGTGCGCGCCAGTGGAAAAAGCTGAAATTGAGCCAACGGCGGTGATCCCCACCGTCGAAATCGTGCCGACGGAAGGCGCCCAAATCGAGGTATTCTACGTTTCTGTATTTCAGGGCGCAGAGATGGGCAGCCCGGAAGCACACCTGATCGAGCAATTTCACGCCGACCACCCAGAGATTAGCATCACTCGCAGCCCATACCGGGCTTTTCCCGAAGTATACTTGGACTGGCTGCGCCGCTTCCCTTTCACAGCGGTGATGTCATTGCCGGCTGATTACAACACGCGCCAAGCCATCGAGGAAGGGTTACTCGTAGACCTGACCGGCATCCTGGCGAGGGAGGATCTGGACCGGGCCTACCCGGAAGATTTTCAGGCGATGCTGGCGCACGAAGGCAGAGTGTACTTCCTGCCCATATTCCATAGCTGGTTTGGCGTCTACTACAACACAGAGGTCTTTGATCGATACGATCTTGCACCACCTGAAACCTGGGAGGAACTCCTGGTGGTGTGCAAGACGCTCTCGGAGAACAACGTGGCACCGATCGTCTATGCCGGCGATGACCGGCAAATGGTATCAGCTTGGTTCGACTATCTCAATATGCGCCTCAACGGCCCCGATTTTCACGCTGCCCTGACAAATGGCGAGGAGAGCTACACCGATGAAAGAATAAGAGCCGTTTTCGACACCTGGCAATTCCTGGTAGAAAGCGGCTACATCCTGGAAAACTCCTGGGGCTTGCAGGCAGAAGCGAGTATGGATATGGTTATCGGCGGGGAGGCGGGTATGATCCTGGCCCCAGGATACCAATCTCACGGCGAGCTCGACTTTTTCCGCTTCCCAATCATGGACCCAGGTCTGCCCGTCGGCGAGCTCACGCCGACGATAGGATACGTCATTCTGGCCAACTCGCCCGATATCGAGGCAGCGATCGAGTTCTTCAGCTATATGGGTTCGGCCGAGGCGCAAGTATACCTGGCACAGCAAATCGATCCGGCAATCGGCTTATTGCCGCTTCACAGAGCTATCGATAGGGACACTTTTACACCAGAAATGCAAAAGGCAGCGGTCCTGATCGAGAGTGCGGATGTGATCCGGCAGCCGTACTTTTGGTGTTTTGGCGATAATCTGCTCAATCCACTGTCGAGCATCTTTCGCAACATACTGCTGGACCAGGATTACGAGGATGAACTGGAAAGTTTGGAGAAAAACCACCTGATGGTCTTTGAGGCGTCTTTTCAATAGAAAAAACAAGATGGAACATAAACCCTCATTCTGCTTAAAGCTCAACACGCGGCTGCTGCCCATACTTGTGGGCGTTTTGCTGGTATTGCAGATCGTCTCGCCGTATCGCGGCTGGGTTGTTTTCCTGGTGGGGCTAGGAGGCATGTGGCTTACCAGCTACATATGGGCGCGAATCCTGGCACGTGGGTTGCAGTTCAAACGCATGATGCGCTTTGGATGGGCGCAGGTGGGCGACCAGTTGGAAGAGCGCTTCGAGCTGGCCAACGTTGGGGCCGCGCCCGCCCTGTGGGCCGAGGTGGTCGACCGCTCGACGTTACCCGGCTACCTGGCTAGCTGGACGACCGAGGTCGAAGCCAAACGGATGCGGCGCTGGAGCAGGTCGGCTACCTGCACCCGCCGCGGCCTCTTCACCCTGGGGCCGACGACGCTGCTGACCGGAGATCCCTTTGGCGTATACACGGTCAGCCTACACTATCCCACGTCGATGCCCTTCCTGGTCCTGCCGCCCGTGCTTTCGCTGCCCGCCATCCGCGTGTCCCCTGGTGGCCTATCCGGCGAAGGACGCCCGCGCCCCAACGCCCCCGAACGCACAATCAGCGCCGCGAGCGTGCGGGAGTACAGCCCCGGCGACAGCCAGCGCTGGATCCACTGGCGCACCACCGCCCGCAAAGACGCGCTGCACGTGCGGCTATTCGACGGCACGCCGGCCAGCGATTGGTGGATCGTACTGGATTTGGAACAGGGTGTTCAGGCGGGCGAGGGCGACGATTCCACGGAAGAGCACGGCATCGTCCTGGCCGCTTCGCTGGCGGATCGCGGGTTACAAATGCAGCGGGCCGTTGGCCTGGTGATGCACAGCCAGGACCTGGTGTGGCTTTCACCGGAAAGAGGAGATACCCGCCGTTGGGAGATCCTGCGCGATCTGGCACTGGCATCGCCCGGGCAGCGCCCGCTTTCCGACCTATTGATGCGGATGAAGCCGGCGATTGGCCGGCATGCCAGCTTGGTCGTCATCACGCCAGCTCTTGATCCCACCTGGATAGAGGCGCTGGTACCTATGATGAGACGGGGCGTGGTCCCCACAGTGCTGTTGCTCGACCCCGCCTCCTTCGGCGGTGCGGGCGACGTGAGCGAGACAGCGGAGCTTCTGGCCAGGCAGGGAGTGACCCACTACATCATCACACCAGACGTGCTCAACAACTCAGAAGTCCAACCCGCATGGCAGCAAACCTGGGGATGGGAAATCCTGGATTCCGGACATGTCGTGCCGGCGAGCCAGCCCCAGGACGTGACCTGGAGGGTACTGGCATGACACGCCTGTTGAGTTGGCCCATCCGGAAAACGAGCTCGCGCGACCTGCTCTCCCTGGCTCTGCTCGTCCTGCTCCTGGGCTGTGTAGCGCTGGGGCTGGCGGATGCGATCCGCGAGGTCGATCCCTCACTGATGTGGTTTGCGGCCCTGCTGGGGCTACTGGCCGGCTGGCTGCTGGCAATGACGTCGCTGCGCGGCTGGATCGCACTGGTCATTGCCCCCCTACTGGGCATCGTCCTCGTGTTTCTACGCGTGGGCCAGCTGGATGCAAAACTGCTGGCATTGATTCAAGCGCTGGGCGGCCCGATCGAGGAATTCTTTCGCTGGCTGCTGACCGTGAGCAGCGTAAGCGAACTGTTCCAAGGGACCGTGCTGAACTGGGAGACGGTATCCCTCATCCTGGAGGAATTGCAGGCCGATGGAAGCACACTGATCGCCCGCGAGCGGGCCTGGATCGCCGCGGTTCTCGCCGGCGAACCGACCTTCGACCCGGCGGCAGCAGCCCTGATGTGGAGCCTGGCTATGTGGATTGTGAGCGCCTGGGCCGGTTGGATGGCCCGCCGGCGCACACAACCGCTGTTATCACTCACCCCGGCCGGCGTACTGCTGCTCGCCGCGCTCTATTACAGAAGCGAGTCGCCCTCACTGCTGCTGGCGATATTGGGGGCGGGGCTGCTGCTGATGGCGCTGCTGACGCACGATGGACGCATACGTCGCTGGCAGGCAGCCGGGATTGGAACCCTCGAAAACGGCAGACGCGTCGCGCGGATCGTCGTCAACTTGACCCTTGTGCTGCTGATCGCGGCCGCGCTGGTGCCATCCCTCTCAGTAAGACAAATCGTCGAACTTTTCGAGAGGCATGACAAAAACATGGTCGACGCCCTGGCCGAATCGTTGGGCGTGGAGCGAGAGGAAAAGGTCGTGCCCGAGGAGATCGCCATTTTCAAAGAGGTACGCACCGCGGGCCTTGCGCGCGAACACCTCATCGGTTCCGGGCCAGAGCTTGACGACAGGCGGGTGATGATCATCAAAACCGACGATGACCTGCCCATCCTGACACAAGAAGAGGCCATGGTGTTAGGGGAACAGGACCAGCTGCCCCCTGTGCCACGCTACTACTGGCGCAGCCTGACGTACGACCTGTACGTCTACTTCGGCTGGTACACCGGCGATACCGAGATCGTCAAGTACGGCGCGGGCGAGCAAGCAATCACGCCGACGCTGGGCCTGACTTCGACCCAGCGGCTCTTGCAGCAGGACGTCAGGATCATCGGCGACGTGGACAATATGGTTTTCGTCGCCGGCCTACTCGTTTCCGTCGATCATGATTACAACGTCGCCTGGCGCACCTCCGAAGACGCCTTCGGCGCTACGACACTGACGAAAACCTATCACGCCGAGTCGCTGCTGCCCGTCTTTACCGTGGAACAGTTGCAGGCCGCCGGAACCGACTATCCAGATTGGGTGCGCAGCCGCTACCTGTGGCTGCCCAATACAGTCCCCGAACGCGTGATCGCACTGGCCCGCGACCTGACGGCAACCGAGCCCACGCCTTATGACCGGGCGTACGCCATCGAGACCTATCTGCGCACCTTTCCCTACAACCTCGACGTGCCCAAGCCTACGGGTGACCGAGACGTGGCCGACTACTTTCTCTTCGATCTACAGGAGGGATACTGCGATTATTACGCCACGGCGATGGTCGTGATGGCGCGGGCGGCCGGCTTGCCCGCCCGCTACGTGACCGGTTACACCACCGGCACCTACGACTACACCGAGGGCACCTACCTCGTCGTCGAGGCCAACGCTCACTCCTGGGCCGAGGTCTACTTCCCCGGCTATGGATGGGTCGAGTTCGAGCCAACGGCCGGCCTGCCGGAGATCGAGCGTCCCAGCGAGGGTAGGATCAAGCCATTTGAACCCCCTCCTATTCCAAAGCCTGACGAGGAAACAGCCGCTATCACGCAGCGCTGGTGGGACGTGACCCAGTGGCCCTGGTGGCTGACCAGCATAGCCGGACTGGCGCTGCTGATATTGGCCATCGTCGCCTGGATACGCATCGATACCTGGCGGCTGCGCCGCCTGAGGCCCGCGGCGGCGGTGACGACGCTCTACAGACGACTGCGCCGCCAGGCAGCACGCCTGGCCGTGCCGGTGAGGGTGAGCGACACACCCAACGAGTTCGCCGCTGCGCTCGCCTGCTGGGCGGGCGATCTATCGGAGACAGAATACTGGGACGACTGGCTGGCGCCCGCTGTCCAGAACACCCGTCACTTGATCGATTCCTACGTGCAGGCGATCTACACCTCTCGCCTGCTGGAGCCACTCGACCAACAGCAGGCAGTGCGCACCTGGCGAAAGGTGCAGTGGTACCTATGGCTGGCGCGAGTGCGGCGGTTCAAGCTGTTTGGCAGAAAGATGTTCGATTGACCGTGCCAGACTGCTAGGAGTGAATTCTCAGACATGACGCAAAACGACATCCCCCTCGGTTTCTACCCCTTTTGGTTCTGGAACGACGACCTCTCGGCCGGCGAAATCCGCTGGCAGGTCGGGGAGATGGCCGCGCAGGGCGTGCGCGGCTTTTTCATCCACCCACGGCAGGGGCTTGAGCGGCCATACCTCTCCGAGTCGTTCTTCCAGATGGTGGATGCGGCCGTAGAGGCAGCGGATGAGCACGGCCTGGTCGTCCACCTCTACGACGAGTACCCCTACCCCAGCGGCATTGCCGGCGGCGCGGTGACCCTGGGGTGCCCGCAGTATCACGCCACCCAGCTCGTGCAGAAATCGTACGACCTTGATGGCGGGCCGGTGCGCCTCGGCCTGCCCCGGGGCAAGCTCCTGTGCTGCACGGCGTACCCGCTGCAAGGGGAGGCCGTCGATTGGGATCGCGGCATCGACCTGCGAGATCATATCGGCATGGTCCTGGAGCGAGAGTCGTACGTCGAGATGGGGCTGACGAAGTACAATCGCAAACGCTACTTTGCCAGCGAGCCGACGCCCGTGCTGGAGGCGACGCTGCCCCGGGGCCCGCACAAGCTCTTCGTGGCGGCGCAGGTGGAGGTGAACCACTTTAAGTATTGGGACCACTACGTCGACACGCTGAACCCGGAAGCCGTCGCGCGCTTTATCACCCTGACGCACGAGCGCTACCGCCAGCGCTACGCCGAGCGGTTCGGCCAGCGCATCGTATCCATCTTTGTGGACGAGACCGCGCCCTGGTGGTCGGAGCGCATCCCGGCAGCGTTCCAGGCCGAGCACGGCTACGATCTGCTGGCCGCGCTACCGGCCCTGCAGGATAGCACACATCCCGATCACGTCCGGGTGGCCTACGACCTGCAGCGGCTCACTTACCGCCTGTTCTGCCAGTCCTTCGAGGGGCAGATATCGGGCTGGTGCCGGGAGCACGGGCTGGCCTACTCCGGCGAGAAGCCGTCGCTGCGCCTGGCGCAGCTCAAGTACATGGACATCCCCGGCTGCGAGCCCGGCCACACCAAGGTGGGCGCTAAACCCGACTGGCTGCGCGCGCGGGTGCGGGCAAACGCCCGGGCGACGGCGTCGGCGGCATACTTCTTTGGCAAGCCCGGGGCGCTGTGCGAGTGCTACCACAGCCTGGGATGGAGCGCCACGCTGCAGGACGCCAAGTCCATCGCCGACGGGCTGCTCCTGGCAGGGATCAGGTACCTGGTGCCGCACGGCTTTTTCTACAGCACCCACGCCCTCAAGAAGCACGACGCGCCGCCCACCTTCTTCTTCCAGATGCCCTTCTGGCCGCTGTTCGGCGTGCTATCCGGCTACGTGGAGCGCATCGGAAAGCTGTTCGAGTCCACGCACGTCGACGCCCAAATCCTCCTCGTGGATCCGGGCAGCGGCGTGCCCGCCCACGCGGAGCTCACGGCCTACGAGACGATTTTGTGGCTGCTGGCGGAGCAGCACCTCGACTTTCACATCGTCGATACCGAAATCCTCACAAGCGGCCAGATCGGCGCCGGCTGCGTGCAGATCGCCGACATCGCCGCCAAGGTGGTCATCGTGCCGCCGATGCGCGTGATCGAAGAACCGCTGCAAACCTGGCTGGAGGCATTCGAGGCCGCCGGCGGGACGGTCGCCCGCTGCGCGTGTGACCTGGAGACTGCAACCCTCACCGCCGAACTGCTCAAGACGGTACAGCCCAGTCTGCGCATCCAAGCCGGGGGCCAGGAAGCGACGCAGATCGTGAGCGTAAAGCGGGTTTCTGAGGATGGAACAATTTGGTTCCTGGTCAACCTCGGCGGCGAATCGCTCACCGTGCAATTCGAGAGCGGCGGCGACCTGCGGGAGGTTCCACTCGATGAAACCCGCCCCACCCGCCTGGAGAAAAAGGACGGTCGTTACCAACGGTTGATTTGGCCCTTCGAGTCCCTGGCGCTGGAGGCGGCCGATGCTGCCGCCGTACCAGAACCGATCCCCCAGATCACGGTACCGGTCGGAGGGTCGGCCAGGGTGCGCGCCGAGAACGCCAACCTGCTGCGCCTGGGCAAGTGGCGCATGGCCCTGCAGAACCAGGATGGCGGCTGGGGACAGAGCGCCCTGGTGCGCGCCATCCCCATCGCCAACCAGTTGGAGGAGGGAGCGATCCCGTTCGTGCCCGCCTATCGCAAGCATTTCGGCCACGAGCCGGAGCTATCGCTTCCCGAACTACACGCCCGCTACGAGGTCACCTTCGGCTGCGACTACGACGGGGCGGTGCAGCTCGTCATGGAGCCTGGCTCCATCGTCGGCGACTGGCACGTCAGCGTCAACGGGAGCGGCCCGCTGGGACCGGCCGACTTCCGGCCCACCGCGGCCCACGTCCGCGGCAGCCTGGGGGCAGACGTCACCGATTGGCTCGTGCGGGGAGAGAACGTGATCCGCGTCGAGGTGATCACCGATAGAACGGACGGCGGCCTGCTCAACCCGCTCTACCTGGCCGGGGATTTTGGCGTGCGGCTGAACCCGGTGCGCATCGTGGCGCGCGGGGAGAAAGGGGCGTTCGAGGAGTACGAGGCAAACCTGCTGCCGCACTACGCCGGCGTCATCGAGTACACGACGACGTTCACCCTCGACCAATTACCGAGCGCTGAGCACGCGCTAGTGGCGTTCGACTACGGGAAACCGTTCCACGAGTCGAGCGAGGTATCCGTCAACGACGGCCCGTACCAGCCCGTGCTGTGGCAGCCGCGCTGCGTCGCGCTGGAGCGGGTGCGCCTGCGCGTGGGTGAGAACACGCTCAAGACGCGCGTCTACACGACGCTGATCCGCTCCTTCGAGGGGCAGCGGTTCGACTACGCGCTGCACGAGTACCAGGACGTAGGCTAGAAGCAGGCGGCCCTATTTCCTCACTGTACGTGGCCTTGTGCGTCCCAAAGCACAAATGCCCCAACCACAGGGGGCGTTTGTAATTGGGGGCAACACCGTGTTTGGAAATAGCTCTGGACAGATGTCTTCTCCCCCCCTCCAACTCTCCCCGCTGGGGGGAGGGTTCGGCTTCCCCCCCAGCGGGGGGGATTGAGGGGGGGAGAGAGAGGCGATTGGAAAGGACACGAAGCACAAGCTTAGTGCCCCAGAGAACGAACACACGCCCAACCGCATCTATGCTTGACCATCCTCCTTCGACAGCCTATAATCAAGCTAGATCCAACAAGCGCGAAGCTTCTCCCCTTATTGAAGAGATATCCGGATTTCGTACGAGAAGAAGGTAGAGATGAACAACTCATCAGCAGGTTTCAATCCCGACATGCGCGTTTCGCCCAAGATCGTGATCGCTACGCTGCTCGCCTTGAGCTGGGCGCTAATCCTCCTAAGCCAATCCCTCGTCGACCCGGTCAAGATGGAGAGCCTAGCAGTACTCACCACGGCATTATCGGTTGCCGCCTGGTTTCTCGAGAGCCGAAACACGCGCCTGGGTCGTTGGTTCATCGTTGCCACATTGACACTCCTTGTATTGCTGGTCCATTACTGGCTGCGCCTGCCAAACGCTCTGGCCTGGCTTGCAGTCCCGACCGCCCTTGCCGCCGTTCTCCTAAATCTTGCCTCAGCCACCGGCACGGTACTGGGCGAAGCGATACTGCTGATCCTGCTATCCCCGGGCGGACCTGGCGGCATCGATTGGGCGTCCATCGGCGTTGCCATGGGGTCAAACCTGGCCATACTGGGCGTTATGTTCGCTGCCTACCAACCCGTGCACAACGAGATCGCCCACTCGGAGGCATATTTCGACCGCGCTCAGGTGCTCTTGGAGCAGGCGCGGGACCGCAAGGCGGAACTGGAACAGGCGCTGGCCGATCTGGCTAGCGCGAACCGGCAACTGGCCCTGGCCAGCGAGCGCATGGCAGTGCTGCGCACCATCGCCGAAGAGGCTCAAAAGGCCAAGACGATATTCGTGGCCAAGGTCAGCCACGAGTTCCGCACGCCGTTGAACATGATCATCGGGTTGGTGAGCCTGATGGTCGAGACACCGGAGATGTACGACGTGATCCTCCCCCCCGAAATGAGCAGCGACCTGGAGGTCGTCCACCGCAACTGCGTGCACCTGGCCAACATGGTCAACGACGTGCTGAGCTTGACGCAGATGGAGGCCGGGCGCCTGGTGCTCCACAAAGAGCAGATCGATTTGCGGCAACTCATCAATAGTGCCGTGGCGGCGGTACACCCTTTGGCGGAGAAAAAAGAGCTTTCCCTCAAGGTCGAGGTTCCAGACGGCTTGCCCCAGGTCTATTGCGACGCCACCCGCATCCAACAGGTGATCCTCAACCTGGTGAGCAACGCCGCCCGCTTCACCGTCGCGGGCGGCATCACCGTGCACGTGGAACACGAGGATCAGCGTGTCGTGGTGAGTGTGATCGACACGGGGCCGGGCATCTCGGCAGAGGATGTCGAGATGATCTTTGAGCCCTTTTGCCAGGGCTCTGGCGACATCTGGCGTGAAAAGGGTGGGACGGGGCTGGGGCTATCTATCAGCAAGCAATTCGTCCAACTTCACGGAGGGCGCATGTGGCTGGAAAGTGAGTTAGGCGTCGGTTCCAGCTTTATGTTCGAGCTGCCGGTCTCACCCCCGGTCGGACACATCGCCAGACCCGGGTACCGAATCAGGGAGGACTGGATGTGGCGCGAACGGGCTTTCCTGCGTGCGGATCAGGCCCGCATAGCCGACGAATTGGCCAAGCCCCGCCTCGTGGTATGCGATGAAAACGGCGCCCTCTACTCCCAATTCGCAGGGTATGGCGATCAGGCCGAATTCATCGAGGCCCACGATTTGGATGGGGCCTTAGAGGCACTGCAGCAGTGCCCGGCCCACGCCTTGGTGCTCAACGCGGCAGTGCCCGAAAACCTCTGGGCTCAGATCGAGCGCATACGGGCGCAGATACCCGATACGCCCATCGTTGGTTGTTCCGTGCGCCAGTCAATGGCCCATGCCCTGGAGGCCGGCGCGACAGGATATCTGACAAAGCCGGTGACGCGGGCCCAACTCGATAAGGCCATTCAGAATCTGGGCAAACCTATCAAGCAGGTGCTCATCGTTGACGACGATCCGGACGTGCTACGGCTCTTTACACGCATGCTGCACGTCTGCGACAGCACTATCTCTGTGGTCACCGCATCCAGCGGCGAGCAGGCCCTGGAGATGGCGCGCAGCGATCCCCCGGATCTCGTGCTGCTGGACGTCGTCATGTCGGGAATGAATGGCTGGCAGGTGCTGGATCGTCTGCGCGGAGACGGCAGCACGGCGGAAATCCCCGTTCTCTTCGTCTCGGCGCAGGATCTCGTCGAGCGGGCGCCGGAGAGCCAGTTACTGGTGACCGCACTAGGTGAAGGACTCTCGATCAGTCAATTGCTGCAATGTTCGGTGACGCTGCCGGACCTTTTGCTGACGCCTGAGAGCAAACCTGGTCGAGAGCCTCCACGAACCGTCGCGGCTCGATCGGTTTCGACAGGTGCAGCGCAGCCCCCAGGGCCATAGCCAGCTCCTCCTCCCTGACGACCGAGCAGACGATGATGGGGATGGGACGGGTCGCAGGGTCCTCGTGCAGCTGCATCAACAGCTTCCATCCATCCACGTCGGGCAGCATGACGTCGAGGACGACGACATCAGGTGAGGAAGCCTTGACCTTTTCCAGGGCCTCCCTTCCCCCTGTAGCGTGGACGATGCGGTACCTTGTACCCGTGGCGCAACGCCGGTAGAAGTGGTGCATATCTGGATTGTCGTCCACGGCCAGAACCGTGACCTGGCCCAACGACGGCGCGTTGATCCACAGAAAAGCGTGATCTCCCTCTATGCGGGCCTCCACGGTAGTTTCATCCGGCACCAGGATATCGCGAACGAGGTCCTGCGCGGTCAGCTCGTGCCCCTCTGCAATGGACCCTCTCAGGGTGATCTTGGCGTTGCCCTCTCCAAGCCTGGCAAAGATCGTGATCGGACCCGGCGCTGCGTGGCGCGCCAATCGTCCCACGGCCGCGATCAGCGTCTGGCGCAGTGCCGAGGGGTGAACCACCGCGACCAGGTCCGGCTGGACGTAGCCCACCTCCAGGCGGACGTCACTCGCGGGCACCAAGGCGCTCTCAAGCTCCATCACGCTCTGCAGCGTCTCTGTCACGTCGGCCACGCGGTTGGGGTCGATGGACTGCAGCGACGCCAACTCCTGCTTCATCTGGGAGCGCCAATCCGGGCGGCGGTGCTCTCCCGCAGGCGGTTGATCTTCCTGAGGGTGCTCCTCCGCCATCAGTCCCTGTGCCCGGCCGCGCTCCCAAATCGCCCTGGCCAACACGTGTACGGCCTCGCGCTGACCGCGCTGCACGCTGCTCAGGCTGACATGCAGGTGCTCGGCGGTCTCCTCCTGCGTCAGCTTTAGGACGAACCGATCGTGCAGCAGATCGAATACGAGCCTGGTTTGAGCTGTGGGCGGGGTTCCAGCCGGGGGCTCCAGCCCCTCGATCACGTGGATGACGGCCGTCTGGACGGCAAGCGCCCCTCCCTGCGGATCACAACCTACCAACGCATAGAACGTCTCGGAAGGCCGATAGTCGGGGGCGTATAGATGGGCAAGCGCCTCGCGGAGCTCCTGTTCGAATTCTTCGCAGGTGATCCTCTTCATCTGACGGTAAATCGAAGGGTTTTTGACGTGGACTCTGGACGTACAATGTGATATGATGGCTGTGCCTTTACAGGCGTCTGCCTGTTGGTACCCATCATAGCACACCACAGGAATCCCGTCAATCGGGAAACATCAGAAGTACTTGCGATTTACCCGTGAGGCGGGCCAAACACCCACATTTTTCGAACGAGCTCACAGCGCCATTTTTGCCGGACTTTAACATCGTTTTCTCGTAACTACTCAGCCCTGCTTCGCAGTTGCCTTTCGCGACAAAAAGAGGGGGAAGGCGGGGGGTTCGAGGGCGGCTTCGCCGCCCTCG
>JAFGED010000178.1 GCA_016931785.1 Anaerolineae bacterium
CGAGGGCGGCGAAGCCGCCCTCGAACCCCCCGCCTTCCCCCTCTTTTTGTCGCGAAAGGCAACTGCGAAGCAGGGCTGAGTAGTTACCTTTTACGGGTCCTTAGCCCCCGAAGGGGGCTTGTTCCATTAGCCCGGAGCTTGAGCTCCGGGCGCGTGGGCAGCGTACCCGACTTGTCTTCTCGGCCTGCTCTCCCCCCTCCAACTCCCCCCGCCGGGGGGAGAGTTCGGCTCCCCCACCCCCACGTTGACAAATCCACCGGCCGCATTATACTGAAACCACCTCTAGGGGCGTTTCTCGTTGCGCCCGAAACGCTGCGCAAAGCCAGGGCCGTAAAATCCCGCTTCACTCGGCCAAGAATCGAAAGATGCCTAGAGACACGCGGCAAAGATGGTCAAGCAGCCCGAGATAGACATCAAGGACATACTGGAGCACGTCCCCCTCGACGAGGAGAGCAATGGGGCGCGGGCGCTCATCGAGCGCGCCTACACCGTCGCCGAGCAAGCGCACGCCGGCAAAGAGCGCAAATCCGGCGAGCCCTACATCAAGCACCCGCTGAGCGTGGCCTTTCTGCTCACCGAGATCGGGATGGACACCGATACCATCGCCGCGAGCCTGCTGCACGACGTGGTCGAAGATACGGACACCGATCTGGCGAGCCTGGAGCGGGCGTTCGGCCCCCAGATCGCGAGCCTGGTCGACGGCGTGACCAAGCTGGAGCAGATCGAGCACGAGCAAAGGGAGCGGTTCAAGGACGACCCCGAGGCGCTGCGCGACGCGCAGGAATCGGAGAGCCTGCGCAAGATGTTCCTCGCCATGGCGCAGGACCTGCGGGTCGTGATCATCAAGCTGGCCGACCGCCTGCACAACATGCGCACGCTCGACGCCCTCGAGCCGGAGCGGCGCAGGACCTTTGCCCGCGAGACGATGGACATCTTTGTCCCGCTGGCCAACCGGCTGGGCGTGTGGCAGTGGAAGTGGGAGCTGGAGGATCTGAGCCTGCGCCACCTCGATCCCGGCACCTACTATGAGATCGCCTCCCTCATCGAGGAGCGCCGCGCCGAGCGCGAGGCCGGCATCCAAAGGCACATCGAGACCCTGAGACAGAAGCTGGCCGAAGAGGGCATAAGCGCGGATATCACCGGGCGGCCCAAACAGATCTATAGCATCTACCGCAAGATGCAGCGCAAGAACGTGCCCTTCGACCAGGTCTATGACGTGCGCGGCATCCGCGTCATCACCGGCACGATCCCCGACTGCTACCGCGCCCTGGGCATCGTGCACGGGCTGTGGAGCCCCATCCCCGGCGAGTTCGACGACTATATCGCCACCCCCAAAGACAACATGTACCAGAGCCTCCACACGGCGGTCGTCGGCGGCGACGGCAAGACGCTGGAGGTGCAGATCCGCACCGGGGACATGCACCACATCGCGGAATACGGCATCGCCGCCCACTGGCACTACAAGGAGGGCGGCAGGCGGGACAAGGCGTTCGAGGCCAGGATCGCCTGGCTGCGCTGGCTGATGGAGTGGCGCCAGGAGCTCACCGACGCGGGCGAGTTCCTGGACGCGGTCAAGACCGACATTTTCGAGGACCGGGTCTATGCCTTTACGCCAAAGGGCAAACTGATCGACCTGCCGACCGGCTCGACGCCCATCGACTTTGCCTACCACATCCACACCGGGATCGGCCACCGCTGCCGGGGAGCGCGCGCCAACGGCAAGCTCGTCGGGCTGGACTATCAGCTCAAGAACGGCGACCAGGTGGAGATATTGACCTCGCGCCGGGGAGGGCCCAGCCGCGACTGGCTGAACCCGGCCCTGGGCTATACCATGACGAACCGCGCGCGCAGCAAAATCCGGCAGTGGTTCCGGCGGCAGGACCGGGGGCAGAACATCATCCAGGGGCGCGAGGTCCTCGAACGAGAGCTAAAGCGCCTGGGGCTGGAGATAGGATACGAGGCCGCGAGCAAGCTCTTTGGCTACGACAAGCTGGACGACTTTCTCGCCGCCATCGGCTTTGGCGACATCAACAGCCAACAGATCGCAGGCAAGGTCGCCGAAACGCGCGGGCGCGAGGAAGAGGAAGAGCTTCCCCTGGAACCCCCGCCGCCGGTCGAGACGGTCGAGGGCATCCAGGTGCAAGGCACCGGCGGGCTGCTGACCCGCCTGGCGCGATGCTGCACGCCGCTGCCCGGGAACGACATCGTCGGCTACGTCACCCGCGGGCGGGGGGTCACCATCCACCGCCGCGACTGCCCCAACATCCTGCGCCTCAGCGATTCGGACCGCCTGATAGAGGTGGGATGGGGCGCCAAGGCGCAAACCTTCCCCGTCAACATCTATATCACCGCCTACGACCGCACCAAGCTGCTGGGCGAGATCTCGACCACCATCGGCGCGGAGAATATCAACATCGCCGCCGCCAGGCAGGGGATCAAGGGCAACCTCGCCATCTTTTACATCACCATAGAGGTCGACAGCATCGCCCAGCTCAGCCGCGTGCTGACCAAGATCGAAAAGCTGCCCAACGTGATCGAGGCACAGCGGCACACCGGGTAAAGCCCTCAAGGGCTTTACCGTGAACCGACGGCGATAAATCGCCCACGACGAACAGGACAAAAAAAGGCCCGGCCTCCGGGAATGCCGGAGGCCGGGCCTCGGTTTATGGGAAAGGGACCCTCTCAGGATTCCAGCCCTACCATGATCAAGTCGGAGTCGTAATCCAGATATTCGACGGCCGTCTCCATCCGGGAGTTCAGCCACTCGCCGAGCTGGTCGCTGGCAATCTGACGACGCGCCTCCTCGTCCAGCTCTCGATCCTCCTGGCGGTCCACGACCTCGACGGCATAGTACACGATGCCATCTGCTTGCTGGCCGCTAAAAACCCCCGACTGTATGCCAAGCGCCTGGGCAGCCACGTCCGCGCCGAGCTCCCGCTCTACCGCATCCTGCGTGTACCACTGCAGCTCGCTGCCGTAGCCGGGAGTCTCCGCATCCGCCTCGACCTCAGCCTTGAGCTCCTCGAAGGAAGCCCCTCCTTCCAAACGCGTGGCCAGGTCGTCCGCCTCACCCGGGGTACTCACCTGCAGGTACCGTAGCTGGACCTGGTCCATGGCGATAGGCACATCCTCGAGATACTCCTCCAACAACACCTCGTACATCAACTGCAACCTGGTATAGTCCCGGTACTCTTCGTCCGTAATCCCGCGCAAGGACAGAGCCTCGGCGTAACTCTCCCGGAACGCCTCCTCGGTCACCGGCGTAGAGGTGGGCAAAGGCATCGAGGTAGGCGCCGGGATGAGCGTCGGCGTCGGCGTGGTGAGCACCTCTGCCGGCGTCACGATCGCCGTAGCCGACGGCGTGGGGGTGATGACCTCCGTCGCAGCCGGGGTAGGCGTGGCGGTGGGTATGGGCGTAGGTGTGGGGGGATCGCGATAGTACCCATAATCCTCCTCGACTCTGCGCTGCACCGCCTCGTCGGTCACCGCGAGCCCGCGGCGGGCCAACTCCTGCGCCAGCAACCGCTCCTGGACCAGCATGTCGAGGACAAACCCGGTCTGCCCCTCCGGCAGGGCCATCATGTAAAACCGCTGCAAGAAATCTATCCGCTCCCGCAAGTCGCCAGCCGTGATCGGCTCGCCGTCCACGATGGCGACCGGATCGCGCAGCCTGGCCGGCAAGATGATGTACTGCCTGATCAGGCGTTCCCCAAAGAGGCCATAGCTCAACAGCCCGACGACCAGGACAGCCACGCTTATCGAGCTCCAGACAATGATCGTCCTCAAACGGTTCTGCTGCTCGACGCGGGAGCTGCGCTTGCGTACCGGCTTCCTGGGCGGGCGTTTTTTCGCCTTTTTTGCCATTCTATACCTATACCCTCAAAAGTCCACGGGCGCCAGCTAGCGCGGGCGCTTGGGCTCGGCCACGAACGGCAGCAGCGCCAGGTGACGGGCGCGCTTGATCGCCATCGCCAACTGGCGCTGGTGCTTGGCGCACGTCCCGGTCTGCCGCCGCGGGCGAATCTTGCCGCGATCGGTCAAGAAACGCCACAGCGGATCGGATCGCTTGTAGTCGATGTACGTGATCTTTTCCTCGCAAAAGACACAGGCCTTGCGACGCCTGGAGAAGCGCCGCCTGCCGTCCTGGTC
>JAFGED010000179.1 GCA_016931785.1 Anaerolineae bacterium
CCGTCGCCGGTGGCATAGGTGACGTTCACGACCTGCCCGGATGGGGCGCTCAGCGTGACGGTGATGGTGGCCGTGCCGTCGCCCTCGTCCACGGTGTAAGAGGCATCGCCAAAGCTCACCAGGGGATAAACGTCGACGACGCGGGTCACTGTGTCCACAAAGCCACAGGTATCGGTCACCGTCAACGTGACGGAAAAGGGGCCGGCACTGGTGTAGACGTGGCTCGCGGTCGAACCGCTCGCCGTATCGCCGTCGCCGAAATCCCAGCCCCAGGCGACGATGGGACCGCCGTTGGTCGTGCTGGTGCTCGTAAAGTAGATGGCGCCACCCACGGTGCCCGTTGGCGGGCTGTGGGTGAACTGGGCCTCTATCGTGGGCGGTCTCAGCACTGTCAGCAAAGGTGTCCCATGGGCACTGCTGATCCCCTGCGTGCTGGTGATAGCGCGGTAGGATTCGTTGGTCACGCTCAATTGGCACGTACTGGCGACAAAGGTAACTGACACGCTCTCAGAGGCCGCAATACTCGGAATCGTCCAACTCACGGTGTGGCTGCCGCCGAGGTACGAACCGCCCGAGACGTAGCTCGCCCCGCTTGGCACCACGTCGGTCACCACGACGTTCGAGATCTCGGCCAAGCCGGTATTGGTGACGACGATGGTGTAGCTGAACTGCGCGCCAGCGATCGCCTGGCCAACCGCAGCCGAGGCATTCTCCTGGCTGCCGTACGTGATGAAACTATCCGTCATCGACGCATACTGGGCAGCGACCCAGTCCGCCGAGCGGCCTGTTGCAGCCACACGGGCCTCGTCGATCCGCCCATTGAAAAAGAATCCGCTGATGCCATCATCTTCGCTCCCCAGCGCGGCGTTGGCAGAGTTCGTGTTGGATGTCGTTGGCGCTTCAAAGCTGGGAAAACCTGAAAGCGGCTGTGAGACACCGTCGACGTAAATCGCGACCGTGTTGCCGGAATAGTCTATAACGGCGACCACATAATGCCAGTTTAGGGACACGGAATTGGATATCGTATCGATTGAATTCATGCCTTGGCTATCTGGGGCTCTGGCAATAATCCCCGCCTCATTGCCGGACCGATAGAGCGAGGCCCGGGAAGCATTGGTAGGCGGGCTGCCGCCGACAGAGATGGCGATGATATCGTTACGACCTGCCAGATCATCCGGCCTGATCCAGGCCGACAGCGTGGCCTGACCTACCCCGTTGAGGACGGCCAGACCTGAACCTAGATCGACGTAGTCATTAAACCCGTCAAAATCCCGGGCGCCGGCGATGAAACCGTTATTATAGGGTGTTGTGCCATGATTCGCGCCGGTGAAACCGTTCGCGGTCGAGTCCAGGATCGTTCCGGAACTATCCGCCAGGTGGTAGACCATGCGATAGTCGCTGGTCCAGACATCCTCTGGGGCTTGCCCATCAGGCGCATCGGGATTGCCATAGTACATCCAAATGTAATCCGTGTTCGATCCACCGTCGATCTGTGGCATCTTCACCCACACGTAGGAGGTGCCCGCCTCGTTCCACTCCTCGACCTCGTGTGCAAGCAACAGCCCATCTGGATCGACGAAGCGAATGTCCTGGCCGGCATCCTGGGTCTGAGCGTAGCTAATGCGACTGCCATCCAGCGTCACCAAGACGGGAAAGTCCACCAAGTTCTCAGCCTGCGCTGTGTTGCTAAAGGTCAGCCTTATTCGCCGCGTCCAATTACTGTCGATCGTCTTGGCCGGCGTCAAGGCGAGATCAACCAGTTCGTCGTATTCCTCGATTAGCTCGTCTCTGGCTCCCGCCTCATCAGCGGCGGTTGCAGCACAGATGCTGAAAGCCAACTGCGCCGTCTGGCCTGCGGACAGATCGGGGATATCCGCCACGATCCAGGAGACGTCGTTGGGGCCATTTTGGATCGTGTTGGCAGGGGTGATCATTTCATTCTGAAATTCGCTATCTAGATCAGGATAGCCGTTATTGGCCCCAACAATGCGATATCCACGCCAGTCTCCCTTCAACAGAGAGATTCCCATCGCAAAACCAAGGGGACTGGGAGGTGTGCTCGTGGCCGATTGATAAACAAAACGCCGGGTGGGGTCGTAGAACCCGTGATTCTGGTTCGTCCGTTCCCCTGCGTCAATATCCACCATGTAGAGCAGCTTGCCGCTGGTGAGGGACGTGCTGCCGGTGTTCTGGATATCCAACTCCATGATCACGCAGTTGTTCGTGTTCGTGGCCAGTGTTCGCTGCGCGATCTGATACGAGAGCACCCCGCTGGCGTACACCACAGAGGTATCCTCGCTATAACTTGGAAAGTTGTTATCCGGGTCGGTATACAGCGTGATGGGCGTCGTCGGGATAAACTCGCCCTGCGCCCCGACGTCGACGGAGTCGGGCAAAGCGTGTTGATCGAACATCACGGCGATGGTCGTGCCTTCAGGGTTATTACCGATCTGATTTCTATACGCCGGATCACCTGCAAGGAAACGGTCGCTGATCCGCCCATTGGCATACACGCTCATCTCGTGCGTGGTACTAGTGGTGTGAGCGACCATAGTTGTGCTTGACGTGATGATCGCTGCAGGTCGGGGCAAAGGGGCGGCCTGAACATCTGGCGTAGCGGTCAGAAGTAGCAGAAACGCAACGGGAATCGCGCCTCCGACAAGGGCAAGTGCTAATCGAATCGAGCTTTGGCGAGATTTTCCTAACAAAGTGAACCCGTTCATGTTACCCACCAATGGGCATCAGGACTGGATAGTTTGGCAGCTTGACGACAGGTCAAAGACGACAAAAGTCACTGCGATGGACGTCGTCAGTCTTTCCTTTATCCTAACACCCCAACATTACGACTCGAATTAAGCGCCCGCCCTCGCTACACTTTGTAGAACGCACAGCACTATTGACCGCGTTACCTATTTTGCCACCTGGCACTTTCTAGTGGCCTCTAGGACGCAGCTTATCCTCATCAGCATTAACGATATCGGATATATCAAGATACGGAAGTTTTTTCTCCCCCCCCCGCCCGCAGGAGGTACTCATTTTGTAACTACTCAGCCCTGCTTCGCAGTTGCCTTTCGCGACAAAAAGAGGAGGAAGGCTGGGGGTTCGAGGGCGGCTTCGCCGCCCTCG
>JAFGED010000180.1 GCA_016931785.1 Anaerolineae bacterium
ACCTGGCGCTGCACGTCGTCGAGCCGACGGTCTCGGGCGTGCACGATCTGGAGCGCATATTGGCGACGACCGATCACTTTGGCGTGCAATCGCTGGTGGCGATCAACAAGGCCGACCTGAACCCGGCTCGCTCCGACGAGATCGCGGCCTTTTGCGCCGAGCAAGGCGTCGAGCTGGCGGGCCGCATCCCGTACGACACCGTCGTGACAGAGGCGATGGTGTGGGGCTGCCCGGTGACGGAACACACCGACGGCCCGGTGTCAGGGGCGCTACAGGAGATGTGGGGGCGGGTCAAAGTGCGACTGTCAATTTGATCTGGTGTTTTCCCATCTGTCTGGGTAAGGGGGGATTGGGGGTGTGGGTGAGCGCTTTGCGCCCGCTCACGCCCCCAAAGCATTTCCTCCTCGCGTGTTGGAATGTGTCATGGCAAAAATGCGGGTAATCACCAAAACTCTTGGCTGCTTGACAAGTATCGCTACTTGTGTATAATTGTAATTGAGAATCATTTGCAATAAAGAAACACCAGAGGAGCGTTGCGCCGCGTCTCTCTGCTCCGAGGGGAGCAGGTGTCAACGTGAATGGTGGGAGGAGGGCGGCTATGACTGCAGGTGCTACGCAGGCTCAAGAGAAAACCGGATGGAAGATCGTCGAGGCGCATGTCCCTGATCTCTACAGCTTTAATAGCATCGTGTATATCACGATCTGTTCCCTCGCGCCGCTCGCCCTGGCACATCTTTTCAACCTGATTGGCTGGTGGGCGCCACTGGTCTCGACGGCAGCGTGGAACGTGTTGGCATTCTACCTGATGTCGAGGATGCCGCGGGGGGCGGAGAAAATCCGGGGGCACTACCGGGCGAAATATGGCGACCGGGCGTACCAGCGGTTCTTCTATCGTTACGTCGTGCCGGTCTTCGGCCCGTGCACGATTGGCTTCTTGATGATACTGGCTGTGGGAAAAAGCTCGTTTCTCCCGGCGCTTTACCCCTACGATCACGTGCTATATCAGGCGCTTTCGCCGTGGTGGGTTTTCGTGCCGATTGGCATCGTCCTACTTGTTTTCTCGGTGCTGTCAATGCGCAAATCCATCAACGGCGGCTTTGACCGCGACACTGAGCTGTTTCTATACATCATCTATCCTGAGAAGTCGTTCCCGATTCAGGGCGGGATGTACCGATACGTCCGCCACGCTCACTACGCGGAGGGCGTCTGGATGGGAATCGCGCTGGCATTTCTGGCGCAGAACTGGATGGGCTTTATTATGGCGTTCACGATGCTCCTGGAGTGGTACGCCATAGCGCGCGTGGAAGATAGGGAGTTGATCCGCCGGTATGGGGCGCCGTTTGAAACGTACGCCAGGAGCAAGCCGATGTTCGTTCCCAGGCTGAAGGACCTGGGCGGCTTTGTGAAGCTGGTTTTGGCTGGATCGTAGCGCTGTTGAGGAGTTCGAATGGAACCCGAGCAGCCTTCGTACCGGCATCGCTTCACGCACTTTACAGACGCCCTGATCCCCGTATACAACTGGGGTTTCAATGTGCTTGGCGGGCGCAGCCACGAAGCGTTTCGTCGGCGCGTGCTCGAACTGGCTGCGCTAAAAGGTGACGAGCGCCTGCTCGACGCCGGCTGCGGCACGGGGATGCTGGCATTGCGCATCGCGGCGCGGCATTCCAACTGTGCGGTGAACGGCATCGATCTCTCTCCCAAGATGATCGCGGTTGCTCGCCGGGATGCGGAGGAGCAGGGTCTGACGGCGGACTTTCGCGTCGGTTCGATCACCGACCTGCCGTACCCCGACGATTCCTTCGACGTGGCGATCACAAACATCATGTACCATCACCTCGACCTGGCGGAGAAGCGGCAGGCCGTGGCCGAGATTGCGCGGGTACTAGGGCCTGGCGGACGCTACGTCTCGGCCGAGTTCGGACCGCGCGCCCGCAACGCGCTGCAGCGCCACCTGGCCAAGGGCGAGTACACGCTTTACCCATCGCATCTGACCGAGGCCGGTTTGGCTATTACCCGCGAGGAGCTGGGCGTGCTCGCTCTGCGAAAGCAAGTGGTCTACCGCGTGGCCGTCAAGCAGGCCGATCCGACCTGAGGGGGGATGCCTTTGGCGCGTTTGATGACTCTGGTTGAACTTTTTGCCTTCACGGGTTTCGTCCTGGGCTTTAACGTTTTGCACAGGCTCAGGGGAAAAAAGTCGTTGGGCGAGTTCCCGATCAATCCGCTGCTCTTTGTGGCGGGAAAGTTTGCCATGGGCACCTCGTGGGGATTCCTGTTCGTGCAGGCGGCGGGAGTGCAGTTGGTCCCTTTCCCCATACCCGCGGCTCTCGAGTACGTCTCCGCCGTTCTGCTTCTGCTGGGGATCGCTTTCGTCGTTCCCGCATTCTGGCGCCTGAGAAGCGATTCCAGGTTTGGCGTATCCGACAATGCGAGTGCACTGAGAACGACGGGGGTCTATCGACTCAGCCGGAACCCGATGTACCTGGGGTTCTACCTGGTGACGCTGGCCTCGCTGGTGTCGGCGCCCCATCCGGTGAGCATCGGTTGCGGGCTGATGGGGATATACGTTCATCATCGCATCGTGCTGGCGGAGGAGCGCTTCTTGCAGGAGAGGCACGGCGCTTCCTACGAGGCCTACAGGCGCAGGGTCAGAAGGTACATAGGGAGGAATTGTCCGTGAAGCACCAGCTATCCATCAAGCGGGTCCTCACAGACGGCACGATCATGAACGTGCTGCTCACGATTATCGTTTACGGATCCATCTACGTCAACCCACTGATGTGGGTCAGTGACTATCCACCGGATATTCAAGAAGCGGTGGGCCCAGTTGACGTTCCCATCGCCCAAAAGCTCATCGTGGGTGTGCTCCTTCTCTGCATCGTCGTCGGCGTGCCGCTCCACTCGAACGCCAAGCTGCGGCAGCAGAATAATGGGAAACTGTCTTTCCCGGCGGCCTTCGCCAACAGCGCGCTGATCGCGTTTTCCTTTGCCGTGTGGGATCTGCTGATCCTCGACTGGCTCATTTTCGTCACGATCCAGCCGGACTTTGTCGTGATCCCGGGGACGGAGGGTCTGGCAGGTTACAAGGACTACTGGTTCCACTTCGAGGTGAGCTTTCTGGGGTGGGCGCAGTGGATCTCTATCCTCGTCGCCGGCCTGGTGCTGGGGGGCCTTTCGATGATCCGGCTGGGCGGCAAGCGGCGCTCCGGGGAAACGGATGAGGCGTACTATGTCGGGAACAAGGCCAGGCTGCTCCGGGATCACCGCAGGCTTGCAGCGATAGGGCAGGGAATTATGGCCGCGCGATACGAGCTGGATTTCGTCGCTGCCGTCACCCGCGAGTCGCTGGCAGAGTTCGAAGGGCTGCTCCCAGAGTTGCCCTACATCGGCGGCGACCAGAACCCGCTCACCGGCAACCTCGTCTTTTCGGCCAGCGCGCTGGCCTTTTACCAAGTCATGAAGCGGCGTGGCAAGACCGTTGAAGAAACCGGCGAGCTCCTGTATCGGATCATGGAAGCGTGGATCAGGCGCTACCCTGGTTTCATCCGACGCCTGATGGGGTCCTACTATCTGTCAAAGCCCAGCCGACGCCAGTCCAAGAAGCGGGCGCCGCTTTCCCAGGAGCGCCGGCACGCTGGCGATTGGGTGTTCGAATACGTCGAGGGGGATGGAGAAACGTTCGGGTGGGGCAGGGACTATGTCGAGTGCGGCATCGTCAAGTTCCTGCACAGCCAGGGAGCGGACGAGTTGGCGCCCTACCTATGCCTGACCGATTATGCCCTGTTTGGCGCGTTGGGTATCGAGCTAATGCGCACGATGACGCTGGCCGAGGGATGCGAGAAGTGCGACTTCCGGTTCAAGAAGGGCGAGTCGCCCAGCGGCTGGCCGCCGCCGTGGCTGAATACACAGGAGGAGTGATGAAACGATCACCTTTGACACACGGACGAATCTTTGACGACGAGGCGTTTGCTGAGCGGTATGCGGAGCGCCACCAGAACATGGTCGAAAGTTTCGGGCACGA
The DNA here is from genome assembly GCA_016931785.1 of Anaerolineae bacterium. Taxonomy (GTDB): domain Bacteria; phylum Chloroflexota; class Anaerolineae; order B4-G1; family B4-G1; genus JAFGED01. The sequence continues at coordinate 4,019 of JAFGED010000180.1, forward strand.
GTATGCCGAAAAGCTGACTTCGCGTGGGTTCGATAGGGGCAGGATCATCGATGTCGGCTGCGGATTCGGCGGGATGGACATCGTCCTCGCTCGCCAGTTCGCCGATAGCGAGATCGTCGGTATCGACCTATCCGATCCGCTCCTGCGGCTGGCGAACCGCTCTGCCCAGGCGGCCGGCCTGGGGGATAGGGTCAGGTTCGAGAAGGCGGACGTGCACCAAATCCCTTACGAAGACGGCTCGTTCGACGCAGTGATCAACACCAACATGGTGCACCTCGTCGATAATCCCGTTCAAATGCTGGACGAGATCGAGCGGATACTCGTTCCGGACGGGTGTTTGTTCATCGCTGATGTCAGGCGTTCTTGGATTGGCCTGCTGGACAAGACGTTCAAATCAGCCCTGACGCTGGATGAGGCCAAGGACCTGGTCGATCGATCGAATATCCGAGGGGGAAGCTTTTCCTCGAGCTTTCTCTGGTGGCGGTTTGAGGCGTGAGTTCTGGGATGGGCAAGCAGATGACGATCTGGGGCGTCGGCCCCAGGTTCACGGTATTCTCAGTTCTGTGCTTCGTTCTGGCGCTCGTCGTCCACTGTGTTTGGCATCCATTTTTCGTGATTCCGGGTGTGCCGTACGTCGTCCTCGTGGTTATCGGTCTGATCCTGATCGCCATCGGCGTCCCGATATGGGGCGCTGCCTCAAAGGAAGTGGACCGGGCGTTCGAGGCGGACGAGCTGGCCACACAGGGCGTCTACGCGCTGTGCCGCCATCCCATTTACGGTAGTGCCACTTTTTTCGTCATCCCTGGCATCCTGCTGTTCTTTCGCTCGTGGGTGTTGCTCGCCGTGCCCGTGGCGATGGCCGTCCTGGCCCGGGTGCTCGTCCGGCGGGAAGAGGCATATCTCCGGGCCAAGTTCGGCCAGGCGTATCTGGCGTATGCCGGGAGGGTGAACGCGCTTTTTCCCAGGTTTTGGCGGCTCTATCACGCTATGTGGTATCCGGTGGAAACCGGCCAGGTGATGGAGCACGTTTACGCGGTCAGGGTGCGAGATGTCAACATGTTCATCTACGCCGACGGCGAGCACGCCGTTGCAATCGACGCAGCCTACGCAGGTGACGCGCTCTTTGAGGAACTGAAGCGCCTCCCGATACCCCCAGAATCGGTGACACACCTCTTCCTGACCCACGCCGACGTGGACCACACCGGCGGGCTGGACGCGTTCCCCGGCGCGCAGGTCTATCTTTCCAAGGATGAGGAGCAGATGATCGACGGCACGACTGCCAGGCTTCTGGGGTTTTATCGCAGCCCGAGACTGGCGCGCGCGTATTCCCTGCTCGACGATGGCGACGTCGTGACCGTGGGCACGATCAGGGTCCGAGCCGTCGCCACGCCCGGCCATACTCCTGGGGCGATGTCCTTTGTGGTAAACGATTGCGTGTTATTCAGCGGCGACACGCTGGCGTTGCGTAACGGCTGCGTGCATCCGTTCTACCGTCCGTTCAACAAGGACACGGCCATGCAGGGGGGATCTATCAGGAATCTGGCCTCTCTGCAGGGCGTTGACCTGCTGTGTACGGCGCACACGGGATGCACCATGGATTACGCCCGTGCGATGAAACACTGGCAGGAAAAGCACAGGGAATCAGAGACACGATGAGGCAACTGATTCACCAGTTTTGCGTTCCCGATCAGTGGTCTCCCCGACCGTTCACCCCCCGGATCTGACCGTTCACCGCCAAATTGTTGCCTCTACCCCCTCCCTTCTGCTATCATAGGGTTGTAAGTATCATCTCAATAAATCGGGGGGCGGGGGTGTGCGGGCGGCGGAGCCGCCTGCACACCCCCATCTTCCCCTACTTATTGAGAAGGCACGGTTGTAAGAGAAATCGACAGGGAGGTGCGAAATGAAAAGCTTGCGCGCGTTCATCTACAACCTACATCCGTATGCGCTGTGCTGCATCTCGGCTCCACTGACGGTTGTCCAGATCGTCCTGGCATTCGTCCTTCACCAACCTGGCAGCGAGGTACTGCGCTGGATCGGCTGGGTTCTGTGGTGGACGTCGGCCGTTTTCGGCTGGCTGCCCATCTTGACGTTCCGCAGAAGGGGCGGCGTGGCCAAAGGAAAGAGCTACGTCCACACCACGCGGCTGGTCGAAACCGGCATCTATGCCATCGTCCGCCATCCGCAGATGGGCACCGCCTGGCTGCTGATGTGTGTAGCCTTGATGCTCATCACCCAGCACTGGATCAGCGTCGTGCTGGGCGTCCCGGCGATGGTGCTGGCCTACGTGGACCTGCTGAAGGCCGACCAGTGCCTCGTCGTCAAGTTCGGCGACGCATATCGGCGATACATGGAGCGCGTGCCACGGGTGAATTTCGTGGCAGGCATCATCCAATTGGCACGGCATAGGATAGGGGGCTAACGATGAGCACAAAACAATCGCGTTGGTTCGCCTGGTCGCCGACTGGCGACACACTCGTGGCGGTGATCACCGAGCTCGCAATGATCGCGCTCTATGGGGAAAAGCCAGAGAACCCCACCGCTTGCGGTGGGGGTGAATGGCAAAGCGGGGGATTTGGGGGCGGCAGCCCCCAAGGGC
>JAFGED010000181.1 GCA_016931785.1 Anaerolineae bacterium
GTTTCGGCGCCTTACGCCGCCGAAACTGCCGTTTGCAAGACTGGGCGCTGCGAAATCTCGCCTCATGCGTACAAGATCTCGATTATGAAGATGACTAGCGGACTTGGAGGAAAACGATGGCAGAGACTGGACAGAAACTAAAAGAAGAGGGGATGCGGCTGTTCCACGAAGGGCTTTACGACGAGGCTGTCGCCAAGTTCGAGCAGGCTCGGGAGATGTTCGCCGCCGAAGAAAACGAGATCGAAGTGGCCGAGATGGTGAACAATCTGGGCGTGGTCTACCGCTTGCAGGACAAATGGGATGAAGCGATCGCGGCCTTGGAAGAGGCCCGGGCAACCTTCTCGAAATTGGACGACCGCAATCGTGAGGCGCAGACGCTGGGCAATCTGGGCGGGTTGTACGCCGACAAAAATGAGCGCGATAAGGCGAAGGAAACCCTGCGCCAAGCTGCCGATATCTTTGCCGAGTTGGGCGACGAGGAGCGCCAGGGCGAGACGTTGCTGGCGCTCGGCGTTCAACTGTGGAAGACCGGTGACCGTAGCGGTGGCCTGGCGACCTACGAGGCGGGCCTGCAGATACTGCCCAAGCCGACGGTCAAACAAAAGACCGTGCGCAACTTGCTTCGTATGCGCAATCGATTGCTTGGACAGAAGAACAACCATTAGGAACGTTCTTCGTCTGGTAAGCAACTAGCCGGCGCCTTCGATGGCCGCCGGCTCACTGTTCTCTTCAAGGCCTTATCCACTATCCGCGCAGCGTCGCGCCCAGTTCCCGCTCCAACCGCCGAACGATCTTGTCCCGCAGATTGGCGACCTCTTTGTCGGTCAGCGTGCGGTCGTCCGCCTGGTAGACGAGACGATATGCCAGGCTTTTCTTGCCATCCCCCACCTGCTTCCCGCGATAGATATCAAAGAGCATCACCGATCTCACGAGAGGGGATCCGGTCTGGATGATGAGATCGCGCACTCTTACCTCGGGCGTACTTTCGTCCACCACCACCGCCAGATCCTCGTAAACTGGCGGGTGGACGGAGATGGGCGTCATCGTGCACGGCGCGCCCCAGGCCGCCAGCAGTCCGTCCAGGTCGAACTCCAGCGCGCAGACGGGCTGACCCTCCGGCAGATCGAAGGCCTCCCGTACCTGTGGGTGTAGCTCTCCCATCGTGCCCACGATGTTATCCTTGACGCGCACCTGGGCGCAGCGCCCCGGATGTAGGGCGGGGTGTTGGCCCGGCTCGAACGTCCCGCTCAATCCCAGGCCAGATAGCAGGGCCTCCACGACGCCTTTGAGATCGTAGAAATCCATCGGGCTGCGGTCCTGTCCCGCCATCCACGCCTCGGGCTCGCGTGGGCCGGTCATCACGACGCCCAGCCGGCGCGGCTCATCCGGTAACGGGCGGGCAAGCCCGCCTTGGCCCTCCACCGGCAGGTAGACGGCGCCGATCTCGAATGTGGCTGCCCGGTCGAGAAAACGCAGGTTCTCGCGCGTGGTGTTGAGCAGGGACGGAAGCAGCGTTTGCCGCAGATACGCTCGCTCCGCCGATAGCGGATTGATGATGCGCAGGTATTGGGAAGGGGCTGCAGACGGATCTGCGCTCCACAGTTGTCCCTCCTCCTCCACGTTCACCAGCGAGTAGTTGATGACCTCGTCCAGCCCGCAGCCAGCGAGGATATCGCGCACGCGCTCGCTCCCTTCCAGGCGCACGTTGGCCCGCTGAGGTGGCATCTCGTCTTGGATGAGCGTGACCGGGAAACGGTCATATCCCCAGATGCGTCCAACATCCTCGGCCAGGTCGACGGGCCGGGTGACGTCGAGACGGTGCGAGGGGACAGTTACATTGAGCGTTCCCGACCCGCTATCAGAAACTACGAACTCCAGCGAGGTCAAGATGCGCTTAATCTCCGCGGTCGGTACCTCGATACCCAGCATGCGTGCCGCCAGGGCGGGATCGAATTCGATCACTCGCTGTGGCTGGCGAACGGGGTATGCGTCGCCAATGACGGGGACGACGGTGCCGCCGCCCAGTTCCGCCATCAGATGAGCCGCCCGCGCCGCCGCCTTGACCGTCAGCTCCGGATCGACCCCCCGACCGAGGCGCACGCTGGCCTCGGTATCCAGCCCCAGCTTGCGGGATGTGCGCCGGACGTTGAGAAAGTTGAAATTCGCCGCCTCCAGGAGGATATCCTGTGTCTCGTCGGTGATCTCGCTATCCAGGCCGCCCATCACGCCGCCGACGGCGACCGGGCCGCCGCCGTCGGTGATCAGCAGCATCTCGCCGTCGAACGCGCGCGTCTCGCCGTCGAGCGTCGCCATGCGCTCGCCATCCTTGGCGCGGCGCACGATGATGGCTGGCTTGTTTTTGCCCGGCCTGGCGCGCAGATCGTGATAGTCAAAGGCGTGCAGCGGCTGGCCCAACTCTAGCATCACATAATTGGTGATGTCGACGATGTTGCTGATGGGCCGCTGCCCGGCCAGGCGCAGGCGCATCTGCATCCAGAAAGGCGATGGGCCAATCGTCACACCCTTGATGTAGGCTGCCGAATAGCGCGGGCACAAATCTGGATCGGCGATCTCCAACTCGATGAAATCCGGCGTCGGCGTGATCTCTGCCGGGTGGCGCTCCAGTACCTCCATCGCGTCTCGCTTCAGCTCCGCGTCAAGCAGCGCCGCCGCCTCTCGCGCGATGCCATAGATCGACTGCAGGTGTGCGAAAGGCCCCTTGATGTCAAACCCGAGCACGGCGTCGCCCATGTAATCGGCCAGGGGGGTGCCCACCGGCGCTTCGTCGGGCAGGTAGATGATGTCCACGTGCTCGTCGGAGAGCCCTAGCTCCTTCTCCGAGCAGACCATCGCCCGCGATTCGACGCCGCGAATTTTGGTCCTTTTCAGCTTGCGTACGACCTTGCCCTCGGCGTGGCCGTCGTAGAGGCTGACGCCCTCCATCGCAAAGGCCACCTTGAGGTGCAGGTCGCTCCGCCCGCGCATCTCCAAGAGGCTGGGCGCTCCGGTGACGACGATCTCCGTCTCCGAGCCGCCGTATTCGACCTCGGCCAGCACCAGCCGGTCGGCATCGGGGTGTGGGCGCACGGCCAGCAGCTCGCCCACGACGACCTTTTCCGGGTCCCATTCCAGCTCGGCCCCCGGCAGGCCGATGAATTCGATCGTCTCCACCTCCAACCCGGCCAGCGTCAGCCTGTTGGCCAGTTCGGGGATGGGAACGTCGACGTCAATGTAATCTTTGAGCCAACTTAGTGGTATTTTCATTTTATCCTATCCTCCCGTTCAATTCTTGACGGTAGCGACTCAGGTGCCACCCTCCGGACGCAGCGTTGCATCTCCCAGAGTACGACTCCTGCACCGCAGATCAGAGTCAAGCCAGTCAAAATCAAACCAACATAAAAAGCCCAGGGAATGAAACGAAACACGACCTGATGCACACCCTCAGGCAGGTAAACACCCCGCAGGGCGTAATTCGTTCGCAGCAGCGCGGCCGGCGCGCCGTCTACCGCTACCTGCCAGCCTGGATAGTACGTATCGCTGAGGACCAATAGGCCCGCGGCAGCCATCTCGGCCTCCACTTCGATCTCGTGCAGGCCGTAATGTGTTATGAGAGCCTGTGAATTCGAGCGCAGGGGCGCCATCTCCAACGCGGCTGCCTGTTCGGGCGGCAGCGGTTCTTCCAGCAAGGCCGTTGTCCATACATTGAAGTCGGGATGGACGAGTCTTTCCAGCAGCGCCGAGCCAGAAGCGATCTCGGCTTTGTGGACGATATAGGCCCGCGGCAGAGCGTTAGGGTTTTCATAGATCCACACACCCTGGCGAATGTTCGCCAATTGCAACTGAACGCTATAAGCCTGAAAGGCCGGATGGCCCGGCTGCCCTTCCTCGGCCTGGCAGACGGTGACTTGTTCCTCTCCTTGCGTCTCCAGGCCCCAAACGAAAACTTGTCCGGTCGAGTCTGGGATGGGGGCGAAGTAAAAGGCGAGCACATCGCGCTCGTGTAACGCCGCGTCCTCCACGGAGATATCGGCAACCAGATCCCCATCCTCGCAATCCCGCCACAGGAGGAACCTGATTGGCTGATCAGCCGAGTCTGTGCGCACAAATTCGACGTCTATTCGGTTGAGTCCTGGGTGATGGGCCTGGAATGTCTGCGTGATCCGCTCTCCGGCCCGTAGCGGCAGCCCGGGCTCCACGCAGCCCGAAAACGACGCGTCGACCGAGACCAGAGGTTGATCCAGTTGATCGGAGGCCAACACATACTTGACGTTGAGTAAACTGAAAAGCGGGTCGAAGCGGCTGTTAGCCAATATGTTGGGATTGCGCCTCATCCACTCGATCTCGGCCTCGTCGCCAATCGCCTGCACTAGCTGGCGGTAGCGCTCTACCATCAATGATGAGTAACCCCCCGGCGCGTAAAAGCCGAACACGGATAAGGTGTTGGGGCCAAAGACTGGTCTGTCAACCTGTAGAGGCAGGACGCGATACATAGAAGCGTCCTGTTGGAGCTGGGTCGTCACTTCATTCTCCGGATAAAGGATATCCAGCGAGTTGACCGGGTTAAAGGGCATTCCCCATTGGAGAAGGTCGACTGCTAAAAGCATCACCAAGGCGGACATCACTATAACCGGTTTCCAGCGAATCAAAAGCAAACCCACCATCCCGGCTGACCAGATCAACCCTGTGCGTAGCAGAAGGGGCTGTATCGTTTCCCAATAATCTGCCACTTTTTTGTAATTGGCCTGTGCGATCATAGCGGTGGCGATCGCCAAACCTGCCAACACGAGCAATGTTGCCCAATCTACTCTCCGTTGGCGAATGCTGCCAGACGCCGCCTCTAGCCCGAAGGCAGCAGCCATACTGCCAAAGAAAGGCAAGTAGGCAACCAAAGCGACGAGTCGGAAATACCGGAATCCGGGCAGCCAAGCCACCAGCCAGATCAAAGGGGTGCCAAGCACGATCAACGCAGTCAGAAGTTGAGCGACGGCAAAGAACTTGCCCTCAATCTGACGGGTCCACACAAAAGCGCCCAGAGAGAGAGGGAAGGCAAATGCGCCATAGTAGACGGTCACCTGGGCGTAATTGCGCTCTCCCCAATAAGGAGATCTGACTGGATTGCCATAAAAATCGGGAATCCACAGTCCGACAACATGCTGAAGGGGCCAATGCTCTTCGAGATAGGTCGATACACTCTTGAGGCCCCGGTGACTCATTCCGGCAAGTTGGTACGAGGGCAATAGTTGAACTGCTCCAATGCCGATGCCTAACAGTCCCACCGTGATAGCTATCGCCAGGGGGCGTAGCGCCAAACGATGGGCGCTCCAGGAAGATGTGGCCGTTCGCAAGAGGGCATAGGCCGCGAGAACGATCCCCAGTCCAAAAGCGAGTTGGGTGTGGCCACCAAGTATCGATAGGCCGTATAAGAGACCGGCCACGACCCCCGGCCAAACGCGATGTCGCTGTAATGCCAGTTCATAGAATAGGAACACCGCAGGCATCCAGGCAAGGGTGCTGAGGCGGTGTGTGTTTTCTAACCATACGACTGTGTTTCCGTTTAGCATCCACGCTGTCGCCCCGAAAAGCGCAGGGATAGGCCCGAGGCGGAGAAGGCGTAGAAATGCAAACATAGAGAACCCGGTTACGGTGAGGTGAAACCACGCCAGGATCGGAAGCGCTCTTGCAGCGGATAGAAAAACCGCCGCGACGAGGTTTGGTGGATAAAACGTCTGGGCCGCTGTATCGCCCATCACCGGCTGTCCACTGAAGATGTAGGGATTCCATAGAGGAAGGCTCCCTTGTCGAAGCGACGTGGTGAGAAAATGACGCCGGGGGTAGAATGTGTAGAAGGGATCGCTGAGGAGAGAATTCTTGACATCTTGTGTTACCTGTTTGTCCCAAGGTGCGATTTTGGATGCCATTCCCAGAGGCAGCAGCGTATACCCTGATCTCAACGCCGGGGTCAGAAAGATTGTAGCTAGCCCCAGGATAACGAGCAAGCACCAAAAATCACCGCGTCCAAGGCGGGGTTTACGAACGGGCATGGTTCTACACATACTCGTGTGATCAGAACTGCCGCAAGAACCGCAGGTCGTTTCCGTAGAACAGGCGGATGTCGTTGATATCGTACTTGAGCATTGCCGGGCGTTCGACGCCCAGCCCAAAGGCGAAGCCGCTCCACTCCTCAGGGTCGTAGCCGCCGTTCTGTAGGACGACCGGGTGCACCATGCCTGCGCCGCCGACCTCCAGCCAGCCGCTGTGCTTGCACACCCGGCATCCTTCTCCCTGGCAGATGATGCAGTCCATATCGGCCTCGATGCTGGGCTCGGTGAATGGGAAGTAGGAGCTGCGGATGCGGATGTGGCGATCCATTCCATAGAAACGCCGCGCGAACTCGGTCAGCGTGCCGATCAGGTCAGTCATCCGAATGCCGTGCCCAACCGCCAGGCCCTCCACCTGGTAGAATTGGTGCTCGGCGCGGGCCGTGATCTGCTCGTAGCGGTAGCATTTGCCGGGCAAGATGACGCGGATCGGTTCCGGATACCGTTCGCGCATCACCCGAATCTGTCCGGGGGAGGTGTGCGTGCGCAGCAGAACGTCGTCGCTGATCCAAAAGGTAGCCCACATATCGCGGGCCGGATGGTGGGGCGGCATGTTCAGCAGCTCAAAGTTCATCTCGTCCGTCTCGACGTCGGGAGACTCATAGACCTGGAACCCCATCTCGGCAAAGATGGCATAGATCTGGCGCAAGGTCTGCGTGGTGATGTGCAAGTGCCCCGGCCTTCTGGGACGGCCCGGCAGGGTGACGTCGAGTGCTCCTCGTTCCAGCTCCTGTTCCATCTCCTTCCTTTGCAGCATCTCCACCTTGGCCTCGTAGGCCGCCTCCAGCGCAACTTTGACTCGATTGGCCGCCTGCCCAAAGACCGGACGTTCCTTCTTTGGCAATTGTCCAACGGAGCGTAATAGCTGGGTCAGCGCTCCATTCTTGCCCAGGTAGCGCTTGTTCCATTCCGCCAGGGCCGCGCTGCTGCTCACCGTCTCCAGCGCGGCCGTAGACTCTTTTTCCAGTTTGTTCAGTTGCTCAAGCATGATAGCCTCCTCACGATAGTAAAAAAAACGCTCTCGCCCCTAGGGACGAGAGCGCGCGCTCCCGCGGTACCACCCCGCTTGGCTCCTGGCGGAGCCCACTCATTTCACCGGCGGAATCGTCCAGCATTCGTCGATACGACCGGCTGCCCAGTTAACGCCGGGCTCGCGGAGCCCCTTACTCAGGCAACTGCCTCTTCAGAGGTCGGCTCAAGAGCGAACTTCGGTGGGCTTCTCCCGGATGAAGCTTCCAGTCTGCGGCTTCATCTCCCTGGCGGTCTCCCCCCGCCTACTCCTCTCCGTCACAGCCTTTTTGATGTCTAAGCTGAGCCACTCAAAGCAAAGCTTTGAGTGGCCATTATGCCGCAAAAATCCTCCTTTGTCAAGTTGTCGGGGTCGCAAAAAAGTCCCGTTTACGGGTGCATCGTTCATTCTCGTGGTGATACGATCACATCGGTTCTATTTGTGTATCTTTTCAATAAGTAGGGTAAGACGGGGATGTGAGGGCGGCGCAGCCGTCCTCACATCCCCGCCCTGGGGGGGATTATTGAAAAGATGTCTATTTATGTATATTTGCAATAAACTTATGTAGACTGCAAGTTAAAAATCTTGACGGTGAGGAACAAGTATGTTATAATGTGTGCAATTTGTGGGCCACATAGCGAGCGTTCAAGAGCAACTTGGTTGCTTTCTCCCACCATCCAGGGTGATTGTGCCCAAGGAAGGAGCTTGTTTTTGGACGCGGCCTTAGCCTCGCCAAGTCGGTTGTAGAGAGCGGGTTATGTGACACGAAGGGACTTTTAACCGCTTATGGTTCGTTTTGACGTTTCTTCACTCGTCAAGGCCCAACCCGGCACATTGCTCACGCTGGACATAGATGCAGGCCCTGAGCATCTGACCGACTTGGAGGTCGACTTCTTGAAGGGAACCATCCGGGTCACCCGTGTGCAAGGCGGCTTGCTAGTTCAGGGTATTGTGCAATCACAGTTGCGGCAGGAATGTGTTCGCTGTCTGGAGCCTGTCGAGATCCCTATTACCTTGGAGCTCGAAGAGACGTTTCGGCTAGGAGGCGGAGCGCCGAAACCGGGAACTCCTTGTGCAGTGAGTGAAGGTGGCTGGCTAGACCTGACCCCGCTGTTGCGCGAGCAAAGTTGGCTGGCTATCCCAATGAAACCCCTCTGTTCCCCCAATTGTCAGGGTCTGTGCCCGCAATGTGGCGCAAACCTTAACCTCGAATCGTGTACTTGCGAAAAAACTCACATCGATCCACGGCTTGCCGCTTTGAAGGAGTTGTTGTGATCGAGTGCTAGGAGAACCATGGATGTAATCGGCGAACTATTGGAAAAGGCGGAAATTCAGGGGTATCTGACTACGGATGATATTCTGGACCTGCTTCCAGAGGCCGAGGAGACCTTGGAGCAGCTTGAGGAGATCTTTATCCTATTGCACGAAACGGGCGTCGAGGTGTACGACGACGACGGTGTGGAAGACGTCGATGACGAAGAGCAAGACTTGAGTGCAATAGTCGGCGAGTACGATGCCGACGACGATGGTTATGATTTGGCCGGTATCTCCAGCGATGACACGGTCGGCTTGTACCTCAAAGAAATGGCGCGGGTGCCCCTTCTGACGACCGAGGAGGAGATTTGCCTGGCCAAAGCCCTCGAGGCAGGCCGTAGCGCGCGGGAGGTTTTGAGCAACGACGGGCATGACCCGATGAGGCGTGCCGAGCTTGAGGAAGTGATCGAGGAGGGGTTGTCGGCGCGCGACCATCTGATCAAAGCCAACACGCGACTGGTGGTCAGCATCGCCAAAAAATACATGGGGCGCGGCGTGCCGTTCCTCGACCTGATCCAGGAGGGCAATCTGGGCCTGATGAAGGCCGTGGAAAAGTTTGATTATACCCGTGGGTATCGCTTCAGCACCTACGCCACGTGGTGGATTCGCCAGACGATCACTCGGGCGATCGCCGACCAGGGGCGGACGATCCGCGTGCCGGTTCACATGTCGGATCGCATCCGACGGCTTTACAACACTGCGCGGCAGTTGGAACAAGAGAACGGCCACTGTCCGACGCCGGAAGAGATCGCGGAGGAGTTGGACATAGAGCCGCGCAAGGTGCAGTGGATGCTCAGAGTCTCGTGGCGGCCGCTGAGCTTGGAGCGTCCGATCGGCGAGGATGAGGACAGCGAGCTGGGAAGCTTTATCGAGGACGAGGCGACGCTCACGCCCAACCAGAGCGCTTACCAGAGCCTGCTGGGAGACCGGGTGGAGGAGATGCTATCGACGTTGAGCCCGCGAGAGGCGCGCATCCTGCGACTCCGCTTCGGGCTGCTCAACGGGCGCAGCTACACGCTGGAAGAAGTCGGGCAAAAGTTCGGGCTCACGCGGGAGCGCATCCGGCAGATCGAGGGCAAGGCCCTGCGCCGACTGCGCCATCCCCGCCGAAGTCGGCAGTTGCGGGATTACCTGGGATAGAAGTATGCAAAGCCACCGTTTCATCATGATGATGTTCAGCACACCGTGGCGTGCGGGAGAGGAGGCTTCCCGCTCGCGATAGGCCGCCGCGCGTTTGGCCTACGGCAAAAAGGACCGCCAGCCTCGCTGGCGGTTTTCGTTTTTTCTCCTAACCCATCCCGGCCGAAATAGACGGGATGGATTGAGTACTCCTTAACCGGCATTTTTCGCTTAACGAGGATTGGCAGGGTTAGGCGCCTGTGCTAAAATACGCACCGTCAGACAAGGAGGAACGCCAATGTCAGAACACATTCTCATCGCCATCGCCTGGCCCTACGCCAGCGCCAAGATCCACGCTGGCAACGTCACCGGCTCACACCTGCCGGGTGATATCTGCGCCCGCTATCACCGCCTGAACGGCGACCGCGTGCTGATGGTCTCCGGCTCCGATTCGCACGGCACGCCCATCACCGTGCGCGCCGAGCAGGAAGGAAAATCTCCCAAGGAGGTTTTTGAGCGCTTTCACCGTAGCTTCCTGGAGATGTTCCTGCGTTTGGGCATCAGCTACGATTTGTTTACCCACACCGATACGGAGAACCACCATCGCGTCTCGCAGGATTTCTTCCTCGCACTGCTGGAAAAGGACTATCTCTACAGTGAAGTTCAGGAACAGATGTATTCGGAGGCGCAGGGTCGCTTCCTGCCCGACCGCTACGTCGAGGGCACCTGCCCGGTGTGCGGCTACGAGGGGGCGCGCGGCGACCAGTGCGACAAGTGCAACACGCTGCTCGACCCCAAGGATCTGATCGATCCGCGCAGCAAGACGGACGGCAGCACGCCCGTCATCCGCGAGACGGAGCACTTTTTTCTCGACCTGCCCAAGCTGGCCGAGGTGGGGTTATCCCAGTGGCTTGATGAAGGCAAAGAGCACTGGCGGCCGAACGTGATTGCCTTCTCGCGCAATTACGTGAACGAGGGATTGCAGGGCCGCCCCATCACCCGCGACCTCGACTGGGGCATTCCGGTGCCGGTGGCGGGCTGGGAGGGCAAGTGTCTCTACGTCTGGTTCGAGGCCGTCATCGGCTACTTTTCCGCCAGTGTCGAATGGGCGCGTAACCAGAGTCAGCCCGAGGGGTGGAAGGATTGGTGGTACGACCCGGCGGCCCAGACCAAGTACTTCATCGGCAAAGATAACATTCCCTTCCACACCGTCATCTGGCCGGCGGAGCTGATGGGCGTGGCGCGGCTGTACGAGGACGACCCGGCCAAGAGGCTTAACCTGCCCTACGACGTGCCCGCCAACGAGTTCATGAACCTGGAGGGACGCAAGATTTCCGGCAGCCGCAACTGGGCGGTGTGGATGGACGACGCGCTAGACCGGTACGACCCCGACCCGCTGCGCTACTACCTGACGGTGGCCATGCCCGAGACGCGCGACACCGACTGGCTGTGGGGCGACTTTGTGAGCCGCAACAACGACGAGCTGGTGGCCACCTGGGGCAACCTGGTCAACCGGGCGCTTACATTTGCTTACAAGCGCTTTAATGGCCAGGTACCCACGCCGGGACCGCTGGCCGACGTGGACACGCTGCTCTTGGAGAAAGTCGAGGCCGGTTTTGCGCCCATCGGTGAGCTGATCGCCGGGTGCCAGTTCCGCGCCGCGCTGCGCGAGGTGATGGCGCTGGCGCGCGAGGCCAACCGCTACCTGGAGGAGAAGGGACCCTGGTTCCAGATCAAGGAGGACGTGCAGGCGGCGGGCACATCCATCTACGTGGCGCTCAAGGCCATCGACTCGCTCAAGGTCCTCTTTGCGCCGTTCCTGCCCTTCTCGTCCGAGCGGCTGCACGGGTACCTGGGGTACGAGGGGAAGCTGTTCGGGCGGCAGTACACGGATACCTTTACAGAGGAAGGCAGCCGCGTGCACGAGGCGTTGTGCTACGATCCCGACGGCGCGACGGGCGCGTGGCGGCCCAGCGAGCTGGCCGCCGGACAGGCGCTGCGCCCACCGGATCCCCTGTTCAAAAAGCTGGATGAGAGCGTGGTCGAGGAGGAGCTAGCCCGCATCGAGGCGGCGCCTTCGGCATAGACATGAGGAGGTACAGGATGACCAATGAGTTGCTCCAGACCATCTTTTCACGCCGCAGCATCCGCAAGTACACCACCGAGCCGGTGAGCAAGGCGGATATCCAGACGCTGCTGGAGGCGGCGATGGCGGCCCCCTCGGCCAGCAACATCAAGCCCTGGCATTTCGTCGTTGTGACGGAACGCGAGACGCTGGACGCGCTGGCCGACGCGCACCCCCATGGCAAGATGCTGAGCCAGGCGACGCTTTGCATCGCCGTGTGCGGCGATCCGGACCTATCCAGGTACTGGGAGCAGGATTGCTCCGCCGCCACCGAGAACCTGCTCGTTGCGGCTGCCGCGCTTAACTTGGGCGCGGTGTGGCTGGGAGTGCATCCACGAGACGATCGCATAGATTTCACGCGGCGAATCCTCGGTATCCCGGAGACCATCGCTCCCCTCAACCTGATCTCCATCGGTCACCCGGCTGAGGAAAAGGAGCCGCGCACGCAGTACGACGAGGCGCGCGTGCATCGCGGAGGATGGTAGGAGGCGCCAATGAACTTGCGTGACTTTCTCACTTGGGCACAAGAATTTGGCGCGCTGCTCGAGGTCGAGCGTGCCGTCGATCCGCGCCTAGAGCTGGCGCGCGTGATGGTGGCCACCGACGGCCGGCCCGTGTTGTTCGACGCGCTGGCCGGCTACCCCGGCTGGCGCGCCGTGGCCGGGATGTGCGCGCAGCGCGCGCACTTTGCGGCGGCCCTGTGCTGCACCGTGCCCGAGCTGGTCGGGCGCATGGCCGACGCGCTGGCCAACCCCACCCTGCCGCCGGTGGTCGAATCGGCTCCCTGCCAGGAGGTCGTCGAAAAAGTCGCCGATCTGACGCGCCTGCCCATCCCGCGCTACCACCCCGACGACGGCGGTCCTTACGTCACCTCCGGCGTGGCGGTGATCAAGGACCCTGAATTTGGACGCAACATCGCCTTCCATCGCTTGATGCGATTGGACGACCATCGTTTCGCCGCGCGCCTGGTCGAGCGGCGTGGGACGCACACCGCCTGGGAGAAGGTCAAAGATGACCTGCCCATCGCCATTGCCATCGGCTGTCCCATCCAGGTGCTGCTGGCGGCGGCGATGAGCCCTGAGAAAGGCGTTGACGAGCTGGCCATTGCCAACGCGCTGGTCGAGACGCCGCTGGTCAAGTGCCACACGGTCGATCTTGAGGTGCCCGCCGAGGCGGAGCTGATCCTGGAGGGGCACATCACGCACACGCTGGTCGACGAGGGCCCCTTCCCCGACCTGACAGGGACGATGGACGTCGTGCGCCGCCAGCCGGTGATCGAGATCGACCGTGTCACTCGCCGCCGCGATCCGGTCTTTCACGCCCTGCTTCCGGCCGGGCTGGAGCACAAGAACCTGATGGGCATGCCGCGCGAGCCGACCATGTTCGCCGCCGTCAACGAGGTGTGCAGGTGCACGGGCGTCTATGTCACTCCCGGGGGCATGTCTTGGCTCCACGCAGCGGTGCAGATCGAAAAGCAGCACGAGGAAGATGGCCGGCGGGCGATCTGGGCTGCCTTCAAGGGCCACACCTCGCTCAAGCACGTCGTCGTGGTCGATACCGACGTGAACATCTTTGATAGCGCAGACGTGGAGTGGGCGGTCGCCACCCGCTTCCAGGCCGACCGCGACCTGGTCGTGCTCACCGACCAGCCAAGCAGCAGCCTGGACCCTTCGGCCACGCAAATGCCGGGAAAGAAGACGCGCACGGCCAAGATGGGGCTGGACGCGACCGCCCCGCTGGACGAAACGCGCCGGGGGTATGAACGGGCGCTGTACGAACCGGTCGATCTGGCTCAATACGACATAAAAGGGGACATGTAGCCGCAAAAAGGTGCTTGCATGATGGCTCTTTTTGGTGTATCATACTATTGAACCGCGCCAATAAAGGGCCCTTTTTGGGTAGGTTTTGATGTTTCAAGGCAGCACAAGGAGGTGTGCAATGGACATCATCAAAGTCGCGGCCACATCTCGCTCTACGGCGGTGGCGGGTGCTATCGCGGGTGTTATGCGGGAGAAGGGACAGGTTGACGTACAGGCCATCGGTGCCGGGGCGGTCAATCAGGCGGTGAAGGCGGTGACCATCGCCCGTGGGTACCTGGAATTGGATGGCATTGACATTGTCTGTGTTCCCTCGTTCGTCGAGGTATCGATCGACGATCAGGAGAGGACAGCCGTGCGGCTGAGCGTAGAGAAACGCCCTGGCGGCTCCGGTGAGACGTCGCCGCCTGGTGTTTCGGCAGCCGAAGAGCCTACCGCTTACGAGTTCTAGGCTCGATCGACTGTAGCGAGAAACTTTGAATCTCATAGACCTACATATCCATAGCATGACCTCCGACGGAACGTTGACTCCATCGGAGGTCGTTCGTTTGGCCCTGGCGCGCGGTCTGCGCGTGATCGCGCTCACCGATCACGACACGATGGGCGGCGTGGCCGAAGCCCAAACGGCTGCCGCCGGGATGGGCTTGGAGGTCATTTCCGGCGTCGAGATAAATGCCGAGGGCGATGGGACGGCGCTCCACATACTGGGTTTCTATGTCGATCCTCAGGCTCCGTTCCTCGATGAGAAACTGCGGACGCTGCGCGACGCGCGGCTAGGGCGGGCCCGTAAGATGCTCGAGCGATTGGGCGAGATGGGTATGCCACTGGATTGGGAAGAGGTGCAGGCGCTGGCCGGCGGCGAAAGCATCGGGCGGCCTCACGTGGCGCGGGCGATGCTCGACCAAGGGTACGTGGAGACGGTGAAGGAGGCCTTTGAGCGCTTCATCGGCCCTGGCGGCCCGGCCCACATCCCTCGCCTGCGGCTCTCGCCCGCAGAAACGATAGGGGCCATCGTCGAGGCGGGCGGCGTTCCCGTGCTGGCCCACCCCGCTCACTCCGGCCCGGCGGTGGTGGCGCGCCTCCCCGAGTTCGTGGGCTATGGTCTGCGCGGGCTGGAGGTGTACTATCCCCGCCATTCACCGGATGAGGTCGAGATGCTGTTGCGGCTGTGCCGGGAACACGGTTTGATCGCTACCGGCGGCACCGACTTTCACGGCCCCGATAGCGAGGAGGGGGCTCCACTGGGCTCGATCTATGTGCCGCCGGAGTGTGTAGAGAGGCTGCGGGCGGCGGCTACGGGCGAGGTAGGTCGAGTAACAGCACCTCTAGAGTGAGGCGCGGGTTGGCGTTGCATTTGAGATGGTCGGCGGCGCTACGCACAGCCTCCACCAGCGCCGTGCTGCGTTCCACCCCAAAGCGGCGGGCGTGATCGCGCAGGGCGCTCACCCGGTCGATGTTGGTCAGCGGCGCGTTCGCCTCGGCGGCCAGCAGCAGCACGTCCCGCCACCATCCTAACCACAGGTCGAGCGTTTCCTGTGTGGCGATGGGATCGCGGGCCAGCCGCTCGGCGTAGCGGAAACGCGCGGTGATGGGGGCGTTCAGCAATTCTCCCAGCTCATCCAGCCGCTGCGCGCGACGCTGCAGCCCGGCGCTATCCTCCAGCGTGCGCACCGCCCACCCCAGCCGCCCGCCGGAGAGGTGAGCCAGCAGTTTGGCTTGCTCCGGGTCCGCGCCCCAGCGCTCGACCAATGCCCTTTCCACCTGCGGAGCGGGCAGCGGGTGCAAATTCACCTGCTGGCAGCGGGAGACGATGGTGGGGAGGAGCGTGTCGGCGTCGCGCGCCAGCACCGCCAGCACGACGTAGGCAGGGGGTTCCTCCAGCGTCTTGAGCAGCGCATTGGCGGCGGAGGTGGTGGCCTCCTCGAACCGGCGCAAGATCGCCACCCGCCAGCGGGCCTCGAGCGGTGTGAGAGAGAGCTGGTGCTGCAGGTCGCGCACCTGGTCGATCTTGAGGCTATCGCCGGGCTGCTCCGATTCGACGACGTGCAGATCGGGGTGATTGCCGCTGGCGACCAGTCGGCAGGCGCGACAGTCGCCGCAGGGCGCTTCTTCACCCTGGCATAGCAGGGCGCGGGCGAGCGCTCGCGCCAGCGTCGTCTTGCCCACGCCAGGCGGCCCGGTGAAGAGGTAGGCGTGAGACACGCTGCCCGCCTCGACGGCCTGCCGCAGCAGCTTCACCGCCCACTTGTGTCCCACGATGCCCAAAGAGTCGTGCGCTTCCATCAGGCGAATTGTAACACATCGCACACTCCTTGCAAAATGGCAGTGGCGATGGTATAATCTGGGCGCTTTGGGCGGTTAGCTCAGTTGGCCAGAGCGCCACGTTGACATCGTGGAGGTCACAAGTTCAAGTCTTGTACCGCCCACCAGGCCGACCGGTAAATCTACCGGTCGGTTTTTGCGTTTATATGCTTGACAGTAATTTGCGCGGGTCTATAATATCAGAGTGGCGTGTGGGCGAAGGGACGGGGACGCGCCACGACAAAGCTGCCGCCGTTACCCCCACTTTTAATCCCCGCGTTCACTAGTTCAATAAAGAGAAGATCAAATCCCAGAAACGTTGCCGGGACTTAGCGTTGCCTGTTTTTCGGTGGCTCGGAGCCGGGAGCGTGGCGTCGTGCGTACGCGTCGTTGAGTGGGTTGAATCGCGGGCTCCACACCGGGATACCCCTGCGGCAGAGCAGGTATTCGGCCCAGTTGGCCTGGCGGCGCTTGACGCAGAAGGTGAAGCACTCGGGGGTGAAGCCACGGTCCCAGATCTTGACGCCGTACTTTCTGAGCAGCCTTTCCAGATCGATGCCTCTCCAGCCGCAGTTGCGGGGAACGTAGAGACGCCAGGCGTTGCGACCGATCAGGCTGGCGACAAACTCGGCTGTGATGCCGGCGACGCCGGCGCGTTGAAAGGCGCCTTGCCAGTTTGCGTTGATGAAACCGGAGACGAAGCCCTCAATTCTGTTGATTATGTCGAAATGGACAAGGAAGTCGAGAGGGTCGGTCATCGAGCACCTCCTGAAGGATAGGACAAAAATATCAGAACGCTTGTTCTATTATTACATACTCTTATCGATATGGCAAGTCCGAAGGTGTTGACAGGGGGGCGGGATGGAGGAGCTGCACCAGCTGATAGATTTGTTGTGTCAGTGGTTCTCCGAGGTATCGAAGGAACCGGGTTTTGATTTTGGAGTTTGTGCTGGAATAGTCCTTGGCTTTGCTCTGATGGCCATTCCAGGATTTTATGCCTTCGCGCATAGGTGGTGGGGACAAGTTTCTGCACCGTACAGGCCGCAGACGATCACGCAGACGTTCACTACCACGGATACGCCGGCCCAGGTTGTGAGTCGCAGCCTCAGGGCAATCTTTGTCGGTTTTTTGGCCATAGTTTGCGTAATCTGCGTGCTGGCTGAATTGGCGTTCCCGGGGATCATCGAGACGGTGTTTCAGAATGTGGTGCCTTGACAGCGCACAAAAGCGGGCTATAATAACAAATGGGTGTGTTTCATCTCAGTTAGAGAACGGGGGAGCGGGCGGCTTCGCCGCCCGCTCCCCCCATCCTTACAACTCATTTGAAACGCA
>JAFGED010000019.1 GCA_016931785.1 Anaerolineae bacterium
GGGCAAAAACGAGAGCTTTGCCCCATTTGGAGCTGTTTTCAGGGTGGTTCTTGGACCCTGTACCCCACCGACTTGTTGCGGTATCCCTTTTTGGGTGAATATGGCTAGTGAACGGAGAATAAGTTTGGAAAGGCAGTTTTGGCGCTGACAAAACTGCTGGGGCGCATTTCAAACTCCGAAAGTTGAACCCGTCAGAAATTACGTAACGCATTGGCCGAAGCGGCAGCCTCCGCCTGAAAGGTGAAATGCGCCCGGTGTCAAAGTCGATTCGCCCTTTTGCGGCGAATTTGCTATAATAAATCCCAACTTGGTGCGATAAGGAGGCCGCGTGCGCTTTCTGGTTACTGGAGGGGCGGGATTCCTCGGATCTGCTCTGGCCAACAGGCTGGCTCAAGACGGGCACCAAGTGCGCGTCATCGACGATCTCAGCGCCGGCGATTCCGCGCGCCTGGACGACCAGGTGCTCTTCACGCGAGGGGACGTATCTGACCGACCCAAGCTATGGACACTTCTCCAGAACGTGGACTGCGTCTATCACCTGGCGGCGCGGGTGTTGGTCAGCGAGTCCATCCTCTACCCGCGTGCCTATAATGAGGTCAACGTCGGCGGCACCGTCAGCGTGATGGAGGCGATGCGGGATGCCGGGGTGCAGCGCGTTGTCTTTACCTCCTCCGGCGCAGTTTACGGCGAGCAGGCCGAACAGCCTGTGCGCGAGGATCAGATCCCCAATCCTCAATCTCCCTACGCGGTGAGCAAGCTGGCTGCCGAGTATTACGTCCGCACCATTGGCGCACTGTGGGGCATTGAGACGGTGATCCTGCGCATATTTAACGCCTATGGCCCGGGTCAGAACCTGCCGCCTTCTCACCCTCCGGTCGTGCCGCGCTTTCTGCACCAGGCGTTGCACGGCGGCTCGCTGGTCATCTTTGGCAGTGGTGGGCAGACGCGCGATTTCGTCTACGTGGATGACGTCGTGGAGGCGTTGGTTACAGCGGCGACGGCTGCCGACGTGGACCGTCGTGTCATTAACGTGGGCGCTGGCAGTGAGACGAGCGTGAATGATTTGGTGGGATTGGTTGCAAAGGTGACGGGGCAAGAAGCAGAGCTGCTCCATAGCCCGGCCGAGAGTGGCGGGGTCTCCCGTCTATACGCGGATGTGTCGGTCGCACGACGTTTATTGGATTACCAACCGCGCGTCGATCTGGCGCGGGGATTGCGGCTGACGTTGGAACAGGACCCCCGGTTTCAGAGTTAGCCGTCGGGGATTTGTCCCGGGTTTGACTCTCTGGCACACGGGTGGGCTTTGGGCTCGTATCTTCTCAACAAGGCCGCGTTAAAAAACAAGTTCGTAATTTTCGGGCGGAATCGCCCTTAAGTAGGGGAAGACGGGGGGTGTGTGAGGGCAGTGCGTGCCCTTCGGGCACGAGGCCGCCCTCACACACCCCCCCCACCCCCCGGGTTATTGAGATGATCGGGCTCGAATGTCGAGAGGGAGGAACGTGGTGAATGAATTGACTGCGTTCAATTGGGAAATCGAAATCCGGCATCGTCGAAACAGCATCCTGAATCACATGTTGGCGACGGGGACAATCGGCGGCGGAATAGGGATCGTTCTGCTCTTTATAGCGGCGATTGGAAACCCGCTGGCGCAGAGGGGGGATATGGCTCCTTTTGTCGTCATCTGGTTCTTTGTGCTGGGCGTCTGGCTCTTTCGTGGCAAGCTGAACTATCAGGTCAGAACGTGGACACTGCTGCTGCTGGTCTATTTTCTGGGCTGTTATCTCCTCCTCGATGGCGGGCTGACCGGAAGCGGGCGTATCTGGCTGCTGCTAGGTCCGCTGCTGGCGGTCGTCATGCTCGACGTGTGGCCGGGCGGCGTTTTGGCCGGGGCTTCCAGTATCCTGATCTATATCCTATTCGCTATCATCATGAGTTTTGGTGTACTGCCACAAAAATCCGGCGAACCGACCGATCTGGGATATTGGATTACAGAGGGTGGGGATTTTCTGATCGCGGTGGCTGGTCTGGTTCTGGGCATGTGGGGATTCAGGCGCGGGTGGTTTGAGGCACTGAAAAAGACAAGTGCGATCAACCAGAAACTTGAAGGCGCGATGCGGGATTTGCAAGTACTCAACACGGAACTCGACACGCGCGTCATAGAACGTACCCAGCAGTTGGCCGGAGCGTTGGCCAGGAATGAGGCTGTCCTGGCGGGTATTGCCGATGGGGTCGCCGTCTTTGATCAGATGGGCAGGGTCAGCACTATCAATCCGGCTATGGGGGCCCTCTTGGGACGGCCCCCGGATAAGATGGTGGGGCAGACCATCGAGGCCCTGATGGGGCGTGATGTGGCTGAGCCTGATCGCGAGATGGTCGGCAGGCTGTTGAGAGATGGAGAGATCACCTGGTCGGGTTTCAAGCTCAAGTGGGGCGAAAAGACGTTCGCGGTGAGCATAGCGCCGGTGCACAGCGATACCGGTATGGTGGCAGGGATGGTAGCGGTGTTTCGCGATTTCACGCGCGAGGCCGAGATCGACCAGATGAAGAGTCTCTTTGTTTCGATCGCCTCTCACGACCTGCGTACGCCGCTCAACTCCATTTTGGGGTACACGGAGATGTTGTACGAAGGCATCTACGGCGAGCTCGCGGGGGAGCAGCGCGAGATCGTGGGGCGCGTCGTTGCCAATACACGGCACATGCTGGGGCTGGCCAACAATCTCCTGGACCGGGCGCAGATCGAGGCGGGGACGATAGCGTTTCACTATGCGCCTTTGTCGCCGTCCGAGTTGGTGACCGATACGATGAGCGTGATGGAGGTTCTCGCGCGCGCGCAAGGACTGGCGGTGGCCAGCGAGATTGCCGAAGGTGTACCGGGAAAGCTTCTTGGCGACCGACAAAGGCTGGATCAGATATTGGTCAACCTGGTGAGCAACGCGATCAAATACACCGACGATGGAGAGATACGGGTGCGCGTGTACCTGCCCGATGACGGGCGCTGGGCGCTGGAGGTGTCTGATACCGGCCGTGGAATCTCGAGGGATGACCAGGCTCGCGTGTTCGAGCCCTTCCGCCGTGCCTCTGGTCTGCCTGGATACGGCGGCTCTGGGTTAGGTCTATCAATCGTCAAGCAGTTGGTGGAGATGATGCGGGGGGAGATCAGGCTGAGGAGCGAGGTGGGGCGGGGAAGCACGTTTACCATCATCCTGCCGCTTCGCCCGGACTAGGCGCTTTGATGATGGCACGCCTTGGCCGCGACTTTTTCGCCCGTGATACCCTGACCGTCGCCCGCGAGCTGCTGGGCCGGCGATTGGTGCGGCTGCTGGATGGGGAGCGGCTTTCCGGGCGCATTGTCGAGGTCGAAGCTTACGTGGGCGAGGAGGATCAGGCGTGTCACGCTCGAAGCGGGCGCACGGAGCGCAATGCGTCGATGTATGGTCCGCCTGGCTGCGCGTACGTTTACTTTGTCTATGGGATGCACTATTGCCTCAACGTCGTCACAGAGCGGGAGGGGCTTCCGGCAGCGGTGCTCGTCCGCGCGCTGGAGCCGCTGGAGGGCGTCGAGGCCATGCAGGCACGCCGGGGTGGGCGGGCTGATGTCGAGCTGGCCAGTGGTCCGGCTCGTTTGTGCCAGGCGCTGGCGATCGACCGGCAGTTCGACGGCGCTGACCTATGCGTGCCCGATGTGGACCTGTTCATTGAACGAGCCGCGGGCGTGCCTGATGGGGCGGTCGTCGCCGGGCCGCGGATCGGCGTGCGAGGGGACGAGGCAGCGCTGGTCGCTCCGTGGCGGTTTTACGTTCGGGATAGCCGCTGCCTTTCACGCTAGGTCGGGCTTTCCCGATTCCTGAATAGTGGGTGAGGAGGTGGAAGGGTGAGTGAGGAGAAAAAGTCGATTTTCGCGGTCATTCTCGATTTCCTGGCCAGTCTGTTTGGCTCTGGCGGAGGGCCAGAGCCGATGCCTGGTCAGGAGGAGCCGCCGGGCGAGGCGAAAGAGCCGGTGTTGCATACCGGCCCAAGCCCGGCAGGAGGGGTGGGTGAGGGAGTGTCCCCCAGTGGCGGAAGTGGCACGGGGGAAGGGAGTGAACCTGAATCACCTGGCGTGGAGCCAGGCATAAGTGAGGAAAGGGGGCAAGCAATGTTGGTCGGCAAAGGTTTATGGGCGTATCGGGAACAGGAGCTGGATCGGGCTATCCAGATCGCTCCACAGATGGGGGCGACGCACATCTTGTACAAGGTTGGCCAGGGCACGAACTACCGGCCGGGTATGGCGCAGGTGGCCCAAAAGATCAAGGATGCCGGGCTGATTCCTTTCGCGTGGGCATGGCTGTTGCTGGATGATCCCCAGGCGGAGGCGCAGGTCGTGGTACAGGCGTTCGGCGATGGCTTTGAGGGATACATCTTTGACACCGAGGCGGATCAGTGCCGCAATCGCTTCGATCAGGCCGCCCAACTGGGTCAGTTTCTCAGCGTCGCTGGGATCGAGCCGGAAAAGCTCTACAACTGCTCTTTCCCCAACATCTCCCATCACCGCGATCTGCCATACGATCAGTTGAACGCGTTCTGCAAGGGCGGGCTGATGCCGATGTCGTATGGGAGTTATTTCGCGCCCGGCAACGAGACGCCGCCCGAGCAGCAGGCGCAGCGCGTGATCGACGAGTGGACGTATGGCCATTACGAGTACTGGTGTGCCCGCTGGGGATACCGGCCTCCCCTGTATCCGATTCTGGGGCCGTATCACGACGAGCATGGCAGCGTGCGTATGCCGCCCGCCGAGTTCCAGGTCTGGCTCGACCATCTGGCGGCGCACGGGCCGTCATTTTTCAGCGTTTTTACCGCAGCGGTGATCAACGACGATCTGTTGCCGCTCATCAAGGCCGTTGAGCTGGGTGAGGCTCCCGAGATCGTCCCTTCGACCGGCGTGCAGGTGATGGTGGTGAGTCCTGAGGCGGGCTACCTCAACATCCGTCCGGGCCCCTCCACCGCACAGCCGCCCGTCGCGCAGGCAAACCACGGAGAGGTTCTGGATGCACTGGAATCTGCGGAGATGGTCAAGGCAAAAGTGGGCCAGCCGGGCCGGTGGTTGCGCGTCCGCACGTCAGGTGGTATCGAGGGCTATACGGCGGCCTGGTATCTCAAGCTGCACGAGGTCCCGGCGGAGGAACCGGCGGAGGAACCGGTAGAGAAACCGGAAGGCCCTGCGTGGCCTGAGGTCTGGGCAAAGGTCGAGGTGGTCAGCTCCTCGGTGGGCTACCTGAACGTCCGGCCTGCCCCCTCTACCAGCCGCCCGCCGGTTGCTCAGGTGGACGATGGGGACGTGCTGGATGCCTTGGAACCGGCGGCAGACGTACAATCGAAGGTGGGGCAGCATGGGCAATGGCTGCACATCCGCACTCCAGAGGGCATTGAGGGGTACATCGCCGCATGGTACACGCGCCTGTACGAACCGGTGGAAGTGCCGCCGGTGGGTGAGGTTGGCCCCGTCTCTTACTTGGCCGTCTACAGTTCGGCCGGGCTGAACGTGCGCCCCACGCCGGGTACGGATCAGAGCCCTATTTGGCACGTAGAGGATCGAACGGTGCTGGACGCGCTCGAGGACCCGCAGACGGTGGGCGCGAAGGTCGGCAAGGATCAGTGGATCAAGGTGCGCACCCCCAGCCTGCGCGAGGGGTTCGTCAACGGCGTGTACGTGCGGGCCAGGCAGGTGGCCGACACGCGCCAGCCGGTGAGCGACAGCGCTCTGCCTGCCGGTGAGTGCGCCTGGATTTTCGGCATTCACGCCGCCGGGGCCACCACGCCTGCTGACTTTCGCTTCCTCTTCCAGGGAAAGGGCAAGACCGGCTGGGTGCTCTTTACCGAGGCCATCGGCGATAATCCCAATCACGGCGGCGGCGGTGATTTCACCACGTGGTCGAACGCCGGCTACGGCGTGATCGTGCGGCTCAACAACGGCTATGGCACTTCGGGCACGCTCCCGGTCAGCAACAAGTACGCCGACTTTGCCGGCGCGTGCGCCCGTTACGCGCATAACTCGAGCGGGTGCCGCATCTGGATCGTCGGCAACGAGCAGAACAACCCGCGCGAGCATCCTGGCGGGGAGCATAACCCTAAGGAGCACATCCGCCCGGAGATGTATGCCCACGCGTTCAATTTGGCGCGGCAGCGGATCAAGGCGGTGGATCCGAACGCCATCGTCGTACCAGGTGCGGTCGATCCCTATTTTGGCCTGCCATGGAAGTCCGGCGAGACCTGGCGCCCGCTCGATTATTTCAAGACGATGCTGGCCCACATCGACGACCTGGATGGCATCTGCCTGCACACCTACACGCACTGGCTCGACGTCGGTCTGATCACGGCAAAGACGGTCTTTACCAACGCGCCGCTCGAGCCCAACACGCCCAATGAGCACTATTACGACTTTCAGGCCTATCGCTCCTTCGCCGAGGCAGTCCCGGCCAAGTGGCGCAACCGCCCGATCTATCTCACCGAGAGCAACCACTGGATGAAACTGGACCGCGAGCCGCAACAGGGCGAGAACGTCAAAAACGGCTGGCTGAACCGGGACGTGGGGTGGGTGCGGGCGGCCTATGCCGAGATCAACAGGTGGAACAACACCCCTTATGCCCAGCAAATCCACTGCTACCTGCTCTATCGCTGGACGGGGGACGAGTGGGCCATCGAGGGGTTGGACCAGGTGCAGAACGATTTCAAAAAGGCGCTGGATAACGACTACCGCTGGCGGCGGTAGACAGCTCTTTGTACCACGGAGGCACGGAGCGCATTGCCTGTGTTCTCTGTGCCTCCGTGGTGAGATTCGATTGTATTTGACGCTGCGATTGGTTATGGTATAATGCACTCCGTTGTGCCGACGTAGCTCAATCGGCAGAGCAACTGACTTGTAATCAGTAGGTTCTGGGTTCGATTCCCAGCGTCGGCTCCAGTTGCTAGTTGCCGGGAGTGGGTCAACCGGTAGATTGTCAGGGTTGGCCGGCTTCCTGCAGCGAGTAACTCGCTGTTGACAACTGAATGGGTCGGTGTCCCGAGCGGCAAAGGGGGCGGACTGTAAAGACGCCCCTATACCGGGAAACGAAAAGGATATGTTACAGCATCCCCAGATTGTCAATATGGTGACTTGGACCTTCGCCCCGGACTGGCTGACCTTTGAGGAAGCGTGCTACCTCTCAGGTTACGACCGGGGCGTTATGCTCCAGGTGATCGAGGTTGACGGCGTGGACCTCGACGACGCCGGACGTATCGAGAAGCGCAGTTTGTGGGAGTGGCTAGAGGTAAGC
Organism: Anaerolineae bacterium; assembly: GCA_016931785.1. Taxonomy (GTDB): domain Bacteria; phylum Chloroflexota; class Anaerolineae; order B4-G1; family B4-G1; genus JAFGED01. The sequence goes on from JAFGED010000019.1 coordinate 7,290, forward strand.
GTAGAGCTGGCCCACTTTAACCCAGGGGGTGCAGGATGCGCGGCCTATGGGTGATACTTTCGATGGGTGGATAACCACGGCAGAGGCGGCGGCGCTGGCAGGGTGCAAACCTGTTACGGTGCGCTGGTGGCTAAAAGAGGGAAAGGTTAAGGGGCGCAAGGTTGGCCGTGACTGGCTTGTAAATCGAGCAAGTTTGATAGAACACGCCGAAGAAATGTCAAGACTAGGCCCAGCAAAGCACGACCCTACACGCGGCGGCGGCACAGAATAGCCGAAAAGTGGTTTTTTTGGCAAAAATACGCCTAAAAACGGCAAAAAAAAACTTTAAGGTTACTGCCCGTAATTTGCTTGTGCACCGGGGCCGCTATGGTATAATTAGCGTATACGCTAGAACTAGCTTTTATTTTGGGTAAAGTCCTAGCGTGGGAGTTAAGACTAGCTTTTATTTTTAGCAGAGTCCTAGCGCACGCGCTAGGGAAGGGGGTTAATATGACCGAGGGTAGAAAAGAGCTGGTAGGCCATTTCGTGAGTGTGCCCGATGGGGCAGAGTTGACCGGGTACTCAGTTGCCCTGGTGCGCCGCCTAGCCCAGCGGGGGCGGGTGAACGCCGTTAAGGTGGGCCGCGAATGGCTTATCGATCGCGCCGCCTTGCTGGAGTACAAAGCGGAAATGCAACGGCTGGGACCACAAAAGCACGACCCGACCAGGGGGTAACGATGGCAAAGCGCAGAATGATAAACAAGGTGAGAACCGATACCCTAGAGGGCAAGATTGCCCACTACAAGGCGTTGGGCAACTATGACGCGGCCTTTGCAATCGAGGCCCTGGCCCGGCAGATTGGCGCGCCCATCGACGCGGCGGCAATCGACGCCCAAACCAAGATGAGGGCGGCGCTTTACCTCGACGATGAAGGCAATGTAACGAAAGGGGAGGAAGATGCACACAATTAGACTGAACGACGACATTATAGTTGAGGTTAACGACGGCGAGCCACCGGTCATCAGAATACGCTGTTTGTCGTTGGAAGTTGACGGCGATTGCCCCGGCGTGGTGATCCTCTTCCGCGAGGAACTATCGGGGCTAGTCAAGGCGCTGGGCGCGGCGCACATTGTAGCCGCAGAGATGGAGGCCGGCACGTGGCAGTCCCCCGTCATCGTGGGGGGGGAGCGATGACGGCCCAGGAACTAGGGGCGATGGGCGAATACTACGCGGCCCAGGTGTTGCGATCCGTGGGCCTGCGGGTGGACTTTGACGGTCCCGCCGATCTACTGGCCGAAGGTGTGCCCGTAGAAGTCAAGGCAGCGAGGCCCGCGCCCTATCGGAAAGGCGGCTACCGAGGGTATCAGTTTTGCCTAACAAAGCCGGGGCACACCGACCACAGCAAGGCGGCGGTGGTGCTGCTTCTTTGCTACTGGAAACCTGGCGCTGACCCGGTGGCCTTTGTCATCCCCAGCGATGCAATAGGCGACCGGCGCAAGGTGGTCATTCCTGGGCAGCCCTGGACGTATTCGGGGCAGTGGTCCCGGTACTATCGGCGCTGGGAGACTGTGGCCGATGTGGTGGGGGTGCAGTGATGACGAGTTACCAAGTGTATCGCAACGGTGGCGGCACGATCGAGGCGCGAATCAAGGCCGCTTGCCAGTTATTCTACAAAGACCGCCGCAGAGCGCCGGTGCAGGTGGTAGTCAACCCGGCCGAGCACCAGGCAGCGCGTGAGGCTTGCGGGGCGCTGGCGCTGGCGATCCCTGTTGCATCGAGCGGCGGGTGTCTCATTCCCGAAGTGTGGTTACAGTTGCCCGACGAGAGCAGGGCAGCGGAGCCGAAGCAATTGAAACTGATCTAGCAGAGAAAAGGAGAAAAGCAAATGGACACGATCAGGGTTAGTGTAGGAACGTACACGGTGGGCAATGGAAACATTGTCCAAGACAACTTGCGCCCCGTAGAGTTTGAGGGCGAGAAGCTGGCCGAAGTCAAGAGCTACGGCACGGGGCGCGGTGGCGGCCCGACTGATACACGCGGCATCACGGAAACGCTATACAAGACCGCAGACGGGCGGCTTGTCGTCTACGTGGAGGACTGGAGCCATTGGCAGGGGGAGCCGAACACGTACAGCTTGCACGAAGTGACCGAGGCCGACTTGGGGCCAAACGGGCGCTTTGAAACGCTGGGACGCGAGGCGGGAATGGGGCGACCGCTGACCATCGACGAGGCGCTGACGCCCGACGATCTTGAGCGGCACTTTGCAGAACAAGAAGCCGAGGACGACGCCGAGCTTTGGGAGGCGGTTGACGCGGCTTGACCAATTGGCGGCCCTTCCCCTGGGGTGCTCTCACCAGGGGAGGGGCGGCCAGTGGGCCAAGTGGGGCACACTGAGTAACACACAGGAGGTATAGAGCAATGAACACAGGGTTAGACGTGGGATACTCCCACACAAAGGCCGTATCAGGGGAGCGGCGGGCACATTTCCCCTCAGTAGTCGGCACGCCCGACCGGGCGCGCTTTTCCCTCAACGGAAACGCCGACAGTATCATACTCATCGAGCCGCAGGCCGTGGCAGTGGGGGAGGGGGCTGTGATGCAATCCCGCTTCCTCCACCGGCGAGAGGATAGGCGCTGGATAGAAAGCCCGGAATGGTACGCCCTGGCGCTGGCGGCGATGACCGAACTGACGCCGGCGCATTGGGCGGAGTTGCGCATCGTGACCGGGCTGCCCGTCGCCTTCTTCGACGACCGGGCGCTGGTGCGTGACCGGCTGCTGAGCGAACACAAGGCCCAGCGCGAGGGGCGCGGCGGCCAGGTGTTCAAAGTGCTCGATGTGCGCGTGATCCCCCAGCCCTTCGGGGCGCTGCTGGCGGCCACCCTCGACGACAAGGGCGGCATAGTTGACAAAGACTTGGCCGGCGGGCGCGTGGGCATCGTGGACGTGGGCGGCAAGACCTGCAACCTTTTGGCGGTACATCGCCTGTCAGAGATTAGCCGCGAGACCGCGAGCGTAAGCGCCGGCGCGTGGGACGCGGTGAGGGGCTTGCGCGACTGGCTGGCCCGCGAGTATCCCGACCTGGAGTTGCGCGACCACGAAATTATAGAGGCGATCATAGCGCGGCAGGTGCGCTACTACGGGGAGCCGGTTGACCTGGGCGCGGTGCTCGATTCCATCCTGGAGCCGCTGGCCGAACAGGTGATAGCGCAGGCCGGGCAGTTGTGGAACGGGGCCGCAAACCTCGACGCGATCCTGATATCAGGCGGGGGCGCGCTGCTGCTGGGGCCATACATCGCCCGTCACTATCGGCACGCCAGGACCGTGGCCGATCCGGTCTTTGCAAACGCGACCGGGTTCTGGCGATTCGCTCAGCGGTTGGCGGGACAGTAATACCCGGTAGTACTACGGAGTAATACCGATGGCCCAAGTGACGTACTCGCTCAAGATCGACATCGAGACCGACGCCGATCTGGTGCGCTGGCTCGACCGGCAGCCCAACAAGTCCGAGGCGATCCGCGAGGCGCTGCGCGAGCACACCAGGCGCAACGGTGTAACGCTGGGCGACGTGCTCCAGGCGGTGCGCGACCTGGAGCGTAGGCTGAGGGCGGGGGCGGGAGTCGTGGGTGATCTGCCGGCCGAGGGCGGAGGGTACGACGAACCGCCCGACGTGGCCGCGGCGCTCGATGCGCTGGCGAACCTGTAGGGGGTGAGCGATGGAAGGCATACCGAGCGAGGTTTTAATCATCGGCGGCCTGGTGCTGGCGGGCGTGGCGGTGCTGATCGTGGCGCGATACGCCAAACAGATTTTAGCTTTTTTTCTGATTGTCGGCGGCCTGCTGGCGCTGGGCGTCATCGCCTGGGCAATGCTCCAGACACCGAGCACGCCCAGCACAGAGGGCAGCGGGGCGCTTCACGATGTAGCCGACATTGCCCGCGTGTTTGCGCCAAAGCCGGAGCCAGCGCATACCGCGCCCGCGCCCAGCGGTGGCGGCTTTTGCGCCGGCGTGCTGGTGGCGCTGCTGGCCGGGGCGCTGGGGGTGGGCGGGTACTTTTTCGCCCGATGGAAACTGGTAGAGTGGGGAGGGTTGCCCACAAAAAGCAAGAAACGACGCAAGCGGCAAAGCGGCGCGCCGCTTGTTTATGTTGTACCGCAGGGGCAGGACTTCGACGGCCTGGCCGATCTGTGGGACTTGGAAGGGGTGACAGAATGGCAAACAGAAAACGACTGCTTCTAATCGTATTTGCGCTGACGTTTTGGCTTATCTCTGCTGGCTGTGATGAGTCGTCATACAGTGGCCCCGGTGCGGCTTACGTGACACCGACCCCAAGACAACCGAGCGCCCGCGAGCTGGCGGCGGTGGAAACCGCCCAGGCAGAGGAAACAACGGCAGCAATGGAGGAAGCGGCGCGGGGCACGGCTGACGCGCTGGAGCTGGAACGGCGCGCCACACAACAGGCACTTGACCTTGAGCAAGCGGCGGCGAATGCTACCGCCGAAGCGTGGTGGTTTTCTCAAACACAGGAAGCTGTAAGCGTACAATCGACGGCGACGGCAGAGGCAAAGCAAGCGACGGCCACACGTCAAGCCCTCGACGAAACGGCAAGCGCCGAGGCACACCAGGCGACTAGTACCGCCGTGCAATGGGCGGCCAACGTCCAGGGCACGCAAGCCGCCGCTGATGCTTTCGCAGTGGAAGCGACCAGGCGAGCAGTTGCACGAGCTGACGAACGGGAGCAAGTAACCCAACCCATCCGGGCGTGGTGGGCCTGGGCGCTGCTGGCGCTGGCGGTCCCGGCGCTGCTGTGGGTTGGATGGCGCGCCGCCCAAGTCCTAGAGGCACGCGGGCGGGTGATACGTCGTCAAGCTGGTGAGGGCGAGCCGGTCATAATGCTGACACGTGATAGGATAGCCGCCCCGCTCCGAATGTTTAACGCGCTTATGAGTGGCGACGAGCTGCCCGCCTTGCCCGCGCCGGAATACCAGGAAGCGGCGACAATGAGGCAGCAAACAGCGAACGCGATACAAGCGCGGCAGGCGGGGCAAATAGCCGAGGCCAAGAGCACGCGGCCCAAGATGTTGACGCAGAACGTCATACTACCGGCAGAGCCACAACGGAAAGCACACACGCGGCCACAGATACCGGGTTTGGTGCGAGTGGTCCCGGCGGGCAGTTTGCAGGATGCGGCGGCCCAGGGCTTGCTACCGCCGCCGCTGGCTGATTCCATAGAGGCCGAATGGTCAGACGTGGAAGGGGAGGAATAGAGACAATGACGGCAGAGTATACAGAAGTGGCGACCTACTGGCGCGGCATCGTGGGCACGTTGGCCCAACGCGGCTTATTACGTCAAAGGGTTGACGGTCAGAAAGTCATACCGCAGGCGGTGGCGATCGTGGAGCCGGAGCGGGTGTGTTTTGTGCTCGACCTCTTGCGGCTGGGTGGCGTCTCGCGTGAGGACTGGCTCAACCGCGACTTGTGGGCACAAATCAAAGCGGCATCGCAGGGGCGGCGCGTGATCGTGGCCGATGGCGGCGGCCTGGCCGTAGTCATCGCCCGGCAACCTGGGGAGCCACAGCGCAAGCGCCTACCGCGCCGGGTGATCCTCGACGCCGAGGCGATCCCCAGCGGTGACTACACGGCGACCCTGGGCGAATCGAAGGCGGGGCCGGTGGTGCTCGACCTGGCCGGAGCGGAGCGGGCGTTACTCGTGGGCGGCACAAGTGGCAGCGGCAAAACATCGGCAATCAAGTCAATCGTTTTGCAGTTGGCCCGAAAGAACGACCCCGACCGCTTGGCGCTGGCGATTGTGGACCTCAAGCGGTTGGACTTTACCGCGCTTTCAGAGTTGCCCCACTTGGCGCGGCCAGTGGCGACGACCGAGGCCGAAGCGTTTGACCTGGTATGCTGGGCAGTACAGGAAATGCAGAGGCGTCAAGCGGTGATGCAAGCGGCGCGGGTGACGCGCTGGGACAAGTTGCCAGAGGGCGAACGCTTCCCGCTTTTGCTTGTGGTGATCGACGAGGCGGCAGATTTTGCTAAGTCCGAGGTTATGCCCGCGCTAATCGAGCTGGCACGCAAGGGCAGGGCCAGCGGTATTAGTCTGATCTTGGCGACCCAGCGGCCCGATAGTCAAGTCATATCGCCACAAGTCAAGGCCAATCTACCGGCGCGGCTGGCATTCCAGACGACAACCGGCATAGAGTCGCGGGTAATCCTCGACCGGGGCGGCGCTGAGGACTTGCGGCGGGTGGGGCAATGCCTCACGAACGCGGGCGGCAAGTGGCAGCGAGTACAGGCGGCCTATGTTCCAGACGGCGCGCTTGGCGAGTGGGTTGACGCGCCCAGCGGTCCCGCCCTCGACGACGCAGAGCGGGCGCTGGTACAATTCGCCCTCGATGAGCTGGGCGGGTGCTTCACAATTAACGCCCTGGCCGATGCTTTCCAGGGTGAGGTATCCCGCCGTCAGTTGCTCAAGTTGGGCAAGGCGTGGGAGTTGCGCGGGTGGCTGACTTCTCCCGATGACGTGACTGAGGCGCGCCAAGTGACCGACGAACTGGCAGCCCTGGCGCGTGGAAACGGTGGTAACGGGCGTGGTAACGCTTCCGGGGCCGTGGTCCCGCGTGGTATCAGTGGTAACGTAGTACCGGAAAATGGGCAGGGGGGAGGGGTTGAGCTTCCCGCGTTTCTGGCTAAACGTTTCGAGGGGGTGCAACGATGACGACCCAAACACTTGTAACGAAACACGACCGATCCGGCGCGCTGATCGAGGCCGGGAAAATTGCAAATAATAGCGCGGCGCGATCTGTTTTCGCTGACTATCGGAGCCGTAAAGCTGACAACACATTGAGGCGGCAAGATGCGGCCCTTGCCCTTTTCTCTGAATTTCTCGCGGAGTCGGCAGGGCACGCCCCGACCGCTGAAGCGTTGGCCACCGAGCCGGAAGCGTGGCGCGGTGTCACTTGGGGCCTGGTTGACGGTTTCGCCAAGTGGCTTTTGCTCCGAGGTTATGCAGTGGGCACGGTGAACGTGAGACTATCCACCGTCAAGAGCTATGCAAAATTGGCGGCAAAGTCCGGCGCAATCGACGCCCGCGAGCTGGCAATGATTGCCACCGTTTCAGGATATAGCCGCAAGGAGGGAAGGCGAATCGACGAACGACGCGAGGCGGCCAGCATTCCCACCAGGACCGGGCACAAGAAACGCGAGCCGGTTGTATTGAGCAAGTCCCAGGCTGACGCCCTCAAATCACAGCCCGATACCCCACAGGGGAGGCGTGACGCGGTGCTTGTGCGGCTGATGCTCGACCTTGGGTTAAGGTGCGGGGAAGTGGCCGGGTTGACGGTGGGCGACGTGGATATTAAGGCGGGTGAGCTGCGGGTGTACCGTCCCAAGGTGGACGTAGAGCAGACGCACGCGCTGATAAACGGATTGCAGGCGGCTTTGACGGCCTACCTGGAGCACGACGCCCCGCCGCTGGGTGCGCTGTTGCGATCCTCACGCAGGGGGGGAGAGCTGGCCGGCGTGGGGATGGGCGAACGCGCAATAACCGAGCGGGTGCGCTACCTGGGGGAGCGGGTGGGCATCGAGGGATTGAGCGCGCACGACCTGCGCCACACTTGGGCGACCCAGGCGGCGCGCAACGGCACGGCGCTTGACCGCTTGCAGGACGCCGGCGGGTGGGCATCGCTGGCAATGCCGGCGCGGTATGTTGAGGCGGCGCGTGTTGCCAATGAGGGGGTGAGGCTGTGACCGCAAGTGCATTTTTGGCAAAATCACGCCTGAAAATTGATCTGAAATTTTAAGGTTTGATACTTACATCATGGCCTTCTTTTTTCCCCCTTATAGTAGAGGGGAAAGGCGCGGGCGGGTGATCCCCCAGCCGCCCGCCCGCGCAATCCTCCGAAGTTGTTAGCGACGACAGGCTGGGGTGAGTGAGTAAATAGGGCTGGGGCAATTATGCAAACGGAAGCGAGCTACACCAAAACTGAACTATTCCCCGATGCGATCCCCGCAGAGCTGCGAGAGCTTCCCGCCTGGGTGTGCTGGAGAGCCGAGCGGCGCAACGGGAAAAGCACCAAAGTACCGTATACACCAGGGGGGAGCCTGGCCAGTGTAGCCGACCCTGAAACCTGGGCGACGTTTCCCGCTGTGCTCGATGCGTACCAGAACGGCGGCGGCTTTGATGGGGTGGGGGTGGTGCTCACCGATGGCGGCCCGCTATTCGGAGGCGACCTCGACCATTGCATACTCGACGACGGCGGCCTCGAAACTTGGGCGGCTGAAATTGTGGCAGAGCTGGCCACCTATACGGAAATCAGCCCCAGCGGGCGCGGCCTGCGTATCATCGGCAGGGGTGCACTTCCTCCAGGGCGGCGACGTGATGGGCAAATCGAGCTATACGACGCCGGGCGCTACCTCACAATTACAGGCAATCACGTACCAGGCACGCCCGCGACCATCGAGGACCGGCAGGCAGAGCTAGAGGCGCTACACGCCCGACTATTCCCCGCGCCGGAAATGCCAAAGACCCCACGGCGGCCAGTAGAGCCGGTTAACGTCGATGACGCCGAATTGATCCGCAAGGCGAGCAATGCGAACGGCAACGGCGCGAAATTCTCCCGCCTGTGGGCTGGCGATGCTTCCGGCTACGATTCGCAGAGCGAGGCCGATCTAGCATTGTGTAATGTGCTGGTGTTCTGGACCGGCGGTGATCCCGACCGGGTTGACCGCCTATTCAGACAATCGGGGCTGATGCGTGACAAGTGGGACAAAGGCCACTATTCCGACGGCAGGACCTACGGGCAGGCGACCATCGACAAGGCGCTGGGCGATGCGACCGAGTTTTACACGCCCGGCAGAAAAAACAGTTTTTTGCCAGAGCCGGGGCAGGCGGCGGCGACCGCTCAAGCGATCCACTTGACGGACGTAGGAAACGGGCGGCGGCTTGTAGCCCGGCACGGTGCAAACCTCCGGTATTGCGACCGCCTGGGCGGTTGGTTCGTGTGGGATGGCCGGCGCTGGGAGAAGGACGAAACCGGCGCGATCGAGCGGCGCGCAAAAGACACGGTGCAAGCGATCTATGACGAGGCCCGCGATTGCCAAGATGATGACCGCCGCAAGGCGCTATACAAGCACGCGCTGGCCTCTGAGAACAAGCAGCGCATAACGGCAATGGCGGCGATGGCTCAAAGCGAGTTGGCCGTAGTCGTTCGCCCTGGAGACTTCGACCGTGACCGCTGGCGGCTGACCGTGAATAACGGCACGCTCGACCTCAGAACGGGCGAGCTTCTCCCCCATCGACGCGACGACCTCATAACACGACTGGCCCCGGTGGACTTCGACCCGGACGCACAAGCGCCAACCTGGGCGGCATTCCTTGACCGGGTGCTGGCCGGCAATCAAGAACTGATCGACTTCTTGTGCCGGGCTGTGGGATACAGTCTCACGGGCAGCACCAGAGAGCAATGCCTCTTTATCCTCTATGGGACCGGGGCCAACGGAAAAAGCACGTTCACCGAGGCGGTGCGTGGCCTGCTGGGTGACTATGCCCAGCAAACGCCGGTTGACACGCTGATGATAAAGCGGGGGCAGACCATCCCCAACGACATAGCGCGGCTGAAAGGTGCGCGCCTGGTAACGGCGTCTGAGGCCGAAGAAGGGCAACGGCTGGCAGAGTCATTGGTGAAACAGATGACCGGCGGCGATCCGCTGGCGGCGCGTTTTCTACACGCCGAATGGTTTGAGTTTGTGCCGGAGTTTAAGGCGTGGCTGGCGACGAATCACAAGCCCGCGATCTACGGCACAGATAACGCGATCTGGCGGCGAATCCGGCTTATTCCCTTCACCGTTACGATACCGCCAGAGGACCAGGACCGCGACCTCGGGCGCAAGTTGCGCGCAGAGCTGCCCGGCATTCTTGCTTGGGCTGTGCGTGGGTGTCTGGAATGGCAGCGGGTAGGACTTGGCGCGCCGGAAGAGGTTAGAGAGGCGACAAAGGAATACCGCGCCGAAATGGACAGGCTAGGCGGTTTCCTCGATGACTGTTGTGTGATCGACGACAAAGCCCAGGCAGGAGCGAGCGAGTTATACCTAGCCTATTCGGAGTGGTGCGAGGGAAACGGGGAGCGCGCCGTCAGTGGCACGCGCTTTGGGCGGCAGTTGGCAGAGCGCGGCTTTGACAAAGAACGCACCAACCGAGGCAATGTCTACTATGGCGTGGGCCTCTTAGCCCACAATGGGGAGGCTTGACCGTGTATAGTGTGTATAGTTGGTGTAGGCTTTTCTAGGATAATCAAAACCAAAAACCCTATAGGGAAAACCCAAAAAGGCATACACCAACTATACACACTATACACAAATTGGGCAAAACCCTACCGCGCCGCCCCGCCTGGGCGTGGTCCCGTCATACTCTAGACTCGGTTGAGCGAGTGCTCAAATGATGGCAGCCACCAGGCAGGGCGCACAGCTAGACAAGGGGAGAGGGTAGACGTAGAATCAAGTTAAAACAAGCTGGGGGAAGCGATGGCAAGAGATGATCTTGACGAAAGGGAACTGGAACACACGGGCGGCGACTTCGCCCCGACGTGCTGCCCAAGTTGCACGGGGCCAAAAAGCCCGACACTGGACTTGTGCGAGAAATGCCGCGAGTATTACGGCAACCAGCGTGGGGCGTGGCCGGAGTGGTTACAGGTGCTAGTCAGGGATAGCGACAATTGGGCAAACGCTCAAAGGCAGGCGCGGCGCTATGAGATACCGGCGGGTTTGCGCGCCGATCCGAGCGAGGACCTACCGGCAAAGGGTGACGACATTGTGACCGATCCGGGTGCAATGGCGTTTAGTGTAGGGCCTGGTGGGGGCCTGCTTTTGCCCAATGCGCCCTATAGCGATGAATCCCTAAACGAAATCTATCGCGTGGCAAATCATATCATCGGCACAGTACCCCCCCCACAGTGGCTCGACCTGGAAAGCACTACTACTACTACACCCTTGGAGGCGGCGCGTGATTGGTGGAACCGCGTAAAGGACCACAATGACCCGGTGAGAAGCGAGCCCGATTTTATGGGTATGCTCCCCTTTCTGGCACATTTAGAAATGCCACTAGAGGAAGCCCGCGAGTTGTCCCGCTTTTGCCGGACCCTAACTTACCGTCAGTCCTGTATTTTGATAATGTATTTTGTTTTGGGCTGGCGTCAGGAGTGGATAGCTGAGGGGCTGGGACTTTCACGAGCTGCGGTAACTCAGCATTGGCGGGTGGTCTTGGACAAGGCAAAGAAATTTGGCTTGACATTGGACCTCAACCGGAACCAATGAGAGGACAAGTCATAGCTTCCGATTTAGTTAAATAATCGGAAACTAAAACAAGGCAATTCTAGGAGGCAGAAATGCACAATCTAGTCATAGCGGGAAACCTGGGACGCGATCCCGAAATGAGATACTTACCAGACGGCACGCCGGTTTGTAGCTTTTCAGTGGTCGACAACGGCGACAAGCGCGCCGGTGTGGTGTGGTTTAGGGTGACAGCTTGGCGGCGCTTGGGCGAGGTATGCAATCAATACTTGGCCAAGGGGCGCGGTGTGGTGGTACAGGGCAGGCTACAGGCTGACGACAACGGCGGCCCGCGTGTTTGGACCGGGAACGATGGCCAAGCACGGGCATCGTTTGAGGTAACGGCGCAATCGGTTGAGTTTATCGGCGGCGGCGATCCCCAGGGCGACGACGGCCAGCAAGAGCACGCCCAGCGGGAGCCGAGGCCCCACGGTCCCAACGGTGGGGAGCCACCAGCGGAGGGGCCAGCGGTACAAGACGAAATCCCATTCTGAGAGCGCATTATTACATAGCTTCTCAAAAGGCAGATTACAGGCGCTATTTAGGGGCAAAGTGACCCAGGAAACCGACCAAAACCACGACGAAAAGGGGCAATTCACCGAGGGCAACCGCGCCAATTTGCGGCACGGCGGGGAGTCGGCAGTTAAGGCGATCCAGAGGGGCGAGCCACTAACAGGACTGGCAGCCCAGGCAGAGGCCGATGTATACACCGAGCTAGACACCAAAGGCCGCCCGGCGCTGGTGATCCGCAATGCTGCGAGGTTACAAGCGGCGACTGACCTATACTGGAACGCGATACAAGCCGTAGCCGATCAGGGCAACCTGGAGATGCTAGACAAGTACGTCAAGCGGTTTGGATGGCTGGCCGGGGCATCGCTGCGGGCGTGGGAGTCGGCACGCAAGGAAAGCGCCCAGGGTGATGACGGCTTGATCCTCGACGCGATGGCGGCGGCGAAAGATGCGAAAGGCGGCGCGTGATGGACTTTGGCAGGTTAGTCAGGGAATGGTGCGAATTGGGGCCGGTCGCCTGGGCTGAACACCGTTTCGGCTGGGTGGGCATCGACGGCGCGCCGATCCAGTTGGAGCCGTGGCAGCGGGCGGCGCTGGGTGCGTGGTGGGAGCTGCGGGAAGTCATCACGACGCTGGGCGTTTCCAACATCAAAAAGACCGGCAAAACGCTGCTTGATGCGGTGCTGACGGCCTGGCGCTGGCTGGCGCTGCCCGGTGAGCACTATTGCGCGGCTAATGACCTCGACCAGAGCGCCGGGCGACAATTCGCAGAAGTGGCCGCGATGGTCAGGCGGCATCCCCTGCTAAGGCAGCACGTCACAGTCACAAAGACGAAGCTGACGTTTGGGCCGACCGGGAGCACGCTTGAGGCGCTGGCCACCGACTACGCCGGGGCCGCTGGCTCGAATCACTTGACGGCATCGCACACCGAGGCGTGGGCGATCATCTACGAGGGCGGCGTTAGGTTGTGGGAGGAATTGACCCCGCCGCCTGGCCGATTTTACGGGTTGCCGGCGCTGCGGATTGCCGACAGTTACGCCGGCTGGGAGGACGAGTCAAATACCTGGCACGACCTGGTTGACCGTGGCCTTGCCGGTGAGCGGGTGTCCGATGACTGGCCCATCTACAAGGCAGGCGGCTTGCTGTTGTTCCACATCGAGGGCGAGGAAGCACAGCGGCGGTGCTTCCGGGGCACGGCAGAGGACCGGGAGGCATACTACCGCGAGCAGGGCGAAAGTTTACGCGCCGGGACTTATTCGCGGTTGCATCTGAATTTGAGGGCAAGCGGCGAATCCCGCTTTATCCCCATCGAGCTATGGGACGCCCTCTTGTCGGTTGACTGCAAGCCGGTTGTACCGGGCGACCGCCGCCCGCTATACCTGGGTTGTGATGCCGGCACAAAGCGCGACAGTGTAGCCCTCGTGGGTTGCGCTTGGAGCGAGGCGCGCCAGCGGGTAGAGCTGGCCCTTGTGCGGGAATGGAAGCCGGCGCTACTCGCAAAGCTGGCCGGTGGGGTGGACCTCGACGAGACAATCGGAGCCGAAGTGCTGCGCTTGCATCGGGAGCACAACGTCAGAGAATGCCGGTTTGACCCCTGGCAATTTGCCAGCATTGCCAACCGGCTACAAAAGGCGGGCGTCAACGTGATCGAAATGCCACAGACGGCCCAGCGAACCGAGGCCGATCAAGCCCTTTACGATGCTATCACGGCGGGCACGCTGGCGACGTTCGCAAGCCCTGCGCTGCGCGAGGCGATCCGCAAGGCGGCGGGCAAGGAAACGTTGAGAGGCTATCGAATCGAGAAGCGCGCCGGCGATGACCTGGCCGTGGCGCTGAGTATGGCCAACTTTGGCGCGTTGACGGCACAAAGGGGGGCATCGGTGGCGGTGGTACGTGGCAGTTTGTATCAGAGTACACGACGCAGGCAGGACGCAAGCGCCGCGATCCGCCGGCGACGTGAAAAGCGTGGAGTATCGGGCAGGGTACGGCGGTGAGTAGGCGCGTACTCACACAAAGACATACTAGGAGGCTAGAAATGACGTTCACTCATAACACTTTACGGAAAGGCAAAGAGGCGGCCAAAGCCCAGCGGGAGGCCGCCGAGGAAGCGGCTAAGGCAGAGGACACCTTGACCGCCACAAGTGCGCGCACTTTGGTAGGCTTCATCTTGGAGGCTTCGACCCGCGCCGGCGTGCTCCCGGAGGGCGCGGCGCAACCGCTGGGCCTGCTGGACTTTAACCGCGTGTGGGAAGGGATGGAGCCGGGGGAGCGGGCACGGCTGAAGCGGCTAAAGCGCATTGACGGTGATCTGCTGGCCGTGACGCTGAAGCTATGCGGCACGAGTCTTGACGAAATACGTCAAAAGCAGTTTGACGCGCTGACGCCGGAGGAACGCGCCCGAATCCGGGCAAAGGTGGGGCTATGAGCAAGCAAGACAAACGACTAGAGGCGCTACAATCCGAGGCTGAGGCGATCCGCTCCCGGCTGGAGAGGACCGAGCAGGACCACGCCGGCGCGCTGGCCGAGCTGGAGATACTGCGCGCAAAGGCCGGACGCGGTGACGACAAGGCGCGTCAAGCTGTGGGCAAGTTGCAGGACCGGGCACAGGCGCTACAGGATGGCATCAAGATTGACCGCGCTGCCTTGGCTGATTGCGAGGCCGACATAGAGCGAGCGCGTGCAGACGCAGAACAGGCGCGCAAAGAAGCAGCCTGGGCAGAGCTGAAAGCGGCCTTGGGCGAAGTAGAGGACTTGGCCGCCGAGCTGGACAAAGACCCCCTAGACGCCGAAAAGTGGGCGGCGCTTGCTGCTGTGATGCGGCGCGGGGAGCAGGCATATCAGGGCAGCCTAGTCGGTGAATATCACACGATCTTTACTCCTAATGTGTTGGGTGCAATGAGTGGCATACTAGCCTATCGGGTGAAGATTTGCTGTATGATGGCAGCGGGCAAGAAACCCGATCCATCTGAAACGATGGCCGAATCATTAACCTTGGCGCAATCGCGGGCGCGTGTTGAGAACGTGAAACCTTGACAAAATACCGTCTTGACCTGTTGAGCCGGGAGCACCAAGACGGTTGACAACGAGCAGCCCGGCGAGGGCGCGGCCCTTTTCCTGCTTGTAGTCATCCTCCTAGCAGACCGCCGGCGCTGGCCACCAGAGCAAGGGCGGCATATCCTACCGGGGCGCTGGTGACGAAATCCCGCCCCGGTGGGGAGGGGAGGGGCAAGGATTAACAAGTGATCGACGGGCACGCCCGGCAGTTGTGGCCGCCGCCTGCTGCTGGGCGCTGCCCGACCCTTGAGGGACAATGAGACTATCTGACGCAATCGACAAATTGGCAATAGCCACTAGAGCCGAAGGGCGATCCCCGCGAACGATACAGGCGTATCGTGAAAAGCTGGGGCATCTTGTGCGCGCCCTGGGTGATCCTCTCATCGAGGCCGTGACGGTTGACGACCTGCGGCGCTTCCTGGCTGGCCAGCGTGACAAGGGATTGTCAGAGTTTACGATCAAGTCAAGGGTGCGGGCAATCAAGCGGCTGTGGAACTTTGCCGAGGCCGAAGGGATAATCACGGAGAACCCAGCGCGGCGAATCCAAACACCAGCACCGAAACGCGAGACACCGAAGGGCATCGAGTGGGGCGACTTTGTAGCACTACTCAAGACCACCGAGGCGGGCGACGTGCTCGACCTACGCGACCGCGCCATAATCCTTTTCCTGGCTGATACCGGGTGCAGAGTCGGCGGCTTGTGCGGTTTGGAGCTTGACGCCCTCGACCTGGAACGACGGCGGGCGCTGGTGACTGAGAAGCGAGGTAAACCCCGGTTTGTGTTCTTTCAGGAGTCAACGGCGCGGGCGTTGGCGACCTGGCTCCAGGTGCGGCCCGGTGATCGTGGTCCTGGGGTGTGGGTGTCGTTCAAGGGCGGTTGCCAGCGGTTGACGCCCAGCGGTGTGTATAATATGCTTGTGGCGCGTGGCGAGCAAGCCGGGTGTAAAGGGCCGGTGAATCCTCACGCTTTCCGTCACGCTTTCGCCAGAGCATACTTGACCAGAGGCGGCGACTTAGGCACACTGTCAAATATCCTGGGTCATAGCAGCGTAGCCGTGACGGTTGAGTATTACGCAGTTTTTAACGTTGACGAGCTTCAACGGCAGCACGCGAGGTATAGCCCCATCGCAGGGCTAGAGGTTGGCAGAAATGACAATTGATGGTAAAATGCTGGCCGATGTTGTAACAAGGTATCCTGGGTCGGTGTCCCGAGCGGCAAAGGGGGCGGACTGTAAATCCGCTGGCTCAGCCTTCGTAGGTTCGAGTCCTACCCGGCCCACCTCACAACGAAAACAGTCGGCGCCGTCGGTGCCGGCTGTTTTGTTTTGCCTGTCGTATCTACTCGGGCTGTTCGCCCGAGTAGTGGCCCTCGCTCGAAAAAGGGAGAGATGGGGTGCGAGGGCGGCTTCGCCGCCCTCGCACCCCATCTCTCCCTTTTTGTCGCGAAAGGCAGCCGCGAAGCAGGCTGAGTAGTTACTGTCTGCCGTTCTTGACTTGCCCGACCCTTTTTCCCCCGGCGCGGCGACTATCCACATGTGATGGTTGTTTTTGATGGGATGGGTGCTGCGTGGGTCGGCGGAGGGGGATCTATGGACAACGCTGCGGGTAATGAAGCGGAACATGAACGCAGGTGGAAGATTGCCACGGTCCAGGGGGCAGGCGGGTGCAGGATCGATATCTATGCATATGGACCGACCCTGGAGGAGGCCAGGAGGCGCGCGGGGTCTGTAGAGGCGCGCGTGCAGATCAGCTTGGCGGAATCCATGGAGGACGATCCCTCCGAAGACGAGGCCTGATGTAACGGTAAAAGGAACTGCCCGGCGGGTGCCGGGCAGTTCCTTGCGAAAGGAGGGTAACTGCCATAATGATACTACAACATGCCTGGAGAGTCAATAGCCTGGACGGGCTATTTTTATAGATCGCCATCCACGTTATTGATCCTGCTTTGCGCTGGACTTGCCCGCCAGCTTCAGGGCCAGGTCGCGCAGCCAGAGGAAGCCGATGGGCTTGATGAGGACCTGATCGGCCAGGTCCAAGGTGTCGCCGGCTAGGATCGGGTCGGCGCTGACGACGATCACGTGGGCGTTCGCCAGCCGTTCGTCGATGCGGATACGTCGCAGGATTTCCGTGCCTGCGACGCCGGGCAGGCACAGGTCCAATACCACCACATCCGGCGACGTCTCTTCCAGGCGTGCGAGGGCCTCGCTGCCGGATTGGATGATCTCGATCGCAAATCCGGCGATCCGCATCGCCTCGGAGAAGATGATGGCTGAGTCGCCGTGGTCGTCGACGATGAATGCAAGCGGCTGGCTCATACCTTCATCGGCGCTCCAAACCAACCGTCAAGTCGTCCGTCTCTATCACGTAGATGTATCCCTCCACGTTTTGGCCCTCCAGGTACGAGCTCACGATTTCGGTGAAGGCGCTCCGTCTTTTGAACCCGTACTTCTCATAAAATCGCCAGTTGCACGACTGATCCGTGTGCAGGGCAATCACGCGCGCCCCCTTGCGCTTTGCGGCGGTCACGAATCGATCCATCAAAGCCCGGCCAATGCCTCTGCCGCTGTGTTCGGAATCTACCACGAAAAGCTCGACGACGGCGTCGGCCTCGGGTGAGTGTCTTTTGACCAGAGCGCCCGTCGCAACGCCCTTCCTGAGGAGCGTCAGGGGTTTCTGGAGCCTCCCGTACTGGCCACGAATGGCCTTGCAGCCTAACCCTAAACTGGAGAAGAGCATCCTTAGCTCGCTCGCTGGCGTACAGTTTGAGTTTACCCTTCCAAAGAGCAGACCGACGGTTCTACCTGAGACGCACGCCACCTCCAGCCAGGTGGAGGGCAAGCGGGCGAGCTCGACGTAGCCGTGCATCAATTTTACCACATCTTGCCCCGGCACCAAGACGGAGACGGCGGGCCAGGCATCTGCCGCGAATTTTGCGCAGGCAGACAGGTCGTCTGGATGAAATGGTCTGAAGCTCAACTTGTCCATTATTGGCCTGCTAGGCAGGCTCTTGCGTGTGCGTGCACGTTGGATAGTTGGCACAGCCCCAGAATACGCCGCGCTTTCCCTTGCGCTCCACCAGGTCGCCGCCGCACTTGGGGCACGTTCCGACTACGACCGGCGCCTTCCACTTACACTTTGGAAAGTTGGAGCAGGCGCGAAAGCGGCCGTATTTGCCCTGGCGCAGCAGCACCGCGCCGCCGCATTCGGGGCAGGTCTCGCCGGTTAGGGGGGCGGGGTCACTGGCTTTTCGCTTGCGCTCGCCCACAGGCACGCTTATGGTCTGCGCTTGAGCAGTCTCCTGAGCCTGCCCCAGCGCCTCTGAGAAGGGCGTGTAAAACGCGTGCAGCGTCTCTACCCAGCCGCGCTCGCCGCGAGCGATGCCATCCAGGTCGTCCTCCATCTTGGCCGTGAAACTCACGGCGAACAGGTCGGGAAACTGTGCGACCAAAAAGTCGCACACCACGTAGCCCAGCTCGGTCGCCAGGAGCGATTTGCCCTGCCGCTCGACGTACTCGCGCTGCAGGATGGTGCGCACGATGGAGGCGTAGGTGCTGGGCCGCCCGATGCCCTGCTTTTCCATCTCCTTGATCAGGCTGGCCTCGGTGAAGTGGGGCGGCGGCTTGGTAAAGTGCTGCTCGGGGTAGAGGCCGTGCAGCACCAGCGGCTCCCCATCGCTCAGCGGTGGGAGCACTTGGTCGGCGGTGCCGTCTTCATCGGAGGGTTTTTCGTCGTGCACCTCGTACACTTTCAAAAAGCCCTCGAAGAGCAACTCCCGGCCGCTGGCGCGAAAGAGGTAGGGCAGATCCTGGCCGTCGCGAGCGGTGGCGACGTCGACCGTGGTCACGTTGTAGACAGCGGGCCTCATCTGGCTGGCGATAAAGCGCCGCCAGATCAGCTCGTACAGCTTGGCCTGGTCGGGTGTGAGATGGGGGCGCAGGTCTTTGGGCGTTCGCAGCGACGACGTGGGCCGGATTGCCTCGTGGGCCTCTTGGGCTACCTTGGCCCGCGTCTTGTAGGTGGGCGGTCTCTCCGGCAGGTACTCGTCGCCCCAGAAGCAGGCGATGACCTCGCGCGCCTCCTGCTGGGCCGGCTCGGCCACGTGGGTCGAGTCGGTGCGCATGTAGGTGATCAGACCCACTGTGCCCTCATCGGGCAGCGCCACGCCCTCGTAGAGTTCCTGGGCGACCTTCATCGTCTTGGCGGCGGGCCAGCCGAGGCGGTTGGCCCCATCCTGCTGGAGCGTGCTGGTGGTGTATGGCGGGTAAGGATGGCGGGTCTTGTGCTGTTTTTTGACCTTGAGCACGCGCCAGTCGGCTCCCTCCAGCGCGTCGACGATGGCGAGCGCGTCGGCCTCGGTTTTGAGGTTCGGTTTTTCCTTGCCGATGCGGAACAGGCGGGCGCGGAAGCGGCGCTCCTCATCGTTCACCTTCGAGAGTTCCGCGTCCAGCGTCCAATATTCCTGCGGTACGAACGCCTCGATCTCTCGATCCCGCTCGACGACCAGGCGCAGGGCTACCGTCTGCACCCGCCCGGCGGAGAGCCCCTTGCGACCGCGGATGGCCTTCCACAAGACGGGACTCACCTGGTACCCGACCAGCCGATCCAGCACGCGGCGGGCCTGCTGGGCGTTTACCAGGTCCATGTCCATTTCACCTGGAGCGGCGAGGGCCGCTTGGACAGCCTGGGGTGTGATCTCGTGGAAGGTGACGCGGCGCAGGGATTTGCCCTTGAGGGCGGCCTTGATCGCCTGGGTCACATGCCAGGCGATGGCCTCCCCCTCACGGTCGGGGTCGGTGGCCAGGATGATGGTGCCAGCTTCCTGGGCGGTATCCTTGATCTGCTTGAGCGTCTTGGCGGCTTTCTTGATCTGGTGGTAGGTGGGGCGAAAGTCGTGCTCCACGTCCACGCCGAGCTGCTTGGGCGGCAGGTCGCGCACGTGGCCCATCGAGGCCAGCACGCGGTAGCCGCGCCCCAGGAACCCGCGCAGGGCCTTGGCTTTGGTCGGTGATTCGACGATGATTAGATCCACCCTGTCACTCCTCAGGCAACTCAAACGCGCTATCGAAAAACGCCACTACCCGCTGCTCCCACTCCTCGGCGGCGACGTCCAGGTAGCCGCCGTGCCACGCGTCGGGGACGATCCACAGGTCCTTCGGCTCGCCCGCCCGAGCCAATTGCTCCTGTGGGTGCGCCTCGCCGGTCTCTAGCTCGCCATAGATCAGCAGCAGCGGCCGCGGGCTGATGCGGTCGATGACGGATATAGGGCTGACGTCGTAGGCGTTCACGCCTGTCTCCAGTTGGAAACAGATGAGGATCGTCTGAAACATGATTCTCTCCCACAAAGATTTTGTACCTCCCTCGTTAGTGACGTCGGCGGCCAGATCGTAGAAGCCGCCCTCGGCCACCACCGCTTCAATGCGCTCGTCTTTTGCGGAGCCCATCGTGGCCGTTATCCCGCCCAGCGAATAGCCCAGCACGCCCACGTGCTCCACACCCGGCTGGTCGAGCACCCAGGTCGCCGCCTCTTTCAAATCCTCCGATTCGTAGTACCCCAACGTGGTCTGGCCCTCTGGGTGGGCGCAGGAGCGCATCTCCGTCATCAGCAGGCCGTAGCCGTAGCGGGCCAGGATGGCCCCCTCGCGCAGCATGCCATCCCTGCCGCCGCCCAGGCCCGGCAGGAGGATGATGACCACGCCGTTTTGCGGCGCGAGGTACCAGGCTCGCAGGATCATCCCGTCGTGAGTCGGGTAGATGACGTCTCGTGCGCCTGCGATGCCCACGTCCTCCGGCGTGTTGCCCGTATTGCCGCAGCCGGGATGGGTGAGGGCGTGGGCGTAGGCGGCGCCGCTCAACACCGCGCTCCCGACGTAAGCGGTCGTCAGTCCCGCGACGAGCGCCACTGCCGCGAAGCGTATCAGGCGCATCCAGTACCCTCGATCGCGCTGCATGGCCTCATTGTATACCAAACGGGCGAAATGAAGAAGCAGGGGCAGTGTTTCCCCTACGGGGAAACGTCACCCCTTGTCCAATTCTCTTTTCGTGGGTATACTTCCTGTGAGGGATGGCACATCGATAGTGAGGGGCGCTCTTTGATGACAGGTGAAAACAATCAACCCGTCGGTGTATTCGACCTTTCTGGCACTACGCTCGGCAAGTACCGCCTGGTCGAGAAGGTCGGGCAGGGGGGCATGGCGCAGGTGTACCGGGCCTATCAACCCGATCTCGACCGGTACGTGGCCGTCAAGGTGCTGCATCCCCATCTGCTCGGCGATGACGACTTTGTCGCGCGTTTTCAGCGGGAGGCACGCGCCGTGGCGACGTTGGAGCACCCGTACATCGTCCGCGTGTACGATTTTGACGCTGCCGGGGGCGTGGCCTTCCTGGTGATGGAGAACCTGGGGGGGCGCAGCCTCAAGACTCTGCTGCGTGACCTGGACTGCCAGGGCGTGTTGATGGATCTGCAGGAGGCGGTGCGCATCGTCGGGGCACTGGCTGACGCGCTGGACCACGCCCATCGCCAGGGGTTGGTGCACCGCGACGTCAAGCCGTCCAATGTCATCCTGACCGACGATGATCGCCCTGTGTTGACCGACTTTGGCATCGCGCGCATGCTGGAGGGCTCTACGGCGATCACGGAGAGCGGCGGCACGCTGGGCACCCCGGCCTACATGTCGCCGGAGCAATGCAAGGGGGAGACCGGCGACGCACGCTCCGATATCTATGCCCTGGGTGTGTTGCTGTACCAGCTCTGCACCGGGCGCGTGCCCTTCGACGCCGATACACCCTATGCTGTGATCCTCAAGCATATCTCCTCGCCGTTGCCCTCGCCGCGCTCGCTGCGGCCCGATCTGCCGGAGGCGGTCGAGCGTGTGATCCTCAAGGCGATGGCAAAGGAGCCGGATAACCGCTACCAGACGGCGGGTGAGATGGGGTGTGCATTGCACGAAGCATTGCACAAGGCGGCGCAGGCAGATGAGATGGACTCGGGGGAAGCCAGGGCTCGGCGCAATCCGTTAAAAGGGCCTGTCGATGGTCTGCGCTCTCCGAGCGGACGCGCTATCCTGCGTGTGACGGGGATAGTGGTTGCCGTCTGCATCGTGGGCGGCGCCCTTTTGCTTGCGCCCCGCCTCTCCTGGGTAGCGGGGTACCTGGGAATGCTCACACCCTCACCAACCCCGACTGCCGTTCCCACCGCCACGTCCAATCCGACGACCACACCCGAACCCGCGCCGGGCCCGACTGTGCTGGAGATCGCAGGTCCAAGGGTGGTCGAGGATACCTGGATCAACCCCGATGTGCCCGACGATGTGTTTCACGATTTCGACCTGGTGCACTTGCAGGGGCCGCTCACGCCCGATCGCATCCTGCTGCGCTTTGATCTTGCTGACCTGCCGGAGGGAGCGGAGGTTATCTCGGCCACGCTGGCGCTGAAGGTGGAGTTGTGGGGCGAGGAGGTGTTTCCCGGTGTGGCGGTGGCCTACCGCGTGCTGACGGCGTGGGAGGCAGCCGAGGCGACCTACAACAAGCCCTGGAGCGCG
This sequence comes from Anaerolineae bacterium, assembly GCA_016931785.1. Lineage (GTDB taxonomy): Bacteria > Chloroflexota > Anaerolineae > B4-G1 > B4-G1 > JAFGED01. Next base: position 29,694 of record JAFGED010000019.1, read on the forward strand.
CCGGGCCTGGCCGCTGGCATCGACTATGACCAGATTCCCCTCGATATCGTGCCGATGTCCGATGAGGGGGGCCTGATTTTGGACGTTACCCGTGCGCTGGAGTTCTGGCACGGGCGCGGCGAGCCCAACTATGGCGTGGTCATCATGATGTCGGAGGACAGCCACAACTGGGCGCATCACTGGGTTTACTTGAGCGAACAGCCCGCCCCCGCCGACCGGCCCGCGCTGCGCATCACCTACGAGGAAGCCCCTTGACGGGCAACGCGCCCTACCTGATAGATGGTGCCGGGCGGCGATTTTCCGTCTCCGCCTCGGGCATCACGCTGGGGCGTTCTCACAAGTGCGATATCTTCATCCCCGATCAGCGCGCCTCCCGCCGTCACGCCGAGGTGCGCTGGGATGGCGAGTTCTGCACCCTGCACGACCTGGATAGCGCCAACGGCACGCTGCTCAACGGGCGGCGAATTGCCGTGCCACAGCCCCTGCGTGATGGCGACGAGATTGCCGTCGCCAGCGCCACCTTTACCTTCCACGATCCCGAGGCCACCCTGCGTGATGACGAGTTTCCCCTGCTCGTCGTCGACAAGGTCGGCGGTGAGGTGTGGGTCAATCGGGAGCCGGTCTCCCTTTCCCCAAAAGAGCGGGCGCTCTTCGACCTGCTCCGCCAAAACGCCGGCCAGCCGTGCAGCAAGCGGGGGGTCGCCGTCGTGGTTTGGCCGGAATACGAGGCGCCTGCGGACGATTACCAGGTCGAGAGCCTGGTCAAGCGGCTGCGTGAGAAGCTGGAGCCCGATCCCCGCAACCCCGTGCTGATCCTCACCGTGCGCGGTCGAGGATACAAGCTGGCTGCATAGACCTTCCAGGTCTCCGAGACCTGGAAGGTCTTACTTTCTCCACCAGACAACTTGATTGTTGGCTAACTGTTGGCTAAATATCAGGCAACGGGATGCCAGGGCTATCATAATAGATGATAGGCGCGTGTTGTGTGTGTCGATCCAAGGATCTGGTATGTATTTCAATGGGGAGGTGCTCACGTGATAAAGCGAAAAATGCTCATTGTTGGGATGATCGTGCTGGTGTTGTTGCTCGGCACGGGGTACGTGCTGGCGCAGACGGCGCAGCCTGCCGTGCCTTTGGCTGTGGACACGGCTACGATGGCAGATGCCGCGTCGGTACCTCAACCGACCGGCGGGTTTGCCGATGGTGGGGATTTCCTCGTCTCTGCCGAGGGCCTCGACGAGGCGGGGGCAGCCATAACCTGGAACGAGGACGATGACGAATATTTGGTCGTGTGGTATACCTTGGATGAGGACTTTTTTGGTGCGACCCAGATGTATATCCGCGGTCGCATCTACTCGGCCCAGGGGGTGCCCCAGGGGGAACCATTTGATATATCCACAGGTGATGATAGGAGGTTTGATGCCAGTGTGGCCTACAGCCCGGCGGCCGGCGAGTACCTGGTCGTGTGGTTCGATGATGAGACCGACCAGGTGCGCGGTCAGCGGGTGGGCGCCGATGGCAGCTTGTTGGATAACGCCTCGACGTCGGAGGATGAGGCGGACCCCGGCGTGAGTTTTGCCGTTTCGCCCTCGGACGAGCTTGGAAGAGACCCGAGTGTGGCGTACAACCCTGTGACCGACGAGTACCTGGTTGCCTGGGAGGGGACGGATTCGGGGACTGGGAGGAAGGAAATCAGAGGGCAGCTAGTGGATGCCGATGGTTTCCTATTGGGTGGCATGATCGACATAGCCACACCATACAATTCCGGCTGGCGTGGCTATCCCGATGTTGCCTACAACGGTGTGCGGGATGAATACTTGGTGGTGTGGGGTGGCAATGAGGGCGTTCATGGAGGAACTCACGTCTATGGTCAGCGAGTGGACGCCGATGGGACCCTGCTGGATAACCCGGGAACGCCGGAGGACGAGTCACATCCGACAACGGGTTTCATCGTCTATACCGGCACCCTGGTGACCAACGACGTTGCCGTGGCCCATCACGCCCAAGCCGACGAGTACCTGGTGTTGTGGACACATAGCCAATATCTCCGCGGACGGGTGGTGGATGGTAACGGTGACTTGCTAGATGTCGCCGATACACCCGAGGATGAGAGCGATCCCGCTGTCGATTTCTTCGTCGCCAGTAAGCTTGGGCAGATCACGTCATCTGACGTGGTGTACAATCCCACGGTTCGCCAGTACCTGGTGGTGTGGGCTGACGATCGTAATTCGGGCTATGAATCTATTTACGATATCTATGGCCTGCGTATGGGGGCCGGGGGCGTCAAGGCCCCTCAGGGGGAGTTTGCGATCTCGCGGGCCGCGGATGACCAGATGCGTCCAGCCGTGGCCTATAGCACCGACTCGAATCAGTACTTGGTGGTGTGGAACGACAAACGCAACAACGGTGAGGATGGGGAGGTCTACGGCCAGCGGGTGTGGTGGCCGGGGCTGCTGCTGGGGCACAATTTTGGCATCACGTCGGCATCCCTCTCGCAGACCTATCCCGCCGTGGCTTACAACCACCGCTACCACGAGTACCTGGCGGTGTGGGCCGACGAGCGGAACGGGAACGCCGATATCTATGGCCAGCGCTACGACAGGGACGGCATCCCTCTGGGGAGCAACTTTGTCATTCGCCAGGAGGCCGGCGACCAGCTTTACCCGGACGTGGCCTATAATTCGATCGACAACGAGTACCTGGTGGTTTGGTCTGATAGTGACGACGACACCGTCGAGTGGAGGAGGCTCAGCGCCCTGGGGACGGGGCTGGATTCAGGCCGGGTCTATACCGGCGTCGGCAAACAGGCCTGTCCCGCCGTGGCCTATAACTCGAATGTCTCCCACGGCGATTACATCGTCGTTTTCGATATGCAGGAAGCGGGCGGGACATACAAAGTGCTGGCGGCCCATCTCGATGCCGAGGGCAACGTGGCGCCGGTCTATTACTCGGCTTCATCCTCGGCCAGTAATCTGGCGTATCCAGACATCGTCTACAATGATATCACCAACGAGTACATGGTCGTGTGGCAGAATCTGGCCGGCAACCAGGGGGATATCTGGGGGCGGCGCGTGGACCCCATCGGCGTGCAGGTCGGCGCCGAGTTCGTCATCGGGCAGGCTGCCGATACGCAAGGATTCCCCGCCATTGCCTGGAACGACAACGCCAACGAGTACCTGGTGGTGTGGTACGACTATCGCACCGAGGCTACTACCGGCACCGATATCTACGGCCGGCGGGTGGGGGCCGCCAGCAACGTGCTGGGCAGCGACTTTATCATCTCCAGCGCGGCCGGGGCCACCGACCAACTGCACCCCGCTGTCATCTATGTCCAGTCGGCGGACCGCTACCGCGTGGTGTGGGACGATGACCGCGATAGCGCCTCCAAGGGGACGGGATACGATATCCGCGGGCGGTGGGTCACGTCTGCCGGGGCCGTGGTGGGGACCTTTGACGATATCATCATTCGCCAGATTGGCTGGCAGCGGTACCCGGCCATCGTATACTCCGAGGCTTTCGATCGGGCGCTCACCGTGTGGCACGATGGCCGCAGCGGTGTGGAGTACGATGTCTATGGCACCTTTAGCGCCCTCGATACAGAAGCGCCCACGGCGCGCTTTACGGTGGACGATCGCTGGGGGGAGGAGGGGGACGAGTTCGTGTTCAACGCCTGGCCCAGCACCGACGCGCCTGGCGGCACGCCTCGCGGAGAGTTGATGGTGCGCTGGGATCTTAACAGCGACGGCACCTGGGAGACGGAGTACAGCTTCCAGAAGTACATCACCAGGACAGTCAATACGGCGGGTATCTATACGATCACGTTGGAGGTACGGGATTTCGCCTGGTACACAGACACTATTTCGTACCCCATCGTGGTGCTGCCTGCTGGCACGCCGGACATGGCCCCAGGCGCTCAACTGGCGGTGACGGCTCAGCCTACGGCCACGCTGACGATCAGCCCGACCTATGGCGTCGCCGGTACGAGCTTTGCGTTCGATGCCTCTGGCTCCGCGGGTGATGGAAACATCACCGCACGCTGGGACTGGGAGAACGACGGCGAGTTCGACACCGCGTTCGACACGGTGTTGACGGCCACGCACGTCTATACCGTCGCCGGCGACTATACGGCCCGCGTCGAGGTATACGATGACAGCAGCGGGCTCAGCCACGCTGCGCTGGGCAACATCACCGTGCTTGCGGGGACGCCCGTCAGCCTGACGGTATTGCCCAAACCGGTGGATGCAGTGGGGGGCGAGCAGGTCGATTTCCGCGCCACGGGTTGGGATGTCTACGGCAACAAGATCCTGGACCCGGCCGTGACCTGGTCTGTGACCGATAGCGCTGCCGGCGATATCGATAGCACCGGCGTCTTTACGGCGGGTCTACAGGTGGGCATCTACGAGGATGTCGTCCTGGCGCAGAGCGGCGTGGTAAGTGACACGGCCTCGGTGACGGTGTTCTGGCCACAGCAAGTGTACCTGCCGCTGGTGATAAGGGATCCCTAGAGAGGGATATACGATCTAGATCTTGCCCTCCGAGGCTGCGCGAATCTGCGGTTCGCTTAAAGCTTCGGAGGGTTCTGTATTCTTGCCGCAATCCTCTGCGCGAGTATACTGGGGGCATAACGCTCACTCGTGAGGAGGCATCGCTATGAAGAAACAGAATCTGCGCTTGGGCACGCTTGTTTTTGCGACGTTGATGTTGTTGATCGCGGCTCTGGCCTGCAACCCACCTGGGGCCGGTTCGACGGTCGTGCCCCCGGATACGGTGCCCCCCTTTCGTCCCGGCGGTGAGGCGACTGAATCCCCGCCGGCTGAGTCGACCGTGCCCGCTACGGCCGCGGTGGTGGAGACACCGTCCGGCGGTGGCGGGTCGGGGCCGAGCTTGGTGATCACTGACGTGACGCTCAGTACGAATACCCCCGCGGCAGGCGGCTGGGTCGTCGTGGATGTCACCATCCAGAACCAGGGCGGAGCGGCGGCCAATGATTTCGAGCTGGTGCTGATCCCGCACTACGGCTGGGGGCCGCCCAACCCCGCCGGATATGAGACGCTGCCGAGTATCGCTCCTGGCGCGACGCACACAGTGAACTTTTCGCCGGGCGTTCTGTATTCAGACGTAGGCACCTTCACCCTGCGGGTGCTGGTGACGGACGATTTGTACGCGACCGGCAACCCCGATTCGACGGGGGGTGGCGGCGATATTTGGGACGAGACGGTCACGGTGGGGGGGGGGATAGGGCTGATCATGTGCTGTCGGAGCTCGTCGTGCCATAGATCACACCCCGAGTTTTGACCCACAAACAGCCAAGCCGACTCCCGTTCGCCGGGAGTCGGCTCTTGTGGCTGTAAGTCGTGCAGGGCAACGAAGTGAGAAACGATCCCCTCGCCCTCTCGAAGGCAGGGAATACGATCGTTCTTCTATGGGGAAAAGCCATTCACCCCCACCGCTTGCGGTGGGGGTGAATGGCAAAGCGGGGGATTTGGGAGCGGCAGCCCCCAAGGGCTTTTCCCTTAAGAAGCCCCGGCGCTTTGCGCCGGGGAGCTTCACTGGATTGTTAGCGCGACGACGAGCACGCTACCCTGATAGCCCGGGTTGTTGCGAAA